>JAPLPS010000166.1 GCA_026400075.1 Polaromonas sp.
ACATCGCTGAACACGGCGGCCAGATCGACCTCCGCCGTGTAGTCATCCAGCGACAGGCTGCTCTCGATATGCAGCAGGTGTTTGAGGACGAGTTTTTCGGCCCGGTCAGCGTCGCGCCTGGCGATGGCCTCAATGATTTCCGAATGCTCGTCAGCGCGGCAGCTGGTCGATGTCGGGGCATCGTAGAGAAAAATAATCAGGCAGGTCAGTGTGGACAGCTCGCGCATGCTTCTGGACAGCGCCGTATTGCCAGCCAGCTCGGCGATCAGCTGGTGAAACTCGCCCGACAGCCGGACAACGGCGCGGCGGTCCTCGCGCCGCCGGGCGTCCAGCTCAAGCTCCTGGTGCTGGCGCAGGCGCGTTAATTTGTCTGGCGTCAGGGTCGCCACCAGGCGGCGCAGCACGGCCGGCTCAATCAGCCGGCGCGCTTCCATCACATCCATCGCCTGCGCGGGCGTGGGCTTGGCGACAAAAGCGCCGCGCTGGGGATAAAGATCGACAATCTGCTCATGCGCCAGACGCGACAAGACCTCGCGCACACGCGTGCGGCTGACATTGAAAATCTTGGCCAGCCGGTCCTCGCCCAGCTTGGTGCCGGGATGCAGCCGGTGCTCAAGGATGGCGGCATAAATCTTTTCGTACATCTCATCGTTGACATTTTCGCGCTCAACCCGGACGGCGGGTGCTTCATTTTTGGCGTTTCGGGGCATGGCTTGAGGGGGGAGTGGTAAAGATGGCATCGGGTATTGTCAACAAAATATACACCAGGTGTCCGCTTCACCAGCGACGGTGAATTGTTGGTATCCGATCAAATTGCACAGCCAGACCGCGAGCGTCTGGGCTTGGAACGTGTTTACGTTCTTGAGCAGTGAGAAAATACTCAGATCAGAGCCGCCTACGCCAGTGATATCAGCAGAGAGAAGTTTGAAGAAATTTTGCCCCTGCTGCAAAGCGTGCGCAGGCGTACAAAGCCCACGACGCAGGACTTGTACGAAGTATTTTGCGCGGTGCTGTACCTGCTGCGCACGGGTTGCCAGTGGAGGGTTCTGCCAAGAGAGTTCCCAAAATGGGTGACCGTGTATTCGTACTTTGCCAAGTGGAGCAAGCCCGACCAGGATGGCATCAGCATTCTGGAGCGGGCTTTAAAAAAAATCAGGTTGGCGCGGCCCGCGAGAAACTGGGGCGCAGCGCACAGCCGACGCTATTGATCGTGGATGCACAGAGCGTCAAGAACACGGATACAGCGGGATTCAAGGGCTATGACGCTGGCAAGAAGGTCTCGGGCATCAAGTGCCACATTTGCGTTGATACACAGGGATTGCCGCACGCCATCGCGGTGACGACAGCCGACGTGACAGACCACAAGGGGGCACTGCAAGCCATGCGCCGCTGCACGGCAAGCTTGGGCAAGGTACAAAGTGGCTCGTTGATGGGGGCTATGTGGGCGAACCCTTTGCGCTGGGTGTGCGAGAGATCCTGGGTGAGGGCGTCACGGTGCAGATCGCCAAGCGCAGCGAAAGGCACAAGTTTGCCGTTATCCCAAACGCTGGGTGGTCGAGCGCAGCTTTGCGTGGCTGGAGAAGAACCGGCGGCTGTGGAAGAACTGCGAGCGATGGCTGAACACCAGCTTGCCGTTCTTATCAACGCTTCGGGCAGCGCCTATGCCGAACTTCAGCAATGGCGGGCGACTGCGTAAGATCAGCGCTTAATTTCAACACTCATCGGCGATAACTAGCTTGACATCGACCGAACCCACGTCACTCCCGCTGCACGGTCTTTTCCAGCCGCTGGACGTCAAACCCCATGCCAGACAGCCGTGTCAACAAGGCAGCATAGACGCCAGGGTCAACTTTCGGGCTTCTGGATAATATCCACAGATACTCCCGCTTGGGCTCACTGACGGCCACAAGCTGGTAAGCCGTATCCAGGTCGATGACCCAGTAGTCGCCCCATACTGCTGGAATGAAGGACAGCCAGGCCGGAGCAAAGCGCACCTCCAGCTTCGAAGATGTCGGGCCTCCCATCTGCCGGGCGCTGCCCAGCGCCTCCTTCATCTCGCCGTTTTCCTGTCGGCACTGGTTGATGACCTGCACCCGGCCGTCTGGCTGCAATGTG
>JAPLPS010000404.1 GCA_026400075.1 Polaromonas sp.
CAAGCTGGTGGCCGACTTGGCGGCGCTGATGGGCGACGCCTACCCGCGCCTGGCCGCCGATGCTGCGCGCATCACCGAAGTGCTGAAGGCCGAGGAAGAGCGGTTCTTCGAGACGCTGGCTAATGGCATGGAAATTCTTGATATGGCTCTCGATTTTGAGCTGGTCAAGAAATGTATGGCTCAAGGCCAGGTGCTTGAAGGACGTGTTGATCGTGCTGGTCTGCAGTTTTACTCTCTGGTGAAAGGAAGTGCTGAGTTTGACGATGAGGCAATCTTTTTAATCAACGGAAACCCTGAGGATGAGTCGAACATTCTTTGGGGTCGTGAGTTGGCTGAAAAGGTTGAATACCCCAAGACATCTCTGATTCAGAGAAATTGGCAAGGTTTGACTCTTCCAGGTAGTGTGGCCTTCAAGCTGCACGACACCTACGGCTTCCCGCTCGATTTGACGCAGGACGTATGCCGTGAGCGTGGAGTGTCTGTTGATGTCGAAGGCTTTAACGCCGCTATGGAGCGCCAGAAATCCCAAGCTAGAGCCTCAGCGTTGCCGCCCTGAAGGCCGGGCAAAACGGCGTTGTCGTGCTCGACACCACGCCGTTCTACGCCGAAAGCGGCGGCCAGGCGGGCGACGAGGGCGAATTGATCAGCGGCTCGGCCAAGTTTGCCGTCAGCGACACGCTGAAAATCAAGGCCGATGTGTACGGCCACCACGGCCTGCTCGCCGAGGGCACGCTCAACGTCGGCGACCACGTTCAGGCGCAAGTCAACACCGCCGTGCGCGCCGCCACGGTGCGCAACCACAGCGCCACCCATTTGATGCACAAAGCGCTGCGCGAAGTGCTGGGCGCGCATGTCCAGCAAAAGGGCAGCCTGGTCAACGCCGAACGCACCCGCTTTGACTTCGCGCACAACGCGCCCATGACCGACGCGCAAATCCGCGAAGTCGAAGCCCGCGTGAACGCCGAAATCCTCGCCAACGCCGCCGCGCAGGCCCGCGTGATGGACATCGAATCGGCGCAGAAAACCGGCGCGATGATGCTGTTCGGCGAAAAATACGGCGAAACCGTGCGCGTGCTCGACATCGGCTCCAGCCGCGAGCTGTGCGGCGGCGTCCACGTCAAGGCGACCGGCGACATCGGCCTGTTCAAGATCGTCGCCGAAAGCGGCGTGGCCTCGGGCGTGCGCCGGGTTGAGGCTGTGACCGGCCAGAATGCGCTGGCGTATCTGCAGTCGCTGGAGAGTACGGTGCAGGCCGCTGCCAGCAGCCTGAAGTCCAGCCCGTCCGAGCTGCAAGGCCGGATTGCGCAGGTGCTCGACCAGATGAAATCGCTGGAAAAGGAAGTTGCCGCGCTCAAGGGCAAGCTGGCGTCGTCGCAGGGCGATGAGCTGATGGGGCAGGCGGTTGACATCAACGGCGTCAAGGTGCTGGCCGCCAAGCTCGAAGGCGCGGACGCCAAGACGCTGCGCGAGACGATGGACAAGCTCAAGGACAAGCTGAAAACCGCCGTCATCGTGCTGGCCGCTGTCGATGGCAGCAAGGTGCAACTGGCCGCAGGCGTCACCGCCGACACTATCGGCAAAGTCAAGGCCGGTGAACTGGTCAGCTTCGTCGCCGCACAAGTCGGCGGCAAGGGCGGCGGCAAGGCCGACATGGCGATGGCCGGCGGCACCGACGCCAGCCAACTGCCTGCGGCCCTGGCCAGCGTGCAGGGCTGGGTGAGCGCCAAACTGTAAGCCGCAGCGGCCCCGTCGCCTGATTTAAAACACAACGCCCCGCACGTCTTTTGGACGGCGGGGCGTTGGTTTTTGAAATTGTGGTTTTCGGCTAACGTTTGACATAAGGGGCGGCGAAGCCATCCCGCTGAATGGATGGGTTCGGAAATTAATTCCGCCTCGATCTTTTATTCACTTCTTCTATCAAGGAGCGAATCTCGCCCAATTCCTTTAGAAGGTTATCCGACGCAACTTTGTTTTTGTAAGACATTAAGATCAGCTTTACCGATACTAAAAATACACCTGCTTCGAGTAATAAGTCGTGGGTAAATCCAGTGAAGTAAAGAGCAGCAATAAAAAGAACAAGTGTAATAAGCATGGTGACAAGCGAAGCTGTATCAAAGTACTGTCGAAAATTTTTCATGGTTTACCCCTTTAATACCGAATTCTATCTAAACAGCAGCCCAGAACACGGCAAACCAGCCTTTGGGGTCGCTCCAGTGCCGGATCTGGCTGAATCCGGCGTCTTTCAGTAAAGCGCTCATGCTGGCGGGCGTGTATTTGTAGGAGTTTTCGGTGTGGATGCGCTCGCCCGCCAGAAAGCGCCGCGCCTGGCCGGGCCAGCGCACGGTTACGTCGTGCAGGGCTTCGAGGTGCATTTCAATGCGCGACTCGGTGCGGTTGAACAAGGCCACATGGCGCCACTGGCACAGCTCGAAATCGGTGCCCAGCAGCGCGTTGACGTTGTGCAGCAGGTTTTTGTTGAAGGCGGCCGTCACGCCGAGCGCGTCGTCATAGGCGGCTTCGAGCGTGGCGCTGTCTTTGACCAGGTCAATGCCCAGCAGCAGGCCGCGCGCCCGGCCCTGCGCCGGGTCGGCGATATGTCGCAAAAACGCCAGCGCCTCTTGGGGCTGGAAATTTCCCAGGCTGGAGCCGGGGTAAAAAAACACCCGGTCATGTGCCTGCACCGCGTCAGGCAAGCTCAGTCCGGCGGAAAAATCCATGCCCACGCCGACGATGTCGAGCGCCGGAAATTGCTGCTGCAGCTGGGCGGCAGCGTCTGTTAAAAAATCCACCGAAATATCGCGTGCGGGCCATGTCGGTGTGGGCGGCTTCAAAAATACCGGCCTCGGTGCGGGTCGGGTAGTACTCAGCCAGCCCGGTAATGGCTTCAAACAGCCGCGAACCCTGGGCGTTGTAAAAGAACTTGGGCGCGATGTGGGCGGCATCCGCTGCCAGTCCCTCAGCCAGCTCCTGGGCAGTGCTGCGGGGTGGCGCGGGCACAGCGCCACCCCCTTGGTGAATGAAGCGGGGCGCGGCAGCGGCAAAACTGGCGGAGCGGTTCGGGCGGGTGTGGGCAACAGGCGTCATGGGAGTGATTTGAAAATAGTTGATGGGGGCCGCCTGTAGGACTTTGGCGTGTCCGTGGCGGACGGGCTGTGTTTGCTGCGGGTCGCTTGGCCATTGTGTACCGCGTGCAGGGAGAGCGGTGGCACAATAGCTGCCTGCCTGTACCAGGCTTGCAACAGTCGCAGGCTGGACGCAGAGGATGCTTTGACGGCACTGTGCTCAGTCTCAAAAGCCGTATTCTGGTGGTGCTCTGCCGCCACCGCTCTCCCTAAACTGGGTAAGATAAATCCATGTCCCGCTACAACACCCCTTTTGAAATTCACGTTCACGGCGAAGTGCCTTTGCGTGCCGATGTCAACTTTGCCCAGCTGCAGGAGGCTTTGAAGCCTTTGTGGACTTACGCCGGCGCCAAATCGCTGGCGGCAGCCGCTGCCAGCGCCTACGAGGAAGAGCCCGGCATCAAGTTCGATGCCGACAAGCACCTGCTGCAAATGTGCTGGACGGTGCCGGGCGATGATGATTTCCGCCAGTCGCTCGATGAGCTGTGCATGGGGCTGAACGAGCTGGCCGAAATGGGCGCGCCGATTGAAGTGACGTTTTACGACGCCGATTTTGACGAGGAAGACGGCGACGCCGATGACGGGGAAGAGGCGCGGGACGACTTCGCGATTTATTTTGTTGGCCCGACGCCAGCGGCGATCATGCAGGTTCAGCGCGACTTGCTGGTGCAGGACATGATTGGGCTGATGGAGCGCCATTTTGACGCCTCCGAGCTGGGCGATGTGGTGGGGGCGGTGGATCAGCTGTTCGAGCGCCGCTTCAACGACCTGGCCAA
Source organism: Polaromonas sp. (assembly GCA_026400075.1). Lineage (GTDB taxonomy): Bacteria > Pseudomonadota > Gammaproteobacteria > Burkholderiales > Burkholderiaceae_C > Polaromonas. The sequence continues at coordinate 3,899 of JAPLPS010000404.1, forward strand.
TTCGATGCAGCTGGGTCGGCCGCCGCGCGGGCAGGGCGGCTCACCCGGCGGTTCTGGCCACGGCGGCGGCCGCAAGCCCCGGCATCTGCACTGATTCGTCTTACAAGCCCAGCGCCTGGTACACGCGCAGCGCCGCATAGGCGTCGTTGGCGGCGTAAATGATCTGCGCTTCTGACAGGCGCACGTTGGCCCAGTTCGAGGTCGTCGCCTTGCGCGACTTGATGAAGCGCTGGTTGAACAGCACGGCCACCGCGCCGCGCACGCCCATGTCTTTGCGGTAGCCGCGCTCCCTGAAGACATGGTTCAGATCCAGCACGCCCTGCAAATCCACCCCCAGCTTGTCAATGATGCGCCTGCGGTCGTCGCCCAGGCCAAAGCCCGCCTTGACCAGGCCGGGCGCCTCCAGCAGCTGCCCCACCGCGTGGCGGCAGCTGGCGTCTTCGAGCTGGAAAATATAGGCCCTGTCCAGCGTGGACAGCTGCACAATGTGCGGCCCGCTGGAGGCCTCGTTGCGGGCAAAAGTGGGTTTCGATTCGGTGTCGAATCCGACAATCGTGGCGCCAGCCAGCGCCTGCAGTGCGCTGCTTGCCTGCTGGGCGCTGGCAATCACCTCGATCTGCTTCAGGCCGAGGCGCTCGAAGGGGGCGAGCAGGGCAATTTCGTCTTTGCCGGGGGTTAAATGGCGCTCGGTCATCAGGGGACTTTCATACGTGAAAATAGGGCCAGAGCTTACAGCGTCGTGCTGGAGCCTCACTATGGACAAACATCTCCCCTATGGCCACTGCCAAAAGCATCACCACCGACGACTACCAGCTCTACCCGTCACCGCGCAACCGCCAGCGCACGGTTTTTGCGCACCAGGTGTTTGTGCCTTACCCCTACATGCTGATTGACCTGGAGGCTTACGACTTCAACGGCGCCTACAGCCTGTTTGCCGCCTGCCGCCTGAGCGACGGCAAGATGGGCCAGCTGGTCACGCTGGAGCAGGAAAAAGACGAGCTGCGCTTTACCAGCCGCTTTGTGCCGGATTGACCCGGCAGCGCCTTCTGACGCAGGCCGGTGGCCCTGCACAATCGGCAATAGAATGAGGCGGCCCTTGGCCTGCGCACGGTTGAGCTGTGCTTGCCAACCCACCTTTTTACCCAAAGAAAGACTACTCCCATGAGCCTGACCGCCCAGCAAATACAGGCCGGCACCGGCGCCACTGCCGCGCGCGCTGCAGCCTGGCAGCCCCATTTGAACCTCGCCTGCGTCCTGTTTTCGATTGACTCACCCAAGCGGCTGGCCGCCTTTCTGGCGCAAATCGGCCATGAGTCCGGCCATCTGGTGTATGTGCGCGAGTTGTGGGGACCCACACCGACACAAACCCGCTATGAAGGCCGTGCGGGGCTGGGCAACACCCAGCCCGGCGACGGCAAGCGCTACATGGGCCGGGGCCTGATCCAGACCACCGGACGGGCCAACTACTGCGGCACCCGCGACGGGCTGCGGGAGTTTTTGATGAGCGTGCCCGACTTTGAAGCCTTCCCGGAAGAGCTGGAAAAGGCCGACATGGCTGCCATGTCAGCCGCCTGGTACTGGCACAGCCGTAACCTCAATGCACTGGCTGACGTCGGCGATTTCAGGAACATTACCCTGAAAATCAATGGCGGGCTGAACGGATTCACAGAGCGCCAGGCTTTGTACCGGGCGGCTACCTTAGCGCTGGGCTGACAGGCGCCAGCGCCTCGCGCTCGTCATCGCTGAACAGCTTTGACCGGGTCAGGAAGCACACGCCTTGCGGCCCTTCGAGCGAGAAGGTGCTGCCGTTGCCTTCGGTCACGTCGATGATGAGCTGGGAGTTTTGCCAGTATTCATACTGCGACTGGCTGATGAAAAATTCGCAGCCGCCAATGCTGCCGAGCAGCAAGTCGTAGCGGCCGACCGTCAGCTCGCCGATCAGGTAGCACATCGGCGCGCTGCCGTCGCAGCAGCCGCCGGACTGAAAAAACATCAGCTGCGCGCCGTGCTGGGCCTTCAGGCGCTCAATCAGCGCCAGCGCGGTTTCGGTGGCAATCACTCGTTCAACCATAAAATTTCTCCTGGCGGGCACTTTATTGCGCCCATAAAAAAGGGCGGCCAGTGGCCGCCCAAAAAAACAAGCTTTCCCGTCGAAAAAAAGCCTGCTTGGAGAACGCTTTAAAAGAAGCCCAGCGCGTTCGGGCTGTAGCTGACCAGCAGGTTCTTGGTCTGCTGGTAGTGGTCGAGCATGACTTTGTGGGTTTCGCGGCCGATGCCCGATTCCTTGTAGCCGCCGAACGTCGCGTGGGCGGGGTAGGCGTGGTAGCAGTTAGTCCACACGCGGCCAGCTTGGATCGCGCGGCCCATGCGGTAAGCAACGCTGCCGTTGCGCGTCCAGACGCCAGCGCCCAGGCCGTAAGGCGTGTCGTTGGCGATTTCCAGCGCTTCAGCTTCGTCCTTGAAAGTTGTCACCGCCAGCACCGGGCCGAAGATTTCTTCCTGGAAAATGCGCATCTTGTTGTGGCCCTTGAACAGCGTGGGCTGGATGTAGTAGCCGCCAGCCAGATCGCCTTCGAGCTCGGCGCGGGCGCCGCCTGCCAGCAACTCAGCGCCTTCTTCCTTGCCGATCGTCAGGTAGGCTTCGATTTTCTTCATCTGCTCGGACGAGGCTTGCGCGCCCATCATGCAGTCGGTGTCCAGCGGGCTGCCTTGCTTGATCGCGGCAACGCGCTCCAGCACACGGGCGATGAACTTGTCGTAAATCGATTCCTGGATCAAGGCGCGGCTTGGGCAGGTGCAGACTTCGCCCTGGTTGAACGCAAACAGCACCATGCCTTCGATGGCCTTGTCGAAGAACGCGTCGTCCGCGTCGGCGATGTCGGCAAAGAAGATGTTGGGCGACTTGCCGCCGAGTTCCAGCGTGGCTGGAATCAGGTTGGTGGCAGCAGCCTGCGCAATCACGCGGCCGGTGGCGGTCGAGCCGGTGAAGGCGATCTTGGCGATGCGCTTGCTGGTGGCCAGCGGCATACCGGCTTCGCGGCCAAAACCGTTGACGATATTCAG
>JAPLPS010000052.1 GCA_026400075.1 Polaromonas sp.
CCGGTTGTCGCGCGCTTTGGGCGCGACCTGGAATCTGCCGATTTGCGCTACCCCAATGGCTATGCCATCAAGCTCAGAGGCGTCACGACCGGCGAGAGCGCCGCTACCGACAAAGACGCCCTCTCAAAGAAAAGATAAAGATATGGCCAAAGAATACAAAGACCTGGTTGTCGGGTTGGACATTGGAACGAGCAAGGTCATGGCCGTGGTCGCCGAGATCATGCCCGGTGGCGAACTGCGGCTCGCTGGCCTGGGGATTTCCGTCAGCAGCGGCCTCAAGCGCGGCGTGGTCGTCAACATTGACGCCACCGTTCACAGCATCCAGCAGGCGCTGAAAGAGGCCGAGCTGATGGCCGACTGCAAGATTGGCCGGGTGTTTACCGGCATCACCGGCAGCCACATCCGGGGCATCAACTCCAGCGGCATGGTGGCGGTCAAGGACAAGGAAGTCACCCAGGCCGATGTGACCCGCGTCATTGAAACCGCCAAGGCCATCAACATTTCGACCGACCAGCGCCTGCTGCTGGTCGATCCCCAGGAGTTCGTGATTGACGGCCAGAGCGTGCGCGAACCGATCGGCATGAGCGGCCTGCGCCTCGAAGCCAAAGTCCACATCGTCACCGGCGCCCAGAGCGCGGCCGAAAACATCATCAAATGCGTGCGCCGCTGCGGCCTGGAAGTCGATCAGTTGATGCTGAACCCGCTGGCGTCGAGCCTGTCGGTGCTGACGCAGGACGAGCGCGAGCTGGGCGTGGCGATGGTCGATATTGGCGCGGGCACCACCGACGTGGCGATTTTCGCCAGCGGCGCGATCCGCCATACGGCGGTGATTCCGATTGCGGGCGACCTGATTACCAGCGACATTGCGATGGCGCTGCGCACGCCGACCAAGGACGCTGAAGACATCAAGGTCGAAAACGGCTGCGCCAAGCAGCTGCTGGCCGACCCCGATACCCGCGTCGAAGTGCCTGGTCTGGGCGACCGGGGGCCGCGCATGCTCAGCAAGCAAGCCTTGGCTGGCGTGATAGAACCCCGGATTGAAGAGATTTTCATGATGGTCCAGCAAGTCATCCGCGACTCGGGCTATGAAGAGATGCTGTCTTCGGGTATCTGTCCGATATGGTGGCTCAAGCCCGGGCCGCCACCGTCATGGGACTGCTTGAAGAGGCCAGAATGGCGCGCATGCGCGGCCACAAGGTGGCGCAAAAAGCGGGCAGCATGCACAGCGCCTTTGGCCGGATGAAAGACTGGCTGGTGGGGAATTTCTAATTTTTCCAGGCGAAACGATTTTTGACAACTTTTTTGGCAATGCCGATTGATAGGAGGCTCCCCATGACAATAGAAATGATTGAAACACAGGAATTTAACCAAGGCACGCAGATCAAGGTGATTGGCGTAGGCGGTGGCGGCGGCAATGCGGTCGGCCACATGATCCGTTGCGGTGTGCAGGGCGTGGAGTTCATCTGCGCCAACACCGACGCGCAGGCCCTGAACCGGGGCAGCGCGCACAAGACCATCCAGCTCGGCCAGAGCGGCCTGGGCGCAGGCAGCAAGCCCGACAAGGGCCGCGAGGCCGCCGAGCTGGCCGTCGATGACATCCGCAGCGCCATCACCGGCACGCACATGCTGTTCATCACCGCCGGCATGGGCGGCGGCACCGGCACGGGCGCCGCGCCAGTGATTGCCCGCGTGGCCAAGGAGATGGGCATTTTGACCGTCGGCGTGGTGACAAAACCGTTCGAGTTCGAGGGCGGACGCCGCATGGCCAACGCCGACCAGGGCCTGGCCGAGCTTGAAGCCAATGTCGATTCGCTGATCGTCGTGCTGAACGAAAAGCTGCTCGAAGTGCTCGGCGACGATGTCACGCAGGACGAGGCTTTTGCCCACGCTAACGACGTGCTGAAAAACGCCGTCGGCGGTATTGCCGAAATCATCAATGTGCCCGGCCATGTCAACGTTGACTTTGAAGACGTGCGCACCGTGATGGGCGAGCCGGGCCGCGCGATGATGGGCACGGCCAAGTCCAAAGGCCCAGACCGCGCCCGCATCGCCGCCGAACAGGCCGTGGCCTGCCCGCTGCTCGAAGGCATTGACCTGTCCGGCGCCAAGGGCGTGCTGGTGCTGATCTCGGCGGCGCGTGGCTCGCTCAAGCTCAACGAGTCGAAGCTGGCGATGAACACCGTGCGCGCCTACGCGTCGCAGGAAGCGCATGTGATTTACGGCACCGCTTACGACGACGAGCTGGGCGAGGAGATCCGCGTCACCGTGGTCGCCACCGGCCTGAGCAGCCAGGGCTCGCGCCGCCAGGCGCCGCCGCTGCAGGCGCAGCGCAGCCCCGGCATGGGCGCTGGCGAAAAATCGGTCAATGCGCCAATCGGCCGCGCCGGTGTCGGCAATGCGCCGCAGCCCGCCCAGCAGCCTGAGTACGGCAACACGGCCGTTCCCAGCGTGTGGCGCACCAACCGCACGCATGCAGCGGCCAAGGTCGATGCGCTGGCCGCTGGCGGCATGGAGGACTTTGAAATCCCCGCCTTCCTGCGCCGCCAGGCTGATTGACCGGCGGGCTGTTAAACCGACATGCTCGCTCAAAGAACCCTCAAATCCCTGACCAGGGCGGTCGGCATGGGGCTGCACAGCGGCCAGCGCGTTGAACTGACGCTGCGCCCGGCGCCGCCCGACACCGGCATCATCTTCCGGCGCACCGACCTGCCGCAGCCGGTGGAGATTCCCGTCTCCGCCGAAGCCGTCACCGACACCCGGCTGGCTTCGACGATTTCCAGCGGCAGCGCCAAGGTGCTGACGGTCGAGCATTTGATGTCGGCCTGCGCCGGTCTGGGCATTGACAACCTGATCATCGACATCACCGCCGAAGAGGTGCCGATTCTTGACGGCTCGGCCTCGTCGTTCGTGTTCCTGCTTCAGTCGGCCGGAATTGCGCTGCAGGACGCGCCCCGGCGCTTTGTGCGCATTCTCAAGCCGGTCGAAGTGCGCCAAGGCGAGGGCGCCAACGTCAAATGGGCGCGCTTGAGCCCTTACGAAGGTTACAAGCTGAGCTTTGAAATCGACTTTGACCACCCGGCCGTCGATTCGACCGGCCAGCGCGTCGAGTTCGATATGGGCGCAGGCGCTTACAGCCGCGACATTGCCCGCGCCCGTACTTTCGGCTTCACCAAAGACGTGGAAATGATGCGCGCCAACGGCCTGGCGCTCGGCGGCGGTCTGGACAACGCCATCGTCATGGACGACTACAAGGTGCTCAACGCCGACGGCCTGCGCTACAACGACGAGTTCGTCAAGCACAAGATTCTCGACGCGATGGGCGATTTGTATTTGCTGGGCAAGCCGCTGCTGGCCGCCTACAGCGCGTTTCGCTCCGGCCACGCGATGAACAACCTGCTGCTGCGCGAGCTGCTGGCGCACCCGGAAGCCTACGAAATCGTCACCTTCGACGATGAGAAAAAGGCGCCGCAGGGCTTTGCCACACCGGCCCGGGCCTGGTAAGACGCCGCTCCCGCCGTTTGACGCTTTATGTTTTACCGGCTGCGCCCGGCCCGGTAGTTGCCGCCCAGCTTGCCGATCACTTCGCTTGAACTGCCTGCCAGCGCCAGCCGCGCCATCGCCGCGCCCACATGGGCGTGGGTGATGGCCAGGCCCAGCGCGTCGGCGGCGTCCTTGCCCGGCAGCGACGGCAGTTTTAAAAGGCGCATCACCATTTCCTGCACCTCGGCCTTGCCCGCCTTGCCGTAACCGGCGACGGCTTTTTTCATTTGCAGCGCGGTGTATTCGGCCACGGCCAGGTCGGTCGAAACCAGCGCCGTGATGCAGGCGCCGCGCGCCTGGCCGAGCAGCAGCGTGGCCTGCGGGTTGACGTTGACGAAGACGATTTCGACGGAGGCCGAATCCGGCTGGTAGCGGGCCGCGACTTCGCGCACGCCGTCGAACAGCACCTTGAGGCGGCCCGGCAGGTTGCTTAAATCCAGGTGCGTGGTTTTGATGGTGCCGCTGGCGATATAGGTCAAATGCGGGCCGTCCGCATCGACCACGCCAAAGCCGGTGGTTTGCAGGCCCGGATCAATGCCGAGGACGCGCACGGCGCTCAAGGCACTTCCACGCCGCGCATGCGCGCTGCAATTGTGTTGGCGCGTGAGGCCAGGTAGCCCGAATTGAAATGGGTTTCAAAATACTTGGGCCGGGGCAGCATCACCGCCAGCCGGGCCGCTTCCAGCGGGCTGAGTCGGGCGGCGGGTTTGCGGTAGTAATGCTGGGCGGCGGCTTCGGCGCCGAAGATGCCGTCGCCCCATTCCACATGGTTCAGGTAAATCTCCAGAATGCGCTGCTTGCTCAGCAGGGCTTCGAGCGCCAGCGTCAGCACCAGCTCCTGGCCTTTGCGCAGCAGCGTGCGTTCGCCGGATAAAAACAGGTTTTTCGCCAGCTGCTGGGTGATGGTCGAGCCGCCAATGATTTTGGCCACTTTGCCGGTGGCTGGTTTTGCGGCGCTGGCACCGGACGAGTCGGTGAACTGCGCGGCGCGCTCTTGCGCTTTGGCGTTTTTCTCCCAGGCTTTTTCGAGGGCCTCGATATCGACGCCGTCGTGGTCCAGAAAGCTGCCGTCTTCGGACGCGATCACCGCCTGCTTCAGGTTGTCGGACAGTGCGGCGTAAGGCACCCACTGCTGGCGCCATTTGGACGGACCCGATTGCAGGCTCAGCCGGTAGGCGTCGGCGCGCTCAAACGTGGTCGATTCCGGGGCTAGTCGGCTCATCAAGGCGATGCGGCCGACAAAATACAGCTGCAGTGCCAGCGCGCTCAGCAGCAGCATGAAAACCCAGCGCCACAGCAGCTTCATGCCAGCAGCGCCCGCATTTCCTGCAGCACCTGCGCCGAGGGCGGGTACACGCCGCGCCACAGCGCAAAGGCTTCGGCGGCCTGCTCGACCAGCATGCCCAGGCCGTCGCGTCCGACGGCGCCGTTTTCTGCCGCCCAGCTCATGAAAGCGGCCGCCGCCGGGCCGTACATCATGTCGTAGGCGAGCGCGCCGGGCTTGAGCACCGCACCGGCCACCGGCACCGCACCGCCGCCCAGGCTGCTGGCGCTGGCGTTGATGACCACGTCGAACTGGCCCGTCAGCCCGCGCAGCTCCTGCGCCTGCAGCTCGGTGCTTTGCAGCGCCTGCTGCAGCGACGCATGGGCCTGGTGCTGCGCCACCAGCGCGTCGGCCTTGGCGCGGGTGCGGTTGGCCAGCACCAGTCGGCGCGGCCCGGCCAGCAGCAGCGGCGCCAGCGCACCGGCCGCCGCACCGCCCGCGCCAATCAGCAGCACATCGCGCCCGGCCAGCAGCAGGCCTGCGTTGTTCTGGATGTCGTTGACCAGCCCGACGCCGTCGGTGTTGTCGGCGTGAATGCGGCCCTGGTCAAAGACCAGCGTGTTGGCCGCCTGGGCCAGCTGCGCCCGGTCGCTTTGCGTGTGCGCGGCCTGAAAAGCCGCGAACTTGAACGGCACGGTGACGTTGCAGCCGCGCGCGCCCTGTGCCTGCAATTGCGCCAGCGTGGCGGCAAAGCCGTCCAGCGGCGTCAGCCAGGGCTGGTAGTCGAGTTGCTGGCCGGTCAGTTCGGCAAAGCGGGCGTGAATCAGCGGCGACTTGCTGTGGCCTATCGGGTTGCCGAGGACGAAATAGTGATCGAGGGCGGCGGGCTGGCGGGGGAGTGAAGTCATGGTTCGGGAAAAAAATGCGGCAGGCTCAGGCCCGCCGTTCAGTTGCCGGAGGAGAGTTTGGTTTCAAGGCTGTCGTCGCGGGCGAAATTAAAGTGCGACACCAGCACGATTTGGTCGCCGCCACTGCGCATGGCCTTGTTGAAGCGGGAAAAAGGCCCGGCGCTGCGGGCGATGGTCTGGGCGCGCCGATCCAACTGCGCGATGCCCGAGGTCTGGATGATTTCGGTGTCCACCACCTGGCCGTCAAAGTTGACGGTCATGGTCATGGTCAGCTCGCCGTAGAGTTTTTTGCCCGCGTTCTGGGGGAAGTTCGAGGTGCCTTTTTGCTCAATCTTGCGGCGCAGCTCGTCGTAATAGACTGCATACACCGCCTCCTGGGTGGCCGGGCTGATGTAGCGTTTTTTGGGCCGCGCATTTTCTTCATTGATGCGCTTTTCAATCTCGGCCAGCAGGTTGCTCAGCTGCTTGCGCTTTTCTTCCTGGGCGGTTTCTTCCGGGCTTTTGGCCGCTGGCGTGATGTCGGGCGGCGGCGGCGGCAGCGCGGCCAGCGCCGTCTTGAGCTGGACCAGCAACTGGGCCTGCTTTTCCTGCAGCGATTCGATTTTGCGCTGGCCGTCTTCGTTGGCATTGCCCGGTTGCACCTGCAGCGAGGGCGGCAGCGGCGAGGTGGCCCGGCCTTTTTCCTGCTCGCCGCCGCCTGCCAGCGAGGCCTGGGCAATCGCCTGGGCTTCGTCCGGTTTTTCGTTCGAGCGCGAATTGACCAGGATGACTTCCAGCGGCATGTTGTCAAACACGCGGCTAAAGCCTTGCGGATCGACAAAGCGCACCGTCAGCAGCACCGCATGTGCGGCAATGGAGACGCCCAGGGCAATTTGCAAAGTGCTGAGTTTTTTCACAAAACGATGATCAGTTATCAGTTGAAGGGTTGTAGTGGCGGCGCCTCAAGCGCAGGCCAGGGCGCGTGTCGGTGGTATCAGCCTGCGCTGGCAGTCGGCTCCGGCGCCGGTTCGCTGACATCGACGGCAATGGAAATCGGCCCGGCGCTCAGTTCCTCTTCGCCGTCGTCGCTGTCGTCGGCTTGCGCGGCGCTGCTGGCGGCTTCGGCCTCGGTGTCCAGGCGCTCGATGACGGTGCCAAACACGTCGAGCGTGATCTCGTCAATCTCGCCGAGCTTGACGCGCACGCGCGCGCCGCGTGGCAGGCCGAGCGCGCCCATCGCGCCGAGCACCAGCGGGAAGTCGTCGGCGCGCACCAGGTTGTCCTTGAAGCTGGTGGCGGTCAGCTCGGTGATGCCGTTTTGCTCCAGGTATTTGAGCGTCCAGTAGCGTTCGATGCCGGACTGGAAGCCGTTGTAGGCGCTGTAGGCGGCGTCAAAACAGGAAATCACCGAGAACAGGTCCACATCTTTCGGTTTGAACGGCGCGACCAGCGCGGCGGTGCGGCCATTTTTCACGCAGGCGATGATCTGCCACTGGTTGACCAGGTCGGTGTAGCGGCGCAGCGGCGAGGTACACCAGGCGTAGCTTTTCACGCCCATGCCCGCGTGCGGCAGCGCCTTGGTGCCCATGCGTACCTTCACGCCCGGTGCCATGCTGGCCTGGCTGCGGTAAATGCCGGGCACGCCGTATTCGGCCAGCCACTGGCCCCAGGTGCTGTTGGCCAGAATCATCGCCTCGGCGACGATCAAATCGAGCGGCGCGCCGCGCTGGCGCGTGCTGATGCTGACGATTTCGTGGCCGAGCGGCTCGCCGCCGGTCGGGTTGTCGAGCTTGAAGTTGTAGTCGGGGCGGTTGAAGTTTTCCGGCTTGCCGCGCACGATTTCGCGCTGGGCTTTCAGGTGCCGGGCCAGGCGGTGCAGGAACGTCAGCTCCACGCCCCATTGCACGTCGGCGCACGGCGCGCTCTGGGCGGCTTCAAAGAAGGCTTCGGTGAAGGTCGTGTCGAGCTGGTCGTGGCGCAGGTTGCTGGCAATCGGCACTTGTTCGAGCCGGGTGATGGTTTCCTTGATTTCCAGCGTGGCCTCGTCCAGCGTCAGGTACAGCGACAGCGCCGGGCAGTTGCGCCCTTCCTGCAGCGTGTAGCTTTGCACGATGTCGTCGGGCAGCATGGTCAGCTTGTAGCCGGGCATATAGACGGTGGACATGCGCGCGCGCCCGACGGCGTCAATCGCGCTGCCCGGCTGCACGGCCAGACCCGGCGCGGCGATGTGAACCCCTAGCGTAATGACGCCGCTGCCCAGACCGGTGACGGACAGCGCATCGTCAATTTCAGTCGTGCTGGAGTCGTCAATCGAAAACGCCTGCACAGCGGCCAGCGGCAGCTCGTCCTTGACCGGCGGCGCCTGCAGGGCCGGAAAGCCCGTGCCTTTGGGAAAGTTCTCGAACAAAAAGCGCTTCCAGTGGAACTGGTAAGCCGAGGTGATGGCGCCAGCTTTTTGCAGCAATTCGAGCGGCGCGGTGTGCGTGGCGCGTGAGGCATCGACGACGGCCTTGTATTCGGCGCTGTTTTTGTCCGGCTTGAACAGGATTTTGTACAGCTGATCGCGGATGGGCGCCGGGCACTGGCCCTGGCCGAGTTCGTCAGCCCAGGCGGCGATTTGCGCGGTGATTTGCTGCTTCTTTTCAATCGCGGCCAGCGCCTGTTGCAGGATTTCCGGCGGGGCTTTTTTGAAGCGCCCCTTGCCTGCGCGGCGGAAGTAATGCGGCGCGTCGTAGAGCCGGAACAGCGCGGCGGCCTGCTGCTCGATCGAGGCGGGCTTGCTGGCGTCGGCGCTGAAGTAATCGCACGCCAGATCGGAAAAGCTGAACTCGTCGTCGCTGGCGAATTCCCAGGCCAGGTCCAGCTCAATGTCTGTGCTCAACTGCTGGGCGGCGGCGATCAGTGCGGCGGGGGCGGGTTTTTCAAACTTCAGCAGCGCGTTGGCCGCCTTGACCTTGACGCGCTTGCCCGAGTCCAGCTCGACTTGCAGCGAGCTTTCCGCTTCGGACAAAATCCGGCCGGCCAGAAATTTGCCGGTTTCTTCAAACAATACAAACACAACGGAATCCTTTAGCCTGATGAGCTGGGTAATTTGCCTTGAGCGGCGTGCGGGTAGTGTAATCAGGCGGCCTTGGTGTGGCGGCTATTTCGTGATGGCCCAGAAGGCGAAAATCACGGTGGCCGGTTCGCCGTCCCTTGCCGGATTCAGGCCAGCGCGAGAAACTTCAAAATGCCGGGCAGGTGATGGTCAAAGTCGCTCAGGCCGTGGTTGCCGCCTTCGAGCACTTGAAGCGGGGTGCTGGCGTAGCGCGCCGCCATTTCGCGCCAGTCCAGCACCTCGTCGCCTTTGGCGATCAGCGTCCAATAATGGGCGGGGATTTTCAAAGGCCCGGCCTGCAGCGCGCGCAGCTCGTCGATGAAATGCGGCTCGAAGAAAAAGCGCTCGTCCGGGTCTTGCCAGCTGCTTTGCTCGCCGATGAAACCGGCCAGATCGCGGGCCGGATCGACGGCCGGGTTCAGCAGCACCGCCTTGCAGCCGCATTCTTCGGCCACGGCGGTGGCGTAAAAACCGCCCAGCGACGAACCGATGACGGCCATCGTGTCACGCGGCCAGGCAGCAATGCCGCCCCGGATCAGCGCCAGCGCGGCCTGCGGCGAGGGCGGCAGTTGCGGGCACCACCAGGTGACGCCGGGGTGGTGTTGCTGCACGAGGGCAGCCATGATTTGCGCCTTGGCCGACTGCGGCGAGGAGCGAAAACCGTGAAGGTAAAGCAGGTGGGTCGTGGGCATGGCGCAATGGTACGCGCTGGAGGGCGCGGGATAATACGTAGATGGCTACCGCTTCTTTTGATAAACCTCCTCTTTACCGCCGAATCCTGCCGATGCTGCAGGGCTTCGACGGGCTGCTGGCTTTTGCCGTTTTCCTGCTGGTCTGCGCTGGCTTGCTGATCATGTATTCGTCGGGTTACGACCACGGCACCCGCTTTGCCGATCATGGCCGCAACATGCTGATTGCCGGCTTCATCATGTTTGTGGTGGCGCAGATTCCGCCGCAGCGGCTGATGCTGCTGGCCGTGCCGCTGTACGTGGCGGGCGTGACGCTGCTAATTGGCGTGGCCATTTTTGGCGTCACCAAGAAGGGTGCCCGGCGCTGGCTCAATGTCGGCATCGTGATTCAGCCGAGCGAAATCCTGAAAATCGCGATGCCGCTGATGCTGGCCTGGTGGTTCCAGAAGCGCGAAGGCCAGCTGCGTCCGCTCGATTTTGTCGCTGCGCTGGGCTTGCTGGCAGTGCCGGTCGGACTGATCATGAAGCAGCCCGATCTGGGCACCTCGCTGCTGGTGCTGGGCGCGGGGCTGGCGGTGATCTTTTTTGCCGGGCTGAGCTGGAAGCTGATTGCGCCGCCGGTGCTGCTCGGGCTGGTCGGCATTTTCCTGATCGTCTGGTTCGAGCCGCAGCTGTGCGCCGACGGCAACCGCTGGCCGATTCTGCACGACTACCAGCAGCAGCGCATTTGTACGCTGCTCGATCCGTCGCGCGACCCGCTGGGCAAGGGCTTTCACATCATCCAGGGCATGATTGCGATTGGCTCGGGCGGCGTGTTCGGCAAGGGCTTTATGGCCGGGACGCAGACGCATCTGGAGTTCATTCCCGAGCGCACCACTGACTTTATCTTTGCTGCTTTTTCCGAGGAGTTCGGCCTGATTGGCACCCTGCTGCTGATTACCGGCTTCATTTTTCTGATTTTTCGCGGGCTGGCGATTGCGATGGACGCGCCCACGCTGTTTACCCGGCTGCTGGCCGGGGCGCTGACGATGATTTTTTTCACCTACGCGTTTGTCAATATGGGCATGGTCAGCGGCATTTTGCCGGTGGTCGGCGTGCCTTTGCCGTTTGTCAGCTACGGCGGCACGGCGATGGTCACGCTCGGGCTGGCGCTGGGCATGCTGATGTCGATTGCCAAATCCAAGCGCCTGATGCAGAGCTGACTTGGGCGGGGCGCCAGGCCCGCTGCGGCGGCGCTGCGCTGGCCCTGAGCGCGCCAGATCGGGGCAGACTGCCTACAATGTTCCGATGACATTACTCAATTCAGCCGCCGCCTCCGTTCGCCAGACCAACGTCGCCGGGCGCCCGCCAGCCCGCCCCACCAAGGAGTCCACATCCGGGCGGCTGGCGATTGCCAAAACGCTGTTGCTGGAGCCCTTCGGCTTGAGCCCCGCCAGCCTGAACCGGGCGCTGGCTGAAATCACCTCCCACGGCGTCGATGACGCCGACCTGTATTTCCAGTACACCCGCAGCGAAGGCTGGAGCCTCGAAGAAGGCATCGTCAAAAGCGGCTCCTTCAGCATCGGCCAGGGCGTCGGCGTGCGCGCCGTCAGCGGCGAAAAAACCGCTTTTGCCTACTCCGACGACATTTCCGAAGCGTCCTTGCTGGACGCGGCGCGCACCGTGCGCAGCATCTCGGGCGCCGCCCAGAGCGGGCGCGTGAAAACCCCGGCGCGCCGAATCGCCCCCAGCCGCTCGCTGTACCGCGACCTCGACCCGATCAGCACACTCGACAGCACCGCCAAAGTCCAGCTGCTGGAAAAAGTCGAAAAACTCGCCAAAGCCCGCGACCCGCGCATCGTGCAGGTCATGGCGGGCCTGGCTAGCGAATACGACGTGGTGATGGTGGCGCGCGCCGACGGCACGCTGGCCGCCGATGTGCGCCCGCTGGTACGCCTGAGCGTCAGCGTGATTGCCGAGCAAAAAGGCCGACGCGAAAGCGGCTCCGGCGGCGGCGGCGGGCGCTTTGGCCTGGCCTATTTTGACGACGGCCAGATTGCCCAGTATGTGGACGACGCGGTCAACGCCGCGCTGACCAACCTCGACGCCCGGCCCGCGCCCGCTGGTCAGATGACCGTGGTGCTTGGCCCCGGCTGGCCCGGCATCCTGCTGCACGAAGCCATCGGCCACGGACTCGAAGGCGATTTCAACCGCAAGGGGTCTAGCGCGTTTTCCGGCCGCATCGGCGAGCGTGTCGCCGCCAAGGGCGTGACGGTGCTCGACGACGGCACGATTGCCGACCGGCGCGGCTCGCTCAACATCGACGACGAGGGCAACGTCAGCCAGCGCAACGTGCTGATCGAAGACGGCATTCTGAAAGGCTACATCCAGGACTCGATGAATGCGCGCCTGATGGGAGTGGCCCCGACCGGCAACGGCCGCCGCGAAAGCTACGCTCACGTCCCGATGCCGCGCATGACCAACACCTACATGCTGGGCGGCGACAAAGCCCCCGAAGAAATCATCGCCAGCATCAAAAAAGGCCTGTACGCGAGCAACTTTGCCGGGGGCCAGGTTGATATCACGTCGGGCAAGTTTGTTTTTTCGGCCAGCCAGGCGTATTGGGTGGAAAACGGCAAGATTCTCTACCCCGTCAAGGGCGCGACCATCGTCGGTAACGGCCCGGACGCGCTGACCCGCGTGACGATGATTGGCAACGACATGAAGCTCGACAGCGGCGTCGGCACCTGCGGCAAGGAAGGCCAGAGCGTACCGGTCGGCGTCGGCCAGCCGACGCTGCGCATTGACGGGCTGACGGTGGGCGGCACCGCCTAAGCGCGCTGGCGCCAGCGTTTTGCCTCGCTGTGCTACATTGCATCCTATGACTTCGGCGAAATTTTATTTCGGTTATTTTTGCTTCTCAAGCCCCTTCGGCGGTAGAGAGACATTTGCGTAACCCCAAGAAAACGCAGCCAGTCTTTTCAAAAAACCGCCGAACCCCGGCGGTTTTTTTTTGCCTTTTTGATGCTGTTGACTGATTTTTTTGAAACTGTCTGAAATTAAAACCAAGGAAACCCGTGATGACCGCCAAAGCCACCTCCGCCCATTCGTCGCCTGAAAACTGGTATGCGAGCGTCGATAAAACCAGCGCCACCGACGACAAACGCATCAAGGACATCACCGTGTTACCACCTCCCGAGCATCTGATCCGCTTCTTCCCGATTCAGGGCACACCCGTCGAGTCGCTGATTACCCAGACGCGCCAGAGCATCCACAACATCATCCAGGGCAGCGACGACCGGCTGCTGGTGGTGATTGGCCCGTGCTCGATTCACGATCCCGCCGCCGCGCTGGACTACGCTCGCCGCCTGGCCGAGCAGCGCAAAAAATACGCCGGCACGCTGGAAATCGTCATGCGCGTGTACTTTGAAAAGCCGCGCACCACCGTCGGCTGGAAGGGCTTGATTAACGACCCGTACCTCGATGGGAGCTTCCGCATCGACGAAGGCCTGCGCATCGCGCGCCAGTTGCTGATCGACATCAACCGGCTGGGCCTGCCAGCGGGCAGCGAGTTCCTCGACGTGATTTCGCCGCAGTACATCGGCGACCTGATCGCCTGGGGCGCCATCGGTGCGCGCACCACCGAAAGCCAAGTACACCGCGAACTGGCCTCCGGCCTGTCGGCGCCGATTGGCTTTAAAAACGGCACCGATGGCAACATCCGCATTGCCACCGATGCGATTCAGGCTGCCGGGCGCGGCCATCACTTTTTGTCGGTGCATAAAAACGGCCAGGTCGCCATCGTGCAGACCAAGGGCAACCAGGACTGCCACGTCATCCTGCGCGGCGGCAAGGCGCCCAACTACGATGCCGCCAGCGTCACCGCCGCCTGCAGCGAGCTGGCCGCCGCCAAGCTGCCCGCCACTTTGATGGTCGATTGCAGCCACGCCAACAGCTCCAAGCAGCACCAAAAGCAGATCGACGTGGCCGCCGACATTGCCGCGCAAATCGCGGGCGGTTCGCGCCAGGTGTTCGGCCTGATGGTCGAAAGCCACCTGAGCGCAGGCGCGCAAAAGTTCACGCCCGGCAAGGACGACGTGGGCGCGCTCGAATACGGCAAGAGCATCACCGACGCCTGCATCAACTGGGACGACTCGGTGGCGATGCTGGAGACGCTGTCCGCCGCCGTCGAGGCGCGCCGCGCCGCCGCTGCCGCCTAAAACCGGGCGAGGGCGCCGCTGCGCCCGAAAACCCGCGCCGTCGCACGGGTTTTCGCGCATTGCCGCCGCGCCGCAAATCGCTGAAGATGAGGCCATCGTTTCATTTTTCATTTTCAGGATTTTTTATGCGTAGCGAAGTCAGCGTGACCTTTAAAGACCAGCTCCCGGTGCAAATCGACATCCACGATGCCGCGCCCATGCCCAACGACGAGGCGCGCCAGTGGCTGGACGCGCAGTTCACGCAAATGGACTGCGAGCCGCTGCGCCCGACTGGCAAGCTGTTGATGGCCGACCGGGTGGTCGTCGTCGCCGAGGCGGCTGGCCCGGCCAAATTTGCCGACGCCGAATGGGCGCACACCTTTGCCCGCGCCGTCAGCGCCGTGCTGGCCAAGCCGCTGGTCGTCATTGACGTGGCGGCGCTGAGTATCAGCTACTGAAAAGCGCGCCCGTTCGGGCGCTGCGCCCCGCGCCTTTAAACTGAGGCCCATTTCACAGGCTTACAGGCTTACAGGCGCAGCACACCATGCAAGGGCAACTTTTTACCCAGGATTTCTTGACCCGTGGCGTGCGGGGCACGCCGCCTTTTCAAGCGCTGGACGACAGCGCTTTCACCCGTTTTTCCGACGCGCTGCAGGCGATTTTTACCGGGCTGGACAGCGCTTCGACCCTCAACGAAGCCCAGACTGAGCAGCTCATCATCAACAAGGTGCTGGCCGAACTCGGCTGGGCCGACGACACGCTGCCGCAGGTCAACACCGACCCCCGAGGCCGTCAGGCCGTGCCCGACTGCCTGCTGTTTGCCTCGGCAGACAAAAAAGCCGCCGCGCTGCTTGAAGCCAAAGACGACCGCCGCTACCGCCACGGCCTGGCGATTCTCGAAGCCAAACGCTGGCTGCGCCCGCTGGATCGCGGCGACGGCCTGGACGCGTTCGACCCGGACGCGCCTTCGTCGCAAATGCTGCGCTATTTGAGCCGCGTCGATGTGGCCTCAGACCGCGCCATCAAATGGGGCATGCTGACCAACGGCGCGGTCTGGCGCCTGTACTGGCAGGATGCGCGCTCGCGCTCCGAAGAGTTTTTTGAGCTGGATCTGGCCGCCGCGCTGGGCCTATCCGGCATTCAGCGCGACATCGACGACATAGAACCCGGCCACGCGCTGCGGCTGTTTCAGCTGTTTTTCAGCCGCAGCGCCTTTTTGCCGCAGGACTGGGACGCGGCGGGGCGCAGCTTTCACGCCTACGCGCTGAACGAGGCGCGGCTGTACGAAGAAAAGGTGTCGCAGGATTTGGGCGCGCGCGTGTTCGAGGAGATTTTTCCGCAACTGGCCGAGGCGCTGGCGCGGGGCGACCTGCACGCCAAAACGCATGAAATCGGCTACGGCCAGTTCACGCGGGCGCAGTTCACGCCCGACTATCTGGACGAGGTGCGCGAGGCCGCGCTGGTGTTGCTGTACCGGCTGCTGTTTTTGTTCTACGCCGAAGACCGCAATTTGCTGCCGGTGCGCGATGCGCGCTATGCGCCTTACAGCGTGCGCCGCCTGCGCGAACAGGTGCGCGACAAGGTGGAGGCGGGGACGCGGTTTTCCAAAACCATTCCCAATATCTGGCTCACGCTCGGCAACAACTTCACGCTGATTGACAAGGGCGACGACGACATCGGCATGCCCGCCTACAACGGCGGCCTGTTTGACCGCGCTCGCTCGCCGCTGCTGGAGCGCACGACCGTGCCCGACGCCGTCATGGCCCCGATCATCGACGCGCTGTCGCGCCGCACTGAAGACTTGGCTGTCGGCTGGATCAATTACCGCGACTTGGCCGTCGCGCACCTGGGCGGCATTTACGAGCGCCTGCTCGAATACAGCCTGGTGCATCAGGTGCAGGCCGAAGACAGCTACCAGGACAAGCCGGAAATCAACCGCATCATCGCCGCCCCGGCCAGCTTTGCGCGCAAGGTGTCGGGCAGCTATTACACGCACGACGATCTGGTGCGACTGGTGCTGCGCGAATCCGTCGGCCTGCTGGCGACCGAGCGCATGGCGGCTTTTGAGGCGCATTTGGCAAAAATCGCCAAAAAACCATCGCTCAACCCCGGCGATTGGGATGCGCTGGACGCCAAAGACCCGGCCAGCGAGATTCTGGAGCTGAAAATCTGCGACCCGGCGATGGGCAGCGGCCACTTTCTGGTGGCCCTCGTTGATGATATGGCTGACCGCGTTTTGGAAGCCATCACCATCGCCACGCACCGCGTCAACGCCCAGCCGTGGGCCGCGCATTTGGTCGAAACCGGCCGCCCGTGGCAAAGCCCGGTGCTGGCGCGCATTGCGCACATTCGCCGCAGCATCAAGACCACCGCTAAAGACCGGGGCTGGGCCGTGACCGACGCCCAGCTCGACGACCGCCACATCGTGCGCCGGATGATTTTGAAGAAAAGCATCTTCGGCGTCGATAAAAACGCGATGGCCGTGGAGCTGGCCAAAACCGCGCTGTGGCTGCACACCTTCACCGTCGGCGCGCCGCTGAGCTTTCTCGACCACCACCTGAAAACCGGCGACAGCCTGCACGGCGAGCGCCTGCCGCAGGTGCAGCGCGGTTTGCAGGATTTGGGCGCGCTGCTGCTGCAAAGCGAGTTCGACCGGCTGGCGCTGGCCGCGAAAAACATCGCCCAAGTCGCCGACTTGACCGATGTCGATATTGCCGAGGCGCAGTTGTCGAAAAAGCTGGCGCAGGAAGCCGCCGCGCAGGTGGCGCCGATTCACGCCGTGCTCGATTTTTGGCGCGCCATGCGCTGGCTGGTGCCGGGCTGGCCGGTGGACAAAATTTCAAAACTGCACCAGCTGCTCAAGCTGCCCAAAGACCGCGACACGCTGGCCGCGCAAGTCGCCGCCGGGCAGCACCCCGAATACGCCGGGCTGCTCAAGCTGCTGGAGCCGGGGCAAAACTTCGTCAAGCTGCTGGCCGCCGGGCGCGTGGAAGGCGACGATGCGGCCAGCCGCGCCGCCACCGACTTGATGGCCAGAGCCAGCGCGCTGGCGCGGCGCGAAACCTTTTTTCACTGGTGGACGACGTTCCCGACGGTGTTTGGCGCGGGTTCAAAAAATGGCTTTGACGCGGTGATTGGCAACCCGCCGTGGGATCGCATCAAGCTGCAGGAGGTCGAATGGTTTTCCGGGCGCGTCTCCGGGATTGCCAGGGAGCCGCGTGCCGCCGACCGCAAAAAAGAAATTCTGAAGCTGAAAAACGTCAACATGTGCCAGACCGCCTCGGGCGCCCAGCCGCCGGTGGTGAACTGGTGGGCGCAGTATTTAGAGGCCAGCGAACACGCCGACACCAACGCCCGCGTGCTGGGCAACGGCAAGCTGGGCGCGGGCGATTACCCGCTGCTGGGCGGCGGCGATATCAACCTCTACAGCCTGTTTGTCGAGCGGGCGCAGGCGCTGGTGGCCAGCGATGGCGTGGTGGCGCTGGTCACGCCCAGCGGCATTGCGGCGGACAAGGGCGCGGCGGCGTTTTTCAGCAGCCTGAGCCGCACCGGGCGGCTGCGCGCGCTGTTTGACTTTGAAAACCGCCGGGTGTTTTTCCCGGACGTACACGCCAGTTTTAAATTTTGCGTGCTGGTGTTTGGCCAGCAGCCGCGCTATCTGGCGGCGCCTGCGCTGGCTGACAGTGCCAGCGAGTCGCCCGCCCAGTCGTCCGCCGGGCTTGCCGATGCCGTTGATGCAGCCGATCCTGCCGATGCCGCGCCCGCCGGGCCGCCCGTGCCGACGCGCTGCGCGTTTTACCTGCATAGCCTGGACGAGCTGGACACGCCGGGCCGGGTGCTTGAGCTGACAGCGGCAGATTTTCAGCGCGTCAACCCGAACACCGGCGCGGCGCCGATTTTCCGCAGTCGGCGCGATGCCGACATCACGCTGAAGGTTTATGCCCGCCATCCGGTGCTGGTCAGGCACGGCGAAGTGAATAATGCGCTGGGCAAGCAGCCCGACACCAGGACTTGGCCGGTGAAATACCTGCGCATGTTCGACATGACCAACGACTCGAATCTGTTTCTGAAAACCGACGAGCTGAAAAAGCAGCGCTTCAAGCCCGCCGCGCTGAACCGCTGGCGCACCCCCGCCGGGCTGGAAGCCGTGCCGCTGTACGAAGGCAAGATGGTGCAGATGTACGACCACCGCGCCGCCGATGTCGTGGTCAACGCAGCCAATCTGATGCGCGCCGCGCAGCCCGAAACCATTGCGCCGCTGGAAAAAGCCAGCCCCAAGCGCTACCCGGCGCCGCAGTTTTTTGTCGCCGCCGCTGAAACCAGCGCCAATCCTTACGAATGGGCGCTCGGCTACAAGGAGATTTCCGCGCCCACCAATGCGCGCAGCATGATTGCCGTGCTGCTGCCCGGCGTCGGTTTTGGCAACAAAGTGCCGCTGTTGATTCCGCAAGCCGATTCGCCGCAAGCGGCCGTGCGCATCGCCACCTTGCTGGCGGCGAATTTGAACGCTTTTGCCTTTGATTTCATCCTGCGCCAAAAACTGCAGGGCCAGACGATCAACCTGTTCATTCTGGAGCAGCTCCCCGTCATCTCCCCGGAGCGCTTTGACGAGCGGCTGCCCGCCAAATTTGCCAAAGCCATGCGCGCCGCCAAGCTGATGAACGGCCACCATCCGCACCCGACGGTGGCCGATTTTGTCGCGCCGCAGGCGCTGGCCTTGAGCTACACCGCGCACGACATGGCGCCGTTCGCCCGCGATTTGGGCTATGTCGATGCGGCGGGCGACGTGCAGCCGCCCTTTGTCTGGGACGAGGCGGAGCGCCGCACCCGGCTGGCCGCGCTCGACGCGCTGTTTTTCTACCTCTACGGCTTAAATGCCGACGAGGCGGCCTACATTTTGGGCACTTTCCCCATCGTGCGTGAGCAGGATCAAAAGGCTTTTGGCCGCTACCGCACCGAGGACGATATTCTTCAGTTTTTAAGCCTGCTGGCGCCAACTTTATGAAAAAACCAAAATCCCCGTCAAAAGCCGCGTTGCTGTCGGACGCCGCCCCGGCCACATCCGCCGCACCCGCCGCCACGCCTGCTGACGCGCCGCCCGCCGCCAAAACCTCCGGCAAGGCGCTGCGCCTGAATGCGGGCAAGGGCGCCGCCAAGCTGTCCACCGCGCAGCAGCGCTTTAACCGCCTGCTGGCCAAAATCGACAAATTGGAAAGCCAGGTGACGGAAATGCAAACGCTGGGCGACGCCTTTCGCCCGCTGTACGACAGCACGCTGGCGCCGCTGCGCCAGACGCAAACGGCGATGATGCGCCGCATGGCGCTGCTGCTGGACGAACGCCTGCAGCGCAAGGGCCTGACGCCCGCCCAAAAGCGCGACACGCTGGAAATCCTGTGCAATCTGTGCGAGGCGCTGGCGATAAAAGGCGATGCGGAAATGGCCGCGCTGCACGACCAGCACAGCCCGCACACGCTGCGCCAGAAGGAAGAAGAGCAGGCCGCCGGACTGCGCGCGATGATGGAAGACGCGCTCGGCCAGTCGCTGAACGTGGATGCGCAGGACGGCTCGCTGAACCCGATGGAGGCGCTGTTTCGTGCCAGCCAGGAGGGCTTGAACGCCGCGATGCAGGCCGAAGAAGAGCGCGAAGCCGCCGCCCAGGCGCGGAAAAAGAAAAAACCCAGCCCGGCCCAGCACAAGGCCGCGCAGGAGCAGGAGGACGCCGACAGCGTGCTGCGCCAGGTCTATCGCCAGCTCGCCAGCGCGCTGCACCCGGATCGCGAGCGCGACCCTGCCGAGCAGCAGCGCAAAACCGCGCTGATGAGCGAAGCCAACGCCGCTTACGCCAAGCAGGATTTGATGGCCTTGCTGCACCTGCAGTTGCGCATTGCCCAGGCCGACGCGCAGGATTTGCTGCAGCAGCCGGAAGAAAGAATCGCCGCCATGACGCGCCTGCTCAAGCAGCAGGCCGCCGAACTGGAAAGCGAATTGATGGCCCGCCAGCACCATCTGCAGCAGGAGTTCGAGCTGGAGTTCTACCAGATGCCGAGCGCTGCCACGCTGCGGCGCCAGCTCGAAGAGCAGGAAAAATACCTGAAAGACGAGCTGGGTTTCATGGAAGAAGACCTGGCGCAGGTGCAGGACGACGCCGGTTTCAAGCGCTGGCTCAAGGCCCAGATCAAGATGAGCAAGCGGGTGGAGTTTGACGCAAGCGGCTTTTTTTAAGCGGCCAGCACCGCCAGCAGCCGGGCGTGAATCCCGCCAAAGCCGCCGTTGCTCATGCACAGCAAATGGTCGCCGGGCCGGACGGCGGCGCTGACCTGCGCCAGCAACTGGTCCAGGTTGTCGGCGACCTGCGCCTTGGCGCCCAGCGGTGCGAGTGCGGCTCTGGCGTCCCAGTCCAGCCCGCCTGCGTGGCAAAAGGCCAGATCGGCTTGGGCCAGGCTGGCGGGCAGCTGCGCCGTCATGCTGCCCAGCTTCATCGTGTTGCTGCGCGGCTCGAAAATCGCCAGAATGCGCTCGCTTGTCTTTCCGGCGCTGTTCAACTGGCGGCGCAGGCCGTCGAGGGTGGTTTCAATCGCCGTCGGGTGGTGGGCGAAATCGTCGTACACGGTGATGGCGCCGCCGCCCGCGCTGTCTGCGCCACCTGCGCCGCTGCGCTGCACCACGCCGCGCACTTCCATGCGGCGCTTGACGTTCTGAAAGCCAGCCAGCGCCTCGGCGGCCAGCGCGGGCGCGACGCCGACATGCTCGGCGGCGGCGATGGCGGCCAGCGCGTTGCGCTGGTTGTGAACGCCGCTGACGCTCCACTGGACTCGCGCCACGGCCTGCCCGGCTTTCAACACCGTGAAATCGCCCGGCTCGCCCTCGGCGCTGAAGCCGCTGTGGCTGGCGGCGTTGCCGCCAAAAAAGACTTCTTCGCTCCAGCAGCCCTGCGCGAGCACGCGCTGCAGGCTGGTTTCGGTCGCATTGACGACGACGCGGCCCTGCGACGGGACGGTGCGCACCAGATG
>JAPLPS010000145.1 GCA_026400075.1 Polaromonas sp.
ACCGCCACGCGACCCGGCGCTGCGTGATCTGCGAGCGCGACTACGAAGGGCCGGACATGGCGCATTGCCCGGCCTACCAGGGCGCGATCTGTTCGCTGTGCTGCACACTGGACGCGCGCTGCGGCGATTTATGTAAACCGCAGGCGCGGCTGTCGGTGCAGTGGTCGGCGACGCTGCGCTGGCTGCTGCCGCGCCGCATCTGGCCGTATCTGGACACGGGGCTGGGGCATTTTCTGCTGCTGATGCTGGTGATTGCGCCGCTGCTGGCCAGCCTGTTCGGCCTGCTCTACCACCAGGAATTGCAAACCCTGGCCCAGGCCACCACAGCCGTCACCGCAGCCACCGCCACCGCCAGCGCGATTGAAACCGCCCCGGTGGCCGCGCTGCAGTCCGGGCTGGTCAAGGCCTATATGGCGCTGTTGGTGATTGCCGGACTGGTCGCGTGGTGGCTGGTGCTGGCGCACAAAAGCCGCGAAGTCGCGCAGGAAGAATCGAACCGCCAGACGCACCTGCTGATGCAGGAAATCGAATCGCACCGCCAGACCGACGCGGCGCTGCAGCAAGCCCGGCGCGTCGCCGAAGAAGCGCGCCGCCTAGCCGACCAAGCCAATCAGGCCAAGACCCGCTACATCAGCGCCATCAGCCACGAGCTGCGCACGCCGCTGAACAGCATCCTCGGCTACGCCCAGCTGATGGGCGAAGACCGCACGATTCCACCGCACCGCCAGCAGGCAGTCAGCGTCATCAAGCGCGGCGGCGAGCACCTGCTGTCGCTGATCGAGGGCACGCTGGACATGGCGCGCATCGAGGCGGGCAAGCTGACGCTGAACGTCAAGCCGATGCCGTTTGCCGAGGGCGTGCAGGAGGTGGCCGCGCTGTTTGAGCTGCAGGCCGCTGCCAAAGGACTCGGTTTTGGCTTTGAAACCAGCGGCGCATTGCCCGCGCTGGTGCGCGCCGACGAGCAGCGCTTTCGCCAGGTGTTGATTAATTTGCTGGGCAACGCGATCAAGTTCACCGCCGCCGGGAAAGTCACTTTCAAGGTGCGTTATGCGCGGGAAATGGCGCATATCGACATCGCCGACACCGGCCCCGGCATGGGCGAGGCCGAGCTGGCGCGGATTTTTGAGCCGTTCACGCGGGGCGGTGCGGCGGGCCAGAATGCGGGCGGCAGCATCGGCGGCATCGGCGGTGCTGGCGGTGCGGGCCTGGGGCTGACGATTGCCAAGATGCTGACCGACTTGATGGGCGGCGAGATGACGGTCAGCAGCACGCCGGGCGTCGGCTCGGTGTTTAGCGTGCGGCTGTTTTTGCCGCAGGTGCATCAGGCGGGCGCCAGCCTTCAAGACGCTCACGCCGCCCACGGCATTCACGGCTCAAACGGTTCACCCTGGGCGGGCCGCGCCGCCCGGCGCCAGCCGCTGGGCTATGACGGCCCGCGCCGCCAGTTGCTGGTCGTCGATAACGAGGAGGCTGACCGTGAACTGCTGGTGCATCTGCTCGCGCCTATCGGTTTTGAACTGCGCACCGCCGCCAGCGGCCAAGCCTGCCTCGATTTGCTGGCCAGCGGCTGGCGGCCCGACGCGATTTTTATGGATCTGGCCATGCCCGGCATTGACGGCTGGGAAACGCTGCGCCGCCTGCGCGCCGCCGGGCACAGCGGGATTCATCTGGCCATCGTTTCGGCCAACGCTTTTGACAAGGGGCTGGACAACGACGTGGGCATTGCGCCGGACGACTTCATCGTCAAGCCGGTGCGCCACACCGAACTGCTCGGCTGGCTGGCGCGGCGGCTTGATTTGCGCTGGCGCTACGAGGCACCGGCCGCGCAAGCCGCCCGGCCAGTCGTTGCACCGCCTGCCTTGCCCGGTGCCGCAGCGCTGCCTGACGCCGCTTTGACCGCCTTGAGCGCGCCGACGCCAGCACCGTCTGAGCCGCCGCCGCCCGCGCTGCCCGGCCCGGCCCAGCTCGCCGCCTTGCGCGAAGTCGTCAGCCTGGGTTTTTACCGTGGCATCATGAACAAGCTGGCCGAGATTGAAAAAGAGCAGCCCGCCACGGCGGCTTTCGTCGAGGCGATGCGCTTGCTGGCGCGGCAATTCCAGTTTGAAGCCATGACCCGCCAGCTCACGCCCAAGGACGCCGACGATGACCCTCACGCCTGAAACCCGCCCCATGCCCCGCAGCCACCTCGACCAAACCCTGAACCGCGCCCACAGCGACGTGGTGCTGATCGTCGATGACGTGCCCGACAACCTGGCGATGCTGCACGACGCGCTCGACGAGTCCGGCTACACCGTGCTCATTGCCACCAGCGGCGAAGCGGCGCTCCAGCGCGCCCGTCAGGCGCTGCCCGACATCGTGCTGCTCGACGCGATGATGCCCGGCATGGACGGCTTTGAAGTCGCCCGCCAGCTCAAGGCGACGCCGCAAACCGCCCACATTCCGATCATTTTCATGACCGGCCTGACCGAAACCGAACACCTGGAAGCCGCGCTGCAGGCGGGGGGCGTCGATTACGTCACCAAGCCAATTAAGCCCCGCGAAGTGATGGCACGCATGGGCGTCCACCTGCAAGGCGCACGCCGCGCCCGGCAGGAAGCGCAGCAGGCCGGACAGGCGCGCAACGCCCTCGACGCCTTTGGCTACGCCAGCATCA
Organism: Polaromonas sp.; assembly: GCA_026400075.1. Taxonomy (GTDB): domain Bacteria; phylum Pseudomonadota; class Gammaproteobacteria; order Burkholderiales; family Burkholderiaceae_C; genus Polaromonas. The sequence continues at coordinate 2,654 of JAPLPS010000145.1, forward strand.
CCGTTCACATGGGCGCGCCGGG
>JAPLPS010000398.1 GCA_026400075.1 Polaromonas sp.
CGCGCTGACCGCAGCATTTCGTTTCAGGCGATGCAGGGAAAATTGAAAGAGCTGGTCGAGATCATCCGGCGCGACCCGGCGGTCGATACCGTGGTCGGTTTTACTGGCGGCTCGCGGGCCGGTGGCGGCTTTATGTTCATCAACCTGAAACCGGCGGGCCAGCGCACCGAGGCCGCGCTGGCCGTGATTGCCCGGCTGCGCCCGCAGCTGGCCCGCGTGACTGGCATCACGCTGTTTCTGAACCCGGTGCAAGACCTGCGCGGCGGCGGGCGCTCCAGCAATTCAAGCTACCAGTACACACTCAAAAGCGACAAGGCCGCCGACCTGAACCAATGGGCCAAGCGCCTGGCCGAGCAGCTCAAGCAGTCCAAAGCGCTGACCGACGTGGACACCGACATCGAAGCCGACGGCGTCGAAACGATGGTCACGGTGGACAAGGAAAGCGCGGCGCGCCTGGGCATCAGTTCGCGCGACGTGGATAACGCGCTGTACAACGCCTTCGGCCAGCGCCAGGTCGCCACCATTTACAGCGAGCTGAACCAGTACCACGTCATCATGGAAGTGGCGCCGCGTTTCATTCGCAGCCCGCAAGCGCTCAAGGATATTTATGTTCCGGCAAAAAACGCCGCCGCGACCACTGCCGCCAACGCCACGGGCACCAGCACGGCTACGGCTACGGCTACGGCTACGGCTACGGGCACGAACACGAACACGAACACGAGCACCAGCACCAGCGCCAGCGCCAGCACCAGCACCAGCAGCGTGAATCCGGCGCTGCGCGACCCGTCTTCCGGCCAGGCGTTGAGCGCCTCAAGCACCACGATGGTGCCGCTGTCGGCCATTGCCCGCTTCAGCGAAAACGCCACCGCCGCCTCGGTCAACCACGAAGACGGCGAACTGTCCACGACGATTTCCTACAACCTGGCCGAAGGCAGCACGCTGGACGACGCCCGCGCCGCCATCGCGCAGGCCGAAGCGGCCATCGCCCTGCCCGGCAACGTGCGCGGCAGTTTTTCCGGCACGGCGCTGAGCGCGCAGCAGTCACAAAACGAGCAGCCGCTTTTGATACTGGCCGCGCTGGTGGTGATTTACATCGTGCTCGGCATGCTCTATGAAAGCCTGGTGCATCCGCTGACGGTGATTTCGACGCTGCCGTCGGCGGGCGTGGGCGCGCTGCTGGCGCTGCTGGCGTTCGGCATGGAGTTTTCGATCATCGCGCTGATCGGCGTTTTTCTGCTAATCGGCATCGTCAAGAAAAACGCCATTTTGATCATCGACTTTGCGCTCGACGCCGAACGCGCACGCGGCCTGAGCGCCGTGCAGGCGGTGCGCGAAGCCTGCCTGCTGCGCTTTCGGCCGATTTTGATGACGACGCTGGCGGCCATTTTGGGCGCGCTGCCGCTGGCCATCGGTTTTGGCGACGGCGCCGAACTGCGCCGCCCGCTGGGCATCACCATCATCGGCGGGCTGCTGGCCAGCCAGCTGCTGACGCTGCTGAGCACGCCGGTGGTCTATGTGCTGCTCGACAAGCTGCGCCGCCGCAACCCGTCCGAGCGCCACCTGAGCCGCCATCCTGACGCGCTGGACGCTGCGCCGCCCCTCAACACTTGAAGCCATGAAACACTCTTTTGTGCTGCTCGACAAGCTGCGCCGCCGCAACCCGTCCGAGCGCCACCTGAGCCGCCATCCTGACGCGCTGGACGCTGCGCCGCCCCTCAACACTTGAAGCCATGAAACACTCTTTTGCGCCCTCCCTGATGACCTTGCACAGCCCGGCGGCTGCGGTGCTGCTGGCGCTGGCCCTGAGCGGCTGCGCCATCGGCCCCGATTACCAACGCCCGGCCACGCCCGACATCAGCCAGTTCAAAGAAGCCGAGGGCTGGATGGTTGCCGCGCCCGCCGATGCGCTGGAGCGCGGCCCGTGGTGGCAGCTTTTCGGCGATCCGGTGCTCAACGAACTGGCCGGGCGCGTGGACGTGTCGAACCAGAACGTCGCCGCCGCCGTCGCTGCCTATGCGCAGGCGCGGGCGCTGGTGCGCGAGCAGCGGGCCTCACTGTTTCCGTCGGTGACGCTGAACGGCGGCGCCAGCCGCGCACACAGCAGTTCCAGCGGCAACACCGCCAGCAACTACCAGCTCGGCATGGGTTCCAGCTGGGAACCCGATGTCTGGGGCCGGCTGCAGCGCGCCGCCGATGGCGCGTCGGCCAGTTTGCAGGCCAGCGCGGCGGATCTGGCCTCGGCCCGGCTGTCGGCGCAGGGCGAGCTGGCGGTCAATTACCTGTCGCTGCGCCAGAGCGACGCGCAAAAAGCGCTGCTGGCCAGCACGATGACCGGCTACCAGCGCACGCTGGACATCGCGCAAAACCGCTACACCGCAGGCATTGCCGCCAAAACCGATGTGCTGCAGGCCCAGACACAGCTGGCCAACGCGCAGGCCGACGCCGCCGGACTGACGCGCCAGCGCGCCCAGCTCGAACACGCCATCGCCGTGCTGACCGGCCAGGCACCGGCGCAGTTCACGCTGGCACCGGCCGCCTGGAATCCGTCGGTGCCCGATGTGCCGACCGGCCTGCCGTCGGCGCTGCTGCAACGCCGCCCCGACATTGCCGCCGCCGAACGCCGCGTGGCCGTGGCGAATGCGCAGATCGGCATCGCCAAAAGCGCCTATTACCCCAGCCTGAGCCTGAGCGCGTCTTACGGCTTGGGCGCCAGCCGGGTGGCTGATCTGTTCAGCGCGTCAAGCGGCCTGTGGTCGTTGGGGCTGTCGGCGGCGCAGACGCTGTTCAATGCGGGCGCCACCGACGCCAAAGTCGAAGGCGCGCAAGCGGCCCACGCGCAGGCGGTGGCGCATTACCGGCAGACGGTGCTGACCGCGTTTCAGGGGGTTGAAGACCAACTGGCCGCCAGCCGCGTGCTGCTGGCGCAGCAGGACTTGCGCCGCCAGGCGTCGCAGGCGGCCGATCAGGTCGAGCAGCAGTTGCTGAACCGCTACCGCAGCGGCCAGGTCAGCTACACCGAGGTCATCACCGCGCAGGCCAGCGCGCTGAGCGCCCGCCGCGCGCTGGTGCAGGCGCTGGCAGATCGCCAGTCCACGGCGGTGGCGCTGATTCAGGCGCTGGGCGGGGGCTGGCAAGCCGAGTGAGCGGCTCTTTGCTGGCGGCAGCGACCGGAGCAACTATGGGGTTCGACTGATGTTTCCAGCCCGGCGTGAGCAGGCGCATGCCGCGCACGCGCTTGACCGCGACCAGAAAATACACCGCCCCGAAAATCGGCCACCAGCGCGCCCCGGCCGCATCCATCCAGGCAAAGCGCTCCAGCCATTGCTGACTGGCAAACGCCGGGCGGTAGCAGCCAAAGCGCGCCGTTTCTACCTCAAAATTGAGCAGCTTGAGCCAGTCGCGCAGCCGCCAGTAGCCGATGGCGTCGCCGATCAGCGGCGAAAACAAATCCTCGTAGCCAAAGCGGCGGTACAGCGCATCACGCTCCTGGCGCAAGCCCCACAGGCTGACCGGGTTGAAGCCACTGATGACCACCCGCCCTTCCGGCACCAGCACCCGCGCCACCTCGCGCAGCGCCGAATGCGGGTCGGCGCCCAGCTCCAGCGTGTGCGGCAGCAGCACCAGATCGAGACTGTTTTCAGCAAAGGGCAAGGCGGCCGGATCCGTCATCAAGGCGACGGGCCGGGAACTTATTGGATGACCCGCCCTCTCATCAGAAAGCGTTGGCGCTGCGCCGGTCAGCGCCAGCCACTGGTGCGGCATGCGGTTTGCTTGCAGCGCGTCGAGTTCGGGCAGGCCCAGCTGCAAGGCATGGTAGCCAAAAATATCGCTGACCGCCTGGTCGAACTGGCTTTGCTCCCAGTCCAGCAGGTAAGCGCCAGGCGGCGTTTTGAGCCAGTCCGTCAAACCTATAATTTGCGACTTCATTGAGACCACTGCATGTATTTGATTCCCATCCCTGCTTTTACCGACAATTACCTGTGGTTACTCCATGATGGCGAGTACGCCCTCGTGGTCGATCCGGGTGAAGCCGCGCCGGTACAGCAGGCGCTGGCGCAGCACGGGCTGCAATTAACGTCAATTCTAGTCACGCATCACCACGCCGACCACACCGGCGGCGTGGCCGCCCTGCGCGACGCCACCGGCGCCCAGGTCTATGGCCCGGCCAGCGAATCCATCCCCGCGCCCTTCACGCCGCTGAAAGAAGGCGCTACGGTGCATACGCTGGGCCTGGACTTTCAGGTGCTCGATGTGCCCGGCCACACGGCGGGCCATATTGCCTTTTACGCCCCCGATGTGGACGGCCAGCCGCTGCTGTTTTGCGGCGACACGCTGTTTTCCGGCGGCTGCGGGCGGCTCTTTGAAGGCACGCCGGCGCAGATGCTGGCCTCGCTGGACAAGCTCGCCGCGCTGCCCGGCGCCACACGCGTGTGCTGCACCCACGAAGCCACGCTGGGCAACCTGCGCTTAGCGCTGGCCGCCGAGCCCGATAAGGCCGACTTGATCGCCCAGGAATTGCGGATCAACCCCTTTTTACGCACGCGGCAAGCCAGTCTTGTGGCCGCCGCGCGCCGCCTGGATGCGTCAGCTGATGACGACATCGCCATTTTTGCCGCCCTTCGGCAATGGAAAAACCAGTTTTAACTAAATGATGCCTCACGCCCCCAGTGCCTCCCCTTCGCCGTCTGGCGCTTTCAGCTGGACACCGCTGCGGCTTGTGTCGCCAGCGCTGTTGCTGCTGGCCACGCTGCTGACCGGCTGCGCCACCCAAAATCCGGGCCTGCCCAGCGACCCGGTGCTGACTACCGGTCAAAGCACGCCCACCACTGACGCCCCAGCCTTGCCCGATGGCCAGCTGCAGGCCATCACGCCGGGCAAGATCGGCTCCTACCAGATCGCGCCCACCGAGCCGCCCAAGGAATTGTGGGAGCGCATCCGCCGGGGCTTTGCGATGCCCGACCTGCAAGGCGATCTGGTCACCGACCGCGAGCAGTGGTATGCCAACCGGCCCGACTACACGCTGCGCATGACCGAGCGCTCCAGCAAATACCTGTTCCACATCGTCGAAGAGCTGGAACGCCGCCAGATGCCGACCGAGCTGGCGCTGCTGCCCTTCATTGAAAGCGCGTTCAACCCGCAGGCCGTCTCCAGCGCCAAGGCCGCTGGCATGTGGCAGTTCATGCCCGCCACGGGAAAGTATTTTTCCCTGAAGCAAAACATGTTCCGCGACGACCGCCGCGACGTGCTGGCCTCGACCCGCGCCGCGCTGGACTATTTGCAAAAACTCTACGGCATGTTTGGCGACTGGCACCTGGCGCTGGCCGCCTACAACTGGGGCGAAGGCAGCGTAGCCCGCGCCATCGCCAAGAACCAGAAAGCCGGTCTGGGCACCAGCTACAGCGAACTGAACATGCCCGCCGAAACCCGGCTCTACGTGCCCAAGCTGCAGGCGGTGAAAAACATCATCGCCAACCCCGGCGGCTTTCGCACCGAACTGCCGCTGATTGAAAACCACCCGTATTTCCAGCAGGTGCAAATCAGCCGCGACATCGACGTGGCGCTGGCCGCACGTCTGGCCGATGTCAAGCTTGAAGACTTCAAGGCGCTGAACCCTTCCGCGCACCGCCCGGTCATTCTGGCCTCCGGCACGCCGCAGATTTTGCTGCCCTGGGACAACGCGCTGGTGTTCCAGCGCAATTTTGACGCCCACACGGACGGGCAATACGCCAGCTGGACTGCCTGGGTGGCCCCGCGCACCATGAAGCCCGCCGAAGCGGCCGAACAAACCGGCATGGACGAAGCCGAACTGCGCAGCGTGAACAAAATCCCGGCGCACATGCTGATCAAGGCCGGCTCGACGCTGCTGGTGCCACGCTCTTCGGCCAAGGCGCAAGACGATGTCACCAACCATGTCGCCGACAACGCCCAGGTTTCGCTGGCGCCGGAAATCGTGCTACAGCGCAAAACCGTCAAGGCGCGCAAGGGCGAGTCAGTCGCCAGCATCGCCAAACGCTACAGCTTGACCCTTAGCAGCGTGGCCGACTGGAACAATGTCAGCGCGGGCTCGGCCTTCAAGCGCGGCTCGTCGGTCGTGCTGTACCTGCCCGTCAGAATGGGGCGCGCCCAGGCAGAAGAACCCAGCCACGGCAAGGCAGGTAAAGCGGCTAAAGCGGGCAAAGCAGCAGGCAAGGCTGGCAAAGCCGCAAGGCATGAGGGCGCCAAAGCCGCCAAGCACAGCGAGAGCAAAAAAGCAGGAAAAGCGGGAAAAGCGGGAAAAGCAAAAAGGCACTAACGCCTGAAGCGCCCGAACCGGCCGCCAGCTTTCGCTAGCGCCGGTCTACCAGCGCATGGGCAATCGTGCCCAGATCGACATATTCCAGCTCGCTGCCCACCGGCACACCGCGCGCCAGACGCGTGACGCGCATGCCCCGGCTTTTCAGCGCCTGGGCAATCACATGGGCCGTGGCTTCGCCTTCGGCGGTGAAATTGGTGGCCAGAATGACTTCCTGCACCTCGCGCTGGGTAGCGGGCAGCAACTGGCCCTGCTCGTCTTTCGGCGCGACGCGGTCAAACAGTTTTTGCAGCCCGATGTCGTGCGGGCCAATGCCGTCGAGCGGACTGAGCTTGCCCATCAGCAC
>JAPLPS010000091.1 GCA_026400075.1 Polaromonas sp.
CACCAGCGCCAGCAAATAAGTGCGCGCCCAGTTCAGCGCCCAGCCGAGCAGCGCCGCGCCGAGCAGGCCGCCCAGAATCAGGCCGACCTTGCCGGGCTCGATCTGCTTGCCGTTCTGGAACGGAATCAGGATGTCGTCCATCAGCGGAATCGTCAGATACGGCGGCACCAGCGTCGCCGCCGTTGAGGCCAGCGTCAGCAGAAAGCCGGACAACAACTGCCAGCGGTAAGGATGGGCAAAACGCCACAGCCGCAGCAACACCCAGGTCGAGGGCGGCGTGTGGACTTTGTGGGCGCAGGCCGGGCATTCGTCGCTGTCGGGCGGCAGCGGCAGGTCGCATTCGGGGCACAGCGGCAGCTCATCGTCGTCGGGGGCACTGGCGCGCACCGGCGCTTGCTGCTGCTTGAACAGCCGCTGCAGGCGCAGCGCCTGCACATTGGCGCCCAGCGTGAAACGCCAGCTGGCCAGCCGCTGCGCGGGCGCGCTGGCGTTGTCGAGCAGCTCTAACGTGCCGACGCCCGCGTGGTCAAAGTGGCGCAGCGCCAGCCCCGGCAGCGGCGCGCCCGCCGCATCGCGGATTGGCCAGCTGGCCCAGTCGCCCTGCTCGTTTTTGGCCAGCAGGCGCTGCGGCGTCAGCACCAGCAGCCCCGGCGCAAAGCGAAGCTGGGGGTTCAGGTCAACCGTTAACACGCACAAGACGTTTTCTTGGGCTGCGAGTTGTGAATGAAGTCCGGCCATTGCCGGATCATCGGGACGGGAGCCGTCCTCTAGGTGCTTGTGTTGCATGGTATTGTGAATTCTGTGACCGCCAGAAGGCGCTGGCCGCCTGCCAAGAGACAAGCTGAACGGGGATTCTCGCCCAAGCCCGCAGGCCACGAACGATTTCAATTTTTTATTCCATCTGCCCTGCGATTTTGGAAACCGCAAGGCAGACAATCCGAGAACTGAAGGCTTCAAAGCATCCCATTTCCCCAGACCCGTCGCTGGCCCTGCCGCGCCGGATATAAACGTGACCCCGGCCTGGCCGGTTGACCTTTCTTTCCTACCTATTTGCCAACCATGAGCCAACAGGACGACATCAAGCTTCTGCGCATCAACTATTTGCACGGCCCGAACATCTGGACTTACCGGGCAGTGCTGGAAGTCTGGCTGGATCTGGGATCGCTGGAAGACGCGCCCAGCCACCAGCTGCCCGGCTTTAACGAGCGGCTGCTGGCGCTGCTGCCCGCGCTGCTCGAACACCACTGCGGCGTCGGCGAGCGCGGCGGCTTTATCGAGCGCCTGAAAGAAGGCACCTGGGCCGGCCACATCCTCGAACATGTCGTGATTGAACTGCTGAACCTGGCGGGCATGCCGACCGGCTTTGGCCAGACGCGCAGCACCTCGCAGCGCGGCGTCTATCGCATGGTGTTTCGGGCGCGCGACGAGCAGGTGGCGCGCAGCGCGCTGGCCGAAGGCCACCAACTGTTGACCGCCGCCATTCACGGCACCGCTTACGGCCCCGCCGATGTGCAGGCCGCCGCCGAGCGCATCCGCGAACAAATCGACGACTGCTACCTCGGCCCCAGCACGGCAGCCATCGTCGCCGCCGCCACGGATAGAGGCATTCCGCATATCCGCCTGAACGACGGCAACCTGGTGCAGCTCGGCTACGGCGCCAGCCAGCGCCGCATCTGGACGGCTGAAACCGACCTGACCGGCGCCATCGCCGAAGGCATCGCCCACGACAAGGATCTGACCAAAAGCCTGCTGGCCAGCTGCGGCGTGCCGGTGCCCGAGGGCGAAATCGTCACCAGCGCCGCCGAAGCGTGGGATTCGGCGCAGGACATCGGCCTGCCGGTCGTCGTCAAGCCGTCCGACGGCAACCACGGCCGGGGCGTGTCGCTGGATTTGAAAACCCGCGAGGAAGTCGAAGCCGCTTTTGAACTGGCCGAGCGCCACGGCAGCGAAGTGCTGGTCGAGCGCTACGTGCGCGGCCACGAGCACCGCTTGCTGGTCGTCGGCGGGCGCGTGGTGGCCGCTGCGCGCGGCGCGGTGGCCAGCGTGACCGGCGACGGCGTCTCGACGGTCATCGAGCTGATCGACGCTCAGCTGAACAACGACCCCCGGCGCGGCGTCGGCGAAGACTTTCCGCTGAGCCTGATTGACACCGTCAGCGACGGCGCCATCGTGCTCGAACTGCAGCGCCAGGACTTGACCCCGCAAGCGGTTCCAGCGGCCGGGCGCGAGGTGCTGATCCAGCGCAACGGCAACGTCGCGGTGGACTGCACCGACGCGGTTCACCCGGAAGTCGATCACATCGTCTCGCTAGCCGCCCGCGTGGTCGGGCTGGACATTGCGGGCGTCGATGTGGTGGCGCAGGATATTTCGCGGCCGCTGCACGAACAGGGCGGCGCGATTGTCGAGGTCAACGCCGGTCCCGGCCTGTTGATGCACCTCAAGCCCGCCGAGGGCGCGCCGCGCCCGGTCGGGCGGGCGATTTGCGAGCACCTGTTCCCGCTGCCCGGCGACGCGCCTGACGCCAACGCGAGTCGCCACGTCAGCCCGCAGGGCCGCATTCCCATCGTCGGCATTGCCGGTTCCGAAGGCGGCACGCAGGTGGCGCGGCTGGTCGCCTGGCTGCTGCACCTGTCCGGGCGCCACACCGGGCTGGCCTGCCAGAGCGGCCTGTTCCTGGACCAGCGCCGCGTCGAAAGCGCCGACAGCACCAGCTGGGCAGCGGGCCAGCGCCTGCTGATCAACCGCGCCGTGCAGGCCGCCGTGTTTGAAAACGGCGCCGACACCATTTTGCGCACCGGGCTGGCCTATGACCGCTGCCAGGTCGGCGTCGTCACCGACCTGAACGGCGCTGCGGCGCTGGCCGAATTCGACATCGCACAAGACGAGCAGATGTTCAAGGTGCTGCGCTCGCAGGTCGATGTGGTGCTGCCCGGCGGCGCCGCCGTGTTGAATGCCGACGCGGCCGGTGTCGCCGACATGGCGCCGCTGTGCGACGGCGAGGTGATTTTTTACAGCACGAATCCTGATGCGCCCGCACTCAGCGCCCCGCACAGCGCCAACGGCCGTGCGCTGACGCTGCGCCAGGACGAGGTGGTGCTGATCGTCGGCAACACCGAATCGTTTTTGCCCGGCCTGGGCAAGCTCGCCGTCTGGCACCAGCGCCACAGCGCCAGCCGCATTTCCAGCAGCGCGCTGCTGGCGGCCATCGGCGCGGCCTGGGCGCTCGATATTCCCCTGAACCTGATTGGCGCGGGCATGCAAGCCTTTGAATCCAACCTGCAACCTGCCGGGAGGGCAGTCTGATGGAAGTTTCCCGTATCCGGGCCCTGCGCGGCCCCAACCTCTGGAGCCGACGCACCGCCCTCGAAGCCATCGTCGCCTGCACCCCGGCCGAGCGCTGCATCGACAGCCTGCCCGGTTTTGAAACCCGGCTGCGCGCGCTGTTTCCCGGCATGGGCGCGTTGCGCGAGACCGGCCGCACCCACCCGCTGTCGCTGGCGCACGCGCTTGAAGCGGCCACGCTGGCGCTGCAAGAGGCCGCCGGTTGCCCGGTCACGTTCAGCCACACGGCCGTCACCGTCGAGGAAGGCACTTACCAGGTCATCGTCGAGTACAGCGAAGAGGCCGTCGGCCGCCTGGCGCTGAAACAGGCACTGGCGCTGATCCACGCCGCGCTGAACGACGCGGCACCAGCCGAAGCCGTTTTTGACCTCGAAGCGGCGCTGGCCGAGCTGCGCGATCTCGACGAGGACGAGCGCATGGGGCCGAGCACCGGCGCGATTGTCGAAGCCGCCGTGGCGCGCGGCATTCCGTTTCGGCGCCTGACCAAGGGCAGCATGGTGCAATTCGGCTGGGGCTCGCGCCAGCGCCGCATCCAGGCCGCCGAGCTCGACACCACCAGCGCCGTCGCCGAGTCCATCGCGCAAGACAAGGATTTGACGAAAAAACTGCTGCGCGCCGCCGGTGTGCCGGTGCCGCTGGGCCGCCCGGTGGCCGACGCCGATGACGCCTGGGCCGCCGCCCTTGAATTTGGCCTGCCGGTGGTGGTCAAGCCGCAGGACGGCAACCAGGGCAAGGGCGTGACGGTCAACATCACGACACGCGAGCACATCGACATCGCCTACCGCGCCGCCGCCGAGTATGGCGAAGTCATGGTGGAAAAATTCCTGCCCGGCAGCGATTTCCGCCTGCTGGTCGTGGGCGACAAGCTGGTCGCCGCCGCCCGGCGCGAGCCGCCGCAGGTCGTCGGCGACGGGCTGCACACGGTGCGCGAGCTGGTCGATCTGGTCAATCTGGACCCCAAGCGCGGCTCAGGCCATTCCACATCGCTGACGAAAATCCGCTTTGACGACATCGCCGTGGCCCGGCTCGACGTGCAGGGTCTCACGCCCGCCTCGGTGCCGCCCAAAGGCCAGCGCGTGATTCTGCGCAACAACGCGAACCTGTCCACCGGCGGCACCGCCACCGACGTGACCGACGAGGTTCACCCCGAAGTCGCCGCCCGCGCCGTGGCCGCTGCGCAGATGATCGGCCTGCATGTCTGCGGCGTCGATGTGGTCTGCGAAAGCATGCTGCAGCCGCTGGAAGCGCAAAACGGCGGCGTCGTCGAGGTCAACGCCGCGCCGGGGCTGCGCATGCATCTGGCGCCGTCTTACGGCAAGGGCCGGGCCGTCGGCGCGGCGATGATTGACGAGCTGTTCCCGGCGGGCAACAACGGCCGCATTCCGGTGATTGCCGTCACCGGCACCAACGGCAAAACCACCACGGCGCGCCTGATCGCCCACCTGCTCAGCGCGCAAGGCCTGCGCACCGGCATGACCAACACCGACGGCGTCTATATCAACGGCCGCCAGACCGACAGCGGCGACTGCAGCGGCCCGAAAAGCGCCCGCAACGTCTTGATGCACCCGGACGTGGACGCGGCGGTGTTTGAAGTCGCCCGGGGCGGCGTGCTGCGCGAAGGCCTGGGCTTTGACCGCTGCGAAGTCGCCGTCGTCACCAACATCGGCAGCGGCGACCATCTGGGGCTGAACTACATCACCACCGTCGAAGACCTCGCTGTGCTGAAACGCGTGATCGTGCAGAACGTCGCGGCCAGCGGCTACGCGGTGCTGAACGCCGCCGACCCCATCGTCACCGGCATGGCCCCGGCCTGCCCCGGCAAGGTGATCTTCTTTACCGCCGACCGCCATCACCCGCTGATGGCCACGCACCGGGCGCAGGGCAAGCGCACGCTCTACGTCGAGGGCGCGATGCTGGTGGCCGCTGAAGGCGCGTGGATTGAGCGCATTGCGCTCGCCAGCATTCCGATCACACGCGGCGGCAGCATTGGCTTTCAGGTCGAAAACGTGATGGCCGCCGTCGGCGCCGCCTGGGCTGCCGGTCTGGGCTGGGACACCATCAAGAGCGGCCTGGCCAGCTTTGTCACCGACTCGCACAACGCGCCGGGGCGCTTTAACGTGATGGACTACGCGGGCGCCACCGTGATTGCCGACTACGGCCACAACCCGGACGCGATGCGCGCGCTGGTCGAGGCCGTCAACGCGATGCCCGCCAAACGGCGCAGCGTCGTCATCAGCGGCGCGGGCGACCGGCGCGACAGCGACATCCGCGACCAGACCGTCATTTTGGGCGCGGCGTTTGATGACGTGATCCTGTACCAGGACGCCGCCCAGCGCGGCCGCGCCGACGGCGAGGTGATGGCGCTGCTGCGCGAAGGCCTGGCGGGCGCCAGCCGCACGACGCACATCGACGAAATACGCGGCGAATTTGTCGCCATTGACGCGGCGCTGGCGCGGCTGCAGCCGGGCGACCTGTGCCTGATCCTGGTCGATCAGGTGCAGGAGGCGCTGGACCATCTGGCCGCCCGTATCGCCCAAGCCAGCCAGGCCGGGGACAAAGCGGCGGCTTGACGCCCCGGCGGGTCGCGCTGGTGGGCCATGCCGGTGGCCTGCCCGGCGCCCTGCCATCCCCCGTCCTACAGAAAAATCGGCGCGCCAGACGGCTCAGGCGCCGCCTTGTCTTGCAGCCGGGCGCCGGGGGCGGCCGCACACTCAGCTTCTAGAGTTTCAGATAACAAGGAGTTTGACCATGCGTGCCTCTGTCCCTTTGTGCGTTTTTCCGTCTGCGCCGCTGCGCTACCTGGACAAGCGGGGCGCCTATTTTGGCGGGTTTACCCTGCTGGTCTTGAGCGCCGCGCTGATGTCGCCCATCGCCTCGGCCCAGAGCGCCACATCCGGCCTCGATACCACGGGAAACTTCAAAAGCGAAGTGGCCACCTGTGCCGAGAGAGCCACGCCGCAGGCGCGCACCATCTGCATCGGCGAAGCGCGCACCGCCCAGGCGGCCAAGCGCGCAGGCAAGCTCGACAACCACGGCGGGAATTTTGAAGCCAATGCGCTCAGGCGCTGCGAGGTTTTCAAAATGGCCGACGACCGGGCCGCCTGTGAAACGCGTGTCAAAAGCGCCCCCATCGACGGCAGCGTGATTGAAGGCGGCGTTCTGCGCGAATCAGTCGTCACGGTGACGATACCGGGCGACGCGGGCACAGCGCCACCGCCCCCCAACATGCCCAGCATGCAGCCCATGCCGATGCCAGCACCGATCCTGATGCCCTCGGTGCCGCAATAAATCAGTCCAGCAAGGCGCGGTGCTGCTGCACCGCTTCACGCACGATGTCGCTGACGCCCGCGCCTGCCGGGCTGTCAAGCAGCGCCAGAAACGCCCGCCGCATACGCGGCTCCCAGAAGTTTTTCAGGTGCGTGGCCAAGTCGTGCTGCGCTTGGGCGCGATCCGGCATCGACTCAAAAAACACGCCAATCTGGTTGGCCATGCGGATCAGGTGTTCAGGCTTCATCGGGAAAATCCAGGTTCAGGCGCCGGGAATGGGCATAGACAGAAAAATCAGCGCCGCGCACAAAGCCCAGCAGCGTCACGCCGCTGCTTTGCGCCACCTCAACGGCCAGCGCCGTGACGCCCGAGACGGCGGCCAGCAGCGCCACCCCGGCGACGGCGCTTTTGTGAACCATTTCGTAACTGGCGCGGCTGGTCACGACGATAAAACCGCTGCCAGCCGCCAGTTCGCCGCGCTGCAAGGCGCCAATCAGCTTGTCCAGCGCGTTGTGGCGGCCCACGTCTTCGCGCAGCAGCTTGATCTGGCCCTGCGCGTCGCACCAGGCTGCGGCGTGGGTGGCGCCAGTCAGACCCAGCAGCGGCTGCTGCTCGCGCAAACCGGCCATTGCGCCAAGCACGGCGCTTGCGTCAAAGCGGGCTTCGCTGTGCAGCGGCGGCAGCGGGCGCACGGCGCTGGCCAGACTGTCAGTGCCGCACAGGCCGCAGCCGGTGCGCCCGGTCAGGCTGCGGCGGCGCTCTTTCAGCGCGGCAAAGCACGGCGGCGCCATGCTGATGTGCAGCGTGATGCCCTGCGCGCTGCGCGAGGTTTCAATATCGCGGATGTCGCTGCGCGAGCCGACAATACCCTCGGTCAGCGAAAAGCCGACGGCAAAATCCTCCAGATCCGCCGGACTGGCCAGCATCACCGCGTGCGACACGCCGTTGTATTCGAGCGCCACCGGCACTTCTTCAGCGACCCAGTCCGAGGCCTCGAACGGGCGCTGGCCGCGCCGCCCGGTGACGGGCACGGCGCGGCAACCGGCCAGCGGCGGCAAAGGAATATCGTTCATTCGCATGACGATGCCAGTGTGGCGGCGGCGCCCCTCACAGGCCCGCCAGCGCGCCGGAAACCGGCGGCGCGTCCTGCGCGGCGTGCGCCAGCTGCTCGGCGTTAAAGCGCGAATACGCCTGCTGCCAGGCCGACGGCTGGGCCACCGGCAGCACCTGCACGGCAGTGACCTTGTATTCCGGGCAATTCGTCGCCCAGTCCGAGCTGTCGGTGGTGATGACGTTCGCGCCCGACTCGGGAAAGTGAAACGTCGTATAAACCACGCCCGGCGCCATGCGCTCGCTAATCAAAGCGCGCAGCACCGTGTGACCGGCGCGGCTTTCGATGCCGACCCAGTCATCGGGTTTGATGCCGCGCTCCTGCGCGTCGTGCGGGTGAATCTCCAGCCGATCTTCGCTGTGCCACTGGCTGTTGGGCGTGCGCCGGGTCTGGGCGCCGACGTTGTACTGCGACAGCGTGCGCCCGGTTGTCAGCAACAGCGGGAATTTGCGCGTGACTTTTTCATCGGTGGCGACGTATTGCGTGATGATGAAGCGCCCCTTGCCGCGCACAAACCGCTCCACATGCATGGTCTCGGTGCCCAGCGCGGGCGTGCTCTCGTTGCAAGGCCACTGAACGCTGCCGTGCTGCTCGATTTTCTCGTAAGTCACGCCGCTGAAGGTCGGCGTCAGCGCCGCAATCTCGGCCATGATCTCGCGCGGATGGCTGTAGTGCATCGGGTAGCCCAGCGCATTGGCCAGCTTGACGGTGACTTCCCAGTCAGAAAATCCGGCCAGCGGCGCCATCACCTTGCGTACCCGCGAGATGCGCCGCTCGGCGTTGGTAAAGGTGCCGTCTTTTTCCAGAAACGACGCGCCGGGCAAAAACACATGGGCGAATTTCGCCGTTTCGTTCAGAAAAATATCCTGCACCACGATGCATTCCATCGCCCGCAGCGCATCGGCCACATGCTGGGTGTTCGGGTCGGACTGGGCAATGTCCTCGCCCTCGCAGTACAGGCCCAGAAAGCTGCCCGCGTGCGCGGCGTCCAGCATGTTCGGAATGCGCAGGCCCGGCTCGGCCTCCAGCGTCACGCCCCAGGCGGCTTCAAACTCGGCGCGCACGGTGGAATCGGACACATGCCGGTAGCCGGGCAGTTCGTGCGGGAACGAGCCCATGTCGCAAGCGCCCTGCACATTGTTCTGGCCGCGCAGCGGATTGACGCCGACGCCCTCGCGCCCGACGTTGCCGGTGGCCATCGCCAGATTGGCAATGCCGATCACCATCGTCGAGCCCTGCGCGTGCTCGGTCACGCCCAGGCCGTAGTAAATCGCCGCATTGCCGCCGGTCGCGTAGAGCCGCGCCGCGCCGCGAATGTCGTCGGCGGCGACGCCGGTGATGGGCGCCATCGCCTCGGGCGAGTTCTCGGGCCGGGCGGCAAACTCGCGCCAGTCGCGGAACGACTTGTCGTCGCAGCGCTCGTCGATGTAGTCCTGCGCCAGCAGCCCTTCGGTGACGACGACATGGGCCAGCGCCGAAATCAGCGCGACGTTGGTGCCCGGCCTGAGCTGTAAATGAAAATCCGCCTGGATGTGCGGCGACTGGACGATGTCGGTGCGCCGGGGGTCGATGACGATCAGGCGCGCGCCCTGGCGCAGGCGCTTTTTCATGCGCGCGGCAAACACCGGGTGGCCGTCGGTCGGGTTCGCGCCGATGACCAGAATCACGTCGGCCTGATCGACCGATTTGAAGGTCTGCGTCCCGGCCGACGTGCCAAAGGTCTGGCCCAGGCCGTAGCCGGTCGGCGAATGGCAGACGCGGGCGCAGGTATCGACGTTGTTGTTGCCAAAAGCGGCGCGCACCAGCTTTTGCACCAGGTAGGTTTCTTCGTTGGTGCAGCGCGACGAGGTCAGCGCGCCAATCGCGTCCTTGCCGTGCTTGGCCTGAATGCGGCGGAACTCGCTGGCCGCGTAGTTGATGGCCTCGTCCCAGCTGACTTCGCGCCACGGGTCGCTGATGCGCTGGCGGATCATCGGCTGGGTGATGCGGTCTTTGTGCGTCGCGTAGCCCCAGGCAAAGCGGCCCTTGACGCAGGAATGGCCTTCGTTCGCCTTGCCGTCTTTCCACGGCACCATGCGCACGACTTCGCTGCCCTTCATCTCGGCCTTGAAGGCGCAGCCGACGCCGCAGTAAGCGCAGGTGGTGATGGCGCTGTGCTCAGGCTGACCGAGTGCGATGACGGTTTTTTCTTGCAGCGTGGCGGTCGGGCAGGCCTGCACGCAGGCGCCGCAGCTGACGCAGTCGGACGCCATAAAAGTCTGGCCCTGCCCGGCAGTCACGCGAGAGTCAAAGCCCCTGCCGCTAATCGTCAGCGCAAAGGTGCCTTGAACTTCCTCGCAGGCGCGCACGCAGCGGTTGCAGACAATGCATTTGGCCGGGTCGTAACTGAAATAGGGATTCGATTCGTCTTTCGGGCTGTGCAGGTGATCCGCGCCGTCCAGGCCGTAGCGCACCTCGCGCTGGCCGACGGCGCCCGCCATGTCCTGCAACTCGCAATCGCCGTTGGCTGAACAGGTCAGGCAGTCCAGCGGATGGTCGGAGATGTACAGCTCCATCACGCCTTTGCGCAGTTGCTGCAAGCGGGGCGTCTGGGTGCGCACTTTCATCCCGGCTTCGGCGGGCGTGGTGCAGGAGGCCGGAAAACCCCGGCGCCCTTCCACTTCGACCAGACACAGGCGGCAGGAGCCGAACGGCTCCAGGCTGTCGGTGGCGCAGAGCTTGGGCACGCGGATGCCCGCGTCCACAGCGGCGCGCATCAGCGACGTGCCTGCCGGGACGGTGACGCTTTCGCCGTCAATCTCCAGCGTCACCTGCTGGGCGGACTCGCGCCGGGGCGTGCCGTAATCGGTGTTGTCAATAGGCTTGAACATGGCGTTTTCCTGGGAACGGGTGCGGGGTGATTCAATTTCAGGCCGACGGGGCTGGCGGCGCGGCGAGGCCGAAGTCCTGCGGGTAATGGGCCAGCGCCGACAGCACTGGATACGGCGTCATGCCGCCCATCGCACACAGCGAGCCGTGCGTCATCGTGTCGCACAGGTCGCGCAGCAGCTGCACCTGCCGGGATTTGTCCCGGCCGCTGGCAATGCGGTCTATGACTTCGACGCCGCGTGTCGAGCCGATGCGGCACGGCGTGCATTTGCCGCAGGACTCGGCGGCGCAAAACGCCATCGCGTAGCGCGCCAGTTTTGACATATCCGCCGTGTCGTCATGCGCGACGATGCCGCCGTGGCCGACGACAGCGCCGACGGCGGCATAGGCTTCGTAGTCCAGCGGAATGTCCCACTGCGACTCCGGCACGTAAGCGCCCAGCGGGCCGCCGACCTGCACCGCCTTGATCGGTCGGCCCGAGGCCGAGCCGCCGCCGTAGTCAAACAGCAGCTCGCGCAGCGTCACGCCAAAGGCTTTTTCAACCAGCCCGGCGTGTTTGAGGTTGCCCGCCAGTTGAATCGGCAGCGTGCCTCGGGAACGGCCGACGCCGTAGTCGCGGTAAAACGCCGCCCCCCGCGCCAGAATCAACGGCACCGAGGCCAGCGTGATGACGTTGTGAATCAGCGTCGGCTGGCCGAACAGGCCGCTGACGGCCGGAATCGGCGGCTTGGCGCGCACGGTGCCGCGTTTGCCTTCCAGGCTTTCGAGCATCGCCGTTTCTTCGCCGCAGACGTAAGCGCCAGCGGCTTTGCGCACCTGCATCTGAAAGCGGCGGCCCGAGCCCAGAATGTCGCCGCCCAGAAAACCGCCCGCTTCGGCCAGCGCGATGGCGCGCTGCATGGTGGCCAGCGCCTGCGGGTATTCCGAGCGGATGTAAATAAAGCCCTCGGTGGCGCCGGTGGCGATGGCGGCAATCGTCATGCCCTCGATCAGCATGAAGGGGTCGCCCTCCATCGTCATGCGATCTGAATAAGTGCCGGAGTCGCCCTCGTCGGCGTTGCAGACGATGTATTTTTGCGGCGCTTCCAGCGCGGCGACGGTTTGCCACTTGATGCCCGCCGGAAAAGCCGCGCCGCCGCGCCCGCGCAGGCCCGAGTCCAGCACCTGCTGCGCGACTTCGGCGGCGGGTAATGCCAGCGCCCGGCGCAAACCGGCATAGCCGTCATGCGCCTGGTAGTCGGCCAGCGACAGCGGATCAATCACGCCGACGCGGGCAAAGGTCAGGCGCTCCTGGTTTTTCAGCCAGGCGATGTTTTCGGTCAGCCCCAGCCGCAGCGGATGCGCGCCGCCGGTTTGAAACGACGCGGCCAGCAGGCTGGGCACATCGTCGGCACTGACCGGGCCGTAGGCGACGCGGCCTGCGGGCGTGACGACTTCGAGCAGCGGCTCTAGCCAGAACAGGCCGCGTGAGCCGTTGCGCACCAGCTCCATCTGAAGGCCCGCCTGCGCGGCCTGCGCCTGAAGCGCCGCCACCAGCGCATCCGCCCCCAGCGCCAGCGCCACCGAGTCGCAGGGCAGGTAAATTTTGACGTTCATGGTGGCGCTCATGCGGCGCTCCCGGCCTGATTGAGCAGGCGTTTTAGTTTGTCGGGGCTGAGCCGCGCATGCGGCTGGCCGTTGAGCGTCAGCGCGGGCGAGGCGGCGCACAGGCCCAAGCAATAGACCGGCTCCAGCGTGGCTGCACCGTCGGGGCTGGTGCCGCCCGCGCTGGGGCAAGCGAGCTGGGCGCAAGCCTGCGTCCACAGCGCCTCGGCGCCCATAGACTGACAGGACTCGGCGCGGCAGATCTGCAGCTGCAAGCGCCCGGCAGGCGCGCTGCGAAAGTGGTGGTAATAGCTGATGACGCCATGCACCTCGGCGCGCGACAGGTTCAGCGCCTGCGCGATGATTTCGATGCTGTCAGCGGGGATATAGCCCAGCGCGTCCTGCACGCCGTGCAGCAGTGGCAGCAAAGCGCCCGCTTGGTGCCGGTTGGCCGCCACGACGTCGGCGAGGGTCTGGCGCTGGTCGGGGCTCAGCATGGTCGGACGCCAAAGTGAGCCGCAGCCGCTGGCTGGGCTTTGGCATTCAAAGCTGGCCGGGCACTGAGGGCCAAGGCTGGCTGGGCGTTGGCGTTCAAGACTGGCGCGGCGGCGGCTCGGCGACTGAAAAGCGGATTAAAAAAATGCATCCCGCACTGTCGCCTGCCGGGGCGGCGGCGTCAAATTGAATCGCTGTATGCGCTGATTCAATCGCTGAATGAGGCGCGGCCCAAGCGCCTGCGGCCGCTTCACCCCTGGCAGCAGAAAAATTTTTGCAGATTTTTGAATCCAGTGGCGCCTGCGCTGCGTATTCATCAATGAGCGATCTGTTTTTTGCCTCTCACTTCACAGGACTGCCTGCCATGAACCATGTTTTACACCGCCTTCACCCCGCCCTGCACCGGCTGACCTGGGCGGCCGCGCTGGCCGCCACGCTCTGCGCCCCAGCAGTCCACGCCGACACCGGCAAACTGCTGCTGACCAGCGGCGTCAGCAGCATTGACGGCGCGGCGGGCGGCGGCCTGACACCGTGGGCCGTCATCGGCAGTGGCGCGACCGAGGGCGAACTCGGCGTCAGCGCCTTCGCCACCCGCGCCCACACCCAGGACTACGGCCTGAACGTGGTCGGTGTGGCGGTCGGCATTCACGACCGGGTCGAGCTGTCGCTGGCGCAGCAGGATTTCAACACCGGCATCACCGGCACGGGCTTGGGCCTGCCGGGGCTGCATCTGAAGCAGACCATCGTCGGCGCCAAATGGCGCGTGGCCGGTGATGCGGTGCTCGACAGCGACACGCTGATGCCGCAAATTGCCGTCGGCTTCGCGCACAAGTCGCTGGACTCCAGCGGGCTGGACGGCACGCTGAACGCGCTCGGCGCCAAGCGCAGCGGCACCGATGTCTATGTCAGCGCCACCAAGCTGTTTTTGGCGCAGGGCATTTTGCTCAACGCCACCTTGCGCGCCACCAAGGCGAATCAAAACGGCCTGCTCGGCTTTGGCGCCACGCTCGGCGGCGCCGACAACCGCCTGAAGCTGCAGCCGGAATTCTCAGTCGCCTACCTGCTGCGCAAGGATCTGGCCGTCGGCGCGGAGTACCGCAGCATGTCCAACCGCCTGCAGCGCGCAGGCCAGGCGGCGGGCCTGCGCGACGGCTTGCAGTCCAGCGACTGGAAGGATGTCTTCATCGCCTGGACGCCGAACAAGCACAGCTCGCTGACGCTGGCCTATGTGGATCTGGGCCGCATCGTGCCCGCCACCACATCCAACCGCAAACAAACCGGCGTTTATCTCTCGGCCCAGCTCAGCTTCTGAGCCGCCGCCCCGCTTGAGTCCTTCACTTCCCCGAAAGCCCGATCATGAAAAAATTCCTTGCCTGCGCCGCGTTGGCGCTTTGCTTTGGCCAGCACGCGCTGGCCCAGTCCGACGCCAGCGCCTACCCGGTCACGCCCGCGCCGGGGCTGTACGCCGCGCTGGGCGAAGAGGCCGGGCTGCACCGCCTGATGGACGATTTCGTCAAGAACCTGGCTGCCGACCCGCGCCTGGCGGCGCAGTTCAAAGACACCACGCTGAACCAGCTGGCGGGCCAGCTCACGATTCAAATCTGCCAGCTCGCGGGCGGCCCCTGCCTCTACAAAGGCCCGGACATGAAAAGCCTGCACGCCGACATGAACGTGACGCGCGCCAAATTCAACGCGCTGGTCGAAGTGCTGCAAACGACGATGGACGCGCACAGCATCCCGTTCACCCGGCAAAACCAGTTGCTGGCGCTGCTGGCGCCTATGCACCGCGATGTGATCACCGTCCACTGAACCGGGAGCGCGCCATGACATTCACCACCACGCATCACCGCGCTGGCGCCCGTCACGCGGCGGCCACGCGCCCCTTGCAACGCGCTGCCTGCCGGGCGCTCCTGGGCGCTGGCCTGTGGCTGGCCGCTCTGGCGGGCGCGCAGGCGGCCACGGTGCAAATCAGCGTCACCGGCCGCGATGGCCTGCCGCTGCCGAACGCCGTGGTGACGCTGGAGCCGGTCAACGGCGCGCGCCCAGCCGCCCCGGCGCCGGTGCAAATGCTGATCGAGCAGCAAAAAATGCAGTTCCTGCCCGCCGTCAGCCTGCTGCCGGTCGGCTCGCGGGTGCGCTTTAGCAACCTGGACAGCTGGGATCACCATGTCCGCGCCGCGCCTGCGGGCCTGAGTAACGCGGGCGCGCCAGCCAGCTACAGCTTTGAGCTGCGGCTCGATGGCCGGGTGGCGGGCAAGGAGCCGTCAAGCAAGGAAGTCACGCTCGACAAGGCGGGCGTGCTGCAGCTGGGCTGCCACCTGCACGGCTCGATGCGCGGCCACATCTTCGTCACCGACACACCCTGGGCGGCGAAGACCGGCAGCGACGGCATCGCCCAGCTGGGCAACGTGCCGGAAGGCCAGATGCGCGTGCGTGTCTGGCACCCGGATCAGCTGATCGACGCGGCGCCGGTGGCGCTCAGCGTCAGCCCCGTCACGCAGATGGCCCTGCCCACCGCCGTGGTTGCGCGCAGGCAGCGGCTGTGAGCGCGGCCGCGTCCCGCACAATGCGTGCATGAGCGCCACCTCCACCCTTGATGCCGAACTGATCACCCTGCTCGACCGCCTGGCCCGGCGCGACGAAACCGCGCTCAAGCCGCTGTACGAGCAGACATCGTCCAAGCTCTACGGGCTGGCGCTGCGCGTGCTCGGCCAGCGCGACCGGGCCGAAGACGCGCTGCAGGAAGCGTATCTGCAGATCTGGCACCAGGCCGCCAACTACCGCGCCAGCCTGAGCCCGCCGCTGGCCTGGATGGCGCTGATCGTGCGCAGCCGCGCGCTGGACTTGCTGCGCCGCCACCGCGACGAGCGCCACACCGACACGCTCGACGACGCGCTGACCGACACCC
>JAPLPS010000385.1 GCA_026400075.1 Polaromonas sp.
AACAGGTTGCGCGAAAACTCGGCCTTGATGAAGTTGCCGATCATGTGCGCCAGGCCTTCGCTGGTCTTGAGCGCCACATTGCCGACAAAGCCGTCGCAGACCACGATGTCGGTCGTACCCTTGAAAATGTCGTTGCCCTCGACATTGCCGTAAAAATTGATGTCGCCCGCGCCGGACGCCGAGCGCAGCAGCTGACCGGCTTTTTTGATCATCTCGCCGCCCTTGATCGCTTCTTCGCCGATGTTGAGCAGGCCGACGGTGGGGTTGGGCTTGTCGGAAATGGCCGCCACCAGCGCCGAGCCCATCACGGCAAATTGCAACAAATGCTCTTCGGTGCAATCGACATTCGCGCCCAAGTCAAGCATGGTCGTGCCGCCGCCCGCCGCGTTCGGCAGCTGGGAGGCGATGGCGGGCCGGTCGATGCCGTCCATCGTCTTGAGCACGTAGCGGGCAATCGCCATCAAGGCACCGGTGTTGCCGCCCGAGACGCCGACATGCGCCGCGCCGCTCTTGACCTGGTTCATCGTGACCCGCATCGACGAGTCTTTTTTGCGCCGCAGCGCGATTTCTATCGAGTCGTCCATGCTGACGACTTCGCTGGCGGCGACGAATTCGCAGCGCCCCAGCGCCTGCAACTGGGCATGCACGGGGTGCGCCGCCAGCACGTCAAGCTGGCCGACGAACAAAACCACGGCCTCGGGATGCGCCTGCAAAAACGCCAGACTGGCCGGGAGAATAACGGCCGGACCGATGTCCCCGCCCATGGCATCAACAGCAATCCGGATCATGGTGTCAGCGACTCAGTCAAAAAATAAAATTTGGGCAAAAGAAAGGCCCGCAGTATCAGTGCGGGCCTGAGCTTGAAGCGGAGAATTACGCTTCAGCTTTGGTTTTCAACACCTTGCGACCACGGTAAAAACCGGTGGGGCTGATGTGGTGACGCAGGTGGATTTCGCCGGTGGTGGATTCCACGGCAATGCCCGGCACGTTCAGTGCGTTGTGCGAACGGTGCATACCGCGCTTCGAAGGGGACTTTTTGTTTTGCTGGACGGCCATGATTCGCTCCTGACAGGGGGTGTTGTGTTGGTAAATTTCGCACCAAATATCAGATTCTGGTGACTGGCCCCTGAGTCAGCTGACCAGGGGGAGCATCACTGCATTGGCACGCGAAGCCTTAGATTATAGCGTGAGCCGAAAGCCCGGCGCTTTAGCCAAATAAAGGCAGCCCGTCAAAAATCAGGATTTGTCTTTTTTCAGCTGGGCCAAGAGCGCAAACGGATTGGGTTTTTCGCTGACTTCGTCGGTGATTTCCTCTTCGCCGACCTGCAGCACCGGCGCGACCGGGCATTCGTCGTGCATAGGCACCAGCGGCAGCGCCATCAGCAATTCGTCTTCGAGCACGGCCAGCAGATCGAACTGCGGCGTCATGACCAGCAGGTCTTCTTCGGAGTCGTCGTCTTGCGCCATCGCGATGTCTTCGGTGGCGACAAAGCGATACCACTGATCGACTTCCAGCGGCGTGGCCACCACGCCCATGCAGCGCTGGCAGGTCAGTGGAACGGAGGTTTTGGCTTGCAGGTGCAGCCAGACATCGGGCTCGGTGCCGGAGCCGGTGCGCAGTTCGGCCTGGGCCTGCCAGTTGACGGCGGCATCGGGCGCCAGCCCTGGGGCTTCCTGCGCCAGGCGCTCCAGCTGTGACAGCGGCGTGATTTCGATGAGCGGCTGGCCTTCCTGGGCAAGGGCCAGCATGTTGAGCCGAGTGGCGTGAAGAGATTTTGACATGCCTGCAGTGTAAGAGAATCAGGGGATGAACCTTGCCACTCCCTTTGTCCCCACAGCGCCAGCAGATTCCTGCATGGCGCCTGCCTTGACCCCGGCCAGCCGTGCGCTGGTGCTGGGCTCCACTTCGCCGTACCGGCGCGAACTGCTGCAGCGCCTGCAAATCCCCTTCGACGTGGCCGCGCCCGATGTCGATGAAAGCCCGCTGCCCGGCGAAGCCCCGCAAGCGCTGGCCGGGCGGCTGGCGCTGGCCAAGGCCCACGCCGTCGCCCGCGCCTTTCCGCAGGCTGTCGTCATTGGCTCGGACCAGGTCGCCGATTTAAACGGCCTGCCGCTGGGCAAGCCCGGCAACCACGAAAAAGCCGTTCTTCAGTTGCGCCAGATGCGCGGCCAGACGGTGATTTTCCAGACCGCCGTCGCCGTGGTTTGCCTAGAAACCGGCTTCGCGCAAACTGAGCTGGCCGCCGTGCGCGTCAAATTCCGCGATTTAACCGACGCCGAAATTGAAAACTACCTGCGCATCGAGCAGCCCTACGACTGCGCGGGCAGCGCTAAAAGCGAAGGTCTGGGCATTGCGCTGCTCGACGCCATAGACAGCGACGACCCGACCGCGCTGATCGGCCTGC
>JAPLPS010000296.1 GCA_026400075.1 Polaromonas sp.
TCTTGCATCTTGCCCAGAATGTGCATGCGCGCTTCCTTGGCCTGCGCCAGAGCAACTTGCATGATTTCCTTGGTGATGCCCTGGATCTTGATGTCCATCTGCAGCGCGGTGATG
Organism: Polaromonas sp.; assembly: GCA_026400075.1. GTDB lineage: Bacteria > Pseudomonadota > Gammaproteobacteria > Burkholderiales > Burkholderiaceae_C > Polaromonas. The sequence continues at coordinate 115 of JAPLPS010000296.1, forward strand.
CCGAAGGTCGTGCCGGCCACCTTGAAGTCCATGTCGCCCAGGTGATCTTCGTCGCCCAGAATGTCGGTCAGCACGGCAAAGCGGTTGTCTTCCTTGATGAGGCCCATCGCGATACCGGCGACGTGCGCCTTCATCGGCACGCCAGCGTCCATCAGCGACAGGCAGCCGCCGCACACCGACGCCATCGACGAGGAGCCGTTCGATTCGGTGATCTCGCTGACCACGCGCATCGTGTAAGGGAAGTCTTCCTTGTTTTGCAGCACGGCGATCAGCGCGCGCTTGGCCAGACGGCCGTGGCCGATTTCGCGGCGTTTTGGCGAGCCCACGCGGCCGGTTTCGCCGGTGGCGAACGGAGGCATGTTGTAGTGCAGCATGAAGCGGTCTTCGTAGTCGCCGCTCAGCGCGTCAATGCGCTGCGCGTCGCGCTCGGTGCCCAGCGTGGTCACGACCAGCGCCTGGGTTTCGCCACGGGTGAACAGCGCCGAACCGTGCGTGCGCGGCAGCACGCTGTTGCGGATTTCAATGGCGCGCACGGTGCGCGTGTCGCGACCGTCGATGCGCGGCTCGCCAGCGAGAATCTGGCTGCGCACAATTTTGGCTTCGATGTCGAACAACATGCCTTCAACAGCCACGCTGTCAAACGCTACGCCGTCAGCCTTAAGCGTGCTCATGACTTCGGTGGTCACCACGCGGCAGGCTTGCGTGCGGGCTTGCTTGGCGCGGATCTGGTAAGCGGCCTGCAGCTTGGCGCCGGCGATTTCGTTGACCTTGGCGATCAGCGGCTCGTCCTTGGCTGGCGCCTGCCAGGCCCAGACTGGCTTGCCGGCGTCGCGCACCAGTTCGTGAATCGCGTTGATGGCGATGTTGCCCTGCTCATGGCCAAACACGATGGCGCCGAGCATGATTTCTTCGGACAGTTGTTTGGCTTCGGACTCGACCATCAGCACGGCCGCTTCGGTGCCCGCGACGACCAGATCCATGCTGGAATCTTTCAGCTGGGTCTTGCCGGGGTTCAGCACATACTCGCCGTTGATGTAAGCCACGCGCGCGGCGCCAATCGGGCCGTTGAACGGGATGCCGGAAATCGACAGCGCAGCGCTCGAAGCGATCAGCGCAGGGATGTCGCCTTCGACTTCAGGGTTCAGCGACAGCACATGGATGACGACCTGCACTTCGTTGAAGAAGCCTTCAGGAAACAGCGGGCGAATCGGACGGTCGATCAGACGCGATGTCAGCGTTTCGAATTCGCTGGGGCGGCCTTCGCGCTTGAAAAAGCTGCCGGGAATGCGGCCAGCGGCGTAGGTCTTTTCCAGGTAATCGACGGTCAGCGGGAAGAAATCCTGGCCGGGCTTGGCGTCGCTCTTGGCGACGACGGTGGCCAGCACGACGGTGCCGTCCATGTCAACCAGCACGGCGCCGCCAGCCTGGCGGGCCATTTCGCCGGTTTCCATCGTGACCTTGTGCTGGCCCCATTGGAAAGACTTGGTGACTTTATTGAAAATGCTCATATTTTTCTCTACAGGTTTTCAGGTGCCCGTGGGCATCCGACAAAGCGCATAAGGCTGCGCCCAAAGCCCGGAGTAAAGGCTGGCTGAACACGATGCCATTCCAGAAAAAACCGGCATTGACTGGCTTTTTCTGGAATGACACAGCGCGTGCCCGCTAAACCTAACCCCGAAATCATCAGACATGCTGGCAGCATTTCTGAATATCAATACATTTTTGCACTTTTAAAGTGCAAAACGCCTGAGCTAGAAAACTAACTCAGGCGTTTTTTATGGGGTTTACCGATTACTTGCGCAGGCCAAGCTTGGCGATCAGAGCAACATAACGGGCGGCATCGCGGGACTTCAGGTAGTCCAGCAGCTTGCGGCGACGGCTGACCATGCGCAGCAGGCCACGGCGACCGTGGTGATCTTTGGCGTGGGTCTTGAAGTGAGGCATCAATTCATTGATGCGGCCGGTCAGCAGACCGACCTGGACTTCTGGACTGCCGGTGTCGTTTTCGGAGCGGGCATTGCTCTGGACAATCTCGGCCTTGATGGATTTTGCAATCATGTTTTTCCTCTTGCAACGGTGTTGCACTTGCGAGAAAAGCAGTGTTCCCACAATTGGGATTTGACCGCTTTTATCGTGTTCCCTGCGAATGAATGGGTGCCTTTTCAGGCGCCCGCCGCATTGCGCAGAGCCGCTGATTATAGCCGTAGCCGGACGCGGTCAGATGCTGCTGAAAAACCTGCGCGCCCTTGCCGCGCCCACCTCGGCTACTGGTCAAGGCCGCGTCATGGCGCAGCTGTGCGGCTGCTCGGCGCGCTGGGCGGAAATCGTCTTGATGACACGAAAACCGTAGCCTGAGCCTTCGACATCGAACTTGACGCCGGGCGCGCCCTGCCTGTCCATCACCGCCACGGCCAAAGGCTGCTGGAACTGGTGATCCGCCGCACGCATCGCGCCCTGGAAACCGGCCAGCTTCACCGTGGCGCGCTCCAGCTGGGCTGCCAGCGCCGCCGCATCGCCAGTGCCAGCCTTTTCCAGGCTTTGCGCCAGCGCTTCGACCATCAGCTGCATGCGCAGATGCACATAATCGTCCTGCGGCTTCGGAAAACGCTGGCGGAAGGACTGGTAAAAGCTCTCCGACGCCGCGCCCGGCGTGTTCGGGAACCAGTCGGCCACCGCAATCACTTTGCCGACGCCCGCGTCGCCAAGCGCAGCCGGAACGCCCAGCGCGTTGCCGTAAAAGGTGTAAAACTTGCCCTCAAAACCGACCTCTTTGGCGGCCTTGATCA
>JAPLPS010000254.1 GCA_026400075.1 Polaromonas sp.
GGGGTCAGCGTCATGCCGTGCTGCGTGCGCTTGAACAGCGCAAGGCCCAAGAAATCCTCCAGCCCCGCCACCTGGCGCGAGACGGCGCCTTGCGTCAGCGCCAGCTCCTGCGCGGCGCGGGTGAAACTTTGGTGCCGCGCCGCCGCTTCAAAACAGCTCAGCGCCTGGGTGGAAGGGAGTTTGCGCCGCATAAAAAGCCTTTCGTCGGGAATCGGGAATCGGGAATCGGGAATCGGAAGTGTCGGCTGAATTTTATGAAAATCGCCTTTAGTTAATCAATTGATTCATATCTGCCGCAGAAAAAATCGATTGTTCAGTAATACGGCGCGGCCTATGATGGCTTCATCATTAGTTTTTGTAAAGAGACCCCGCCATGAGTTCCACTGCCCGCTTTTCCTGGTCTGACCCCTTTTTGCTCGACGGCCAGCTCACCGACGACGAGCGCGCCGTGCGCGACGCCGCCCACGCTTACTGCCAGGAGCGCCTGCTGCCACGCGTCACCGAAGCCTTCCGCCACGAAACCACCGACGCGGCCATCTTCCGCGAAATGGGCGCGCTGGGACTGCTCGGCGCGACGATTCCCGAAGCCTACGGCGGCGCGGGCATGAACTACGTCTGCTACGGCCTGGTCGCCCGCGAAGTCGAGCGCGTCGATTCGGGCTACCGCTCGATGATGAGCGTGCAGTCCTCGCTGGTCATGGTGCCCATCAACGAGTTCGGCACCGAAGCGCAAAAGCAAAAATACCTGCCCAAACTGGCCAGCGGCGAGTTCATCGGCTGCTTCGGCCTGACCGAGCCGGATCACGGCTCGGATCCCGGCAGCATGGTGACGCGGGCGCGCAAAGTGCCTGGCGGCTACAGCCTGAGCGGCGCCAAAATGTGGATCACCAACAGCCCGATTGCCGACGTGTTCGTGGTCTGGGCCAAGGACGACGAGGGCGCGATTCGCGGCTTTGTGCTGGAAAAAGGCTGGAAGGGTTTGAGCGCGCCCGCCGTTCACGGCAAGGTCGGCCTGCGCGCTTCGATTACCGGCGAGATCGTGATGGACGAGGTGTTCTGCCCCGAAGAAAACGCTTTCCCTGACGTGCGCGGCCTCAAGGGGCCGTTCACCTGCCTGAACAGCGCCCGCTACGGCATCGCCTGGGGCGCACTCGGCGCGGCGGAGGACTGCATGGCCCGCGCCCGCCAGTACGTGCTGGACCGCAAGCAGTTCGGCCGCCCGCTCGCCGCCAATCAGCTGATCCAGAAAAAGCTCGCCGACATGCTGACCGAAATCAGCCTGGGCCTGCAAGGCTGCCTGCAGCTCGGGCGCATGAAGGACGCGGGCACGGCTTCGGTAGACCTCACTTCCCTGCTCAAGCGCAATAGCTGCGGCAAGGCGCTGGACATTGCCCGTCTGGCGCGCGACATGATGGGCGGCAACGGCATCAGCGACGAGTTCGGCGTGGCGCGGCATCTGGTGAACCTGGAAGTGGTCAACACCTACGAAGGCACGCACGACATTCACGCGCTGATTCTGGGGCGCGCCATCACGGGCCTGCTGGCCGGTGTGCGGGTGCTCGACTTGTCCCGCGTGCTGGCTGGCCCGTGGGCGGGTCAGATGCTGGCCGATTACGGCGCGGAGGTCATCAAGGTCGAGCGCCCCGGCAGCGGCGACGACACCCGCGTCTGGGGGCCGCCGTGGTGGGGCGAAGGGGACGCGAAAGTCGCGGCGTATTTCATCTGCGCTAACCGGGGCAAGCGCTCGGTGGCGATTGACATTGCCAGCGCCGAAGGTATCGCGCAGGTGCAAGAGCTGGCGCGTGACGCCGACGTGCTGATTGAAAATTACAAAGTCGGCCAGTTGGCCAAATACGGCCTGGACGCGGCCAGCCTGCAGGCACTGAACCCGAAGCTGATTTACTGCTCCATCACCGGCTACGGCCAGAGCGGGCCGCTGTCGCACAAGGCGGGCTACGATTTTGCGATTCAGGCCGAAGCGGGTTTGATGAGCGTGACCGGCGAACCCGGCGGTGAGCCGCAAAAAGTCGGCGTGGCTGTCACCGATTTGATGACCGGCGTTTATGCCACCACGGCCATTCTGGCCGCGCTGTACGAGCGCCAGCGCACCGGGCGCGGACGGGTGATTGACGCGGCGTTGTTTGACGTACAGGTGGCGATGCTGGCGAATCAGGCATCCAACCAGCTGATCGGCCACAAGACGCCGACGCGCATGGGCAACGCGCATCCGAACATCGTGCCGTATCAGGTGTTTGCGACCGGCGACGGGCACATGGTGCTGGCCGTGGGCAACGATGGCCAGTTTGCGCGCTTTTGCGAGGCGGCCGGGCACCCGGCGGTGTCGCGTGATGAGCGCTTTAGCAGCAACCCGGCGCGGGTCGCGCACCGGCCAACGCTGGTGCCGCTGATTTCGCAATGGCTGCTGGAGCGCGACACCGCCGACTGGGTCGATTTGCTGGACCAGGCGGGCGTGCCCTGCGCGCCGATTCTGGACATTGGGCAGGTGATGAACCACCCGCATGTGGCCGCACGCGGCATGCGCCTGCCCTGCCCGGATGCCGACTCGACGCCTATGATTGCCAATCCGATGCTGTTTGATGGCCTGCGCCCGACCGCCGATTTGCCGCCGCCCGCGCTGGGCCAGCACGCAGCAGCATGGATAAGCTGAACAGGCAAGACAATCCCCCCAGGAGTTCACGATGACACGCAAGACCGCCGCTGATTTCGTCCCCGAAGTACTCCAGCTGTTTGACCGCTATGTGCATGGCTTGCTGAGCCGCCGGGGTTTCCTGCAGTCGGCCGCCAAATACACCGTCGGGGCGGCAGGCGCCGAGGCGGTGCTGGCCGCGCTGAGCCCGAACTTTGCCAACGCGCAGCAGGTGCCGGGCAACGACCCGCGCATCCAAACGCGCTATGTCGAAATCGCGTCGCCGCAGGGTTACGGCACGGTGCGCGGCTACCTGGCGCAGCCCGCTGCAGCCCAGGGCAAGCTGCCTGTCGTGCTGGTGGTGCATGAGAACCGGGGCCTGAATCCGCACATCAAGGACATCGCCCGGCGTCTGGCGCTGGACAATTTCATCGCCTTTGCGCCCGATGCGCTGCATCCGCTGGGCGGCTATCCCGGCGATGAGGACAAGGCCCGCGAACTGTTTGGCAAGCTCGATCAGGCCAAAACGCGGGCCGATTTTCTGGCGGCTGCCGCCTGGCTGAAAACCCTGCCGCAGGGCAACGCCAGAGTCGGCGCGGTCGGTTTTTGCTACGGCGGCGGCGTGGTCAACTTTCTGGCCGCGCAGTTGCCCGATCTGGGCGCGGCCGTGCCGTTTTACGGCAACCAGCCGCCCGACGAGGAAGCCGCCCGCATCAAGGCGCCGCTGCTGATTCACTACGCCGGAAACGACGAGCGCATCAATGCAGGCTGGCCGCGCTACGAAGCGGCCTTGAAAAAAGCGCAGGTGCGCTACCAGGCCTTTATCTACCCCGGCACCCAGCACGGTTTTAACAACGACACCACGCCGCGCTACGACCCGGCAGCCGCCCCGCTGGCCTGGCAGCGCACGGTCGATTTCTTCAACCAGCAGCTGCGCGCCTGAACTGGCGCTTGGCTCTGCTGCCAGCTCGTCCGGGCTGCGCAAGACAACAAAAAACCCGCCATGTTTATGCAACATGCGGGTTTTCGGTTTTTTGAACGCTCTGAAGGGCTAATTCGGCCTGCTTGGTCTGCCCGACAGGGATCGAACCTGTGACCCTCAGCTTAGAAGGCTGATGCTCTATCCGACTGAGCTACGGGCAGGTAAAAAAAAAGCCCACACTGTGGGCTTTTTTCACTTTATGGTCGGAGTACAAGGATTCGAACCTTGGACCCCCTGGTCCCAAACCAGGTGCGCTACCAGGCTGCGCCACACTCCGAATGAGTATTATTATAGTACGAGAAAACAGGGCTTTCAAGCACTCATCGTATTTTTCTTCAACTATCTCACTTTTACTGTCCCCGACACCCCATGACGCAACTGAAAATCCTCGTAGGCACCACGACCCAAAACGCCACGCTGCTGGCCCAGGCCATCGCGCTCGACTGTGCAGACCTGCTCGGCGCCATCGACATCCTTCCGATGGACGGCCTGAACATCCATGTTTTTGATCCCGCCAGCGCGACACCAACGCTCTACCTGATCTGCAGCGCCACCACCGGCAGCGGCT
>JAPLPS010000121.1 GCA_026400075.1 Polaromonas sp.
ACGCCTTTTTCTTTCAAATGCTTGACGCGGCCCAGGTCGCTGAAGACTTTTTCCTGCGCCTTTTCGCGCACTGAGCAGGTGTTGAACAGGATCAGGTCGGCTTCGTCGATGTTTTGCGTGGGCGTGTAGCCTTCGGCGGCGTGCAGCACGTCGCTCATCTTGTCCGAGTCGTACTCGTTCATCTGGCAGCCGAAGGTTTTGATAAAGACTTTTTTGGACATGGTGTGGCTCAAAGGGAAAAGCGCCGCGCGCCTTTTAAGAGGGGCGGGCGCGGGAGATTGGAAAAATTTGGCGGGCGGGCGGGCGGCTGGCGGGCCGCAGCGCGGCGCCTCAAGGCGCGTTGCGGCGCCGGGTGTTTAGTTGCTGCTGCCCCAACTGAACCAGGAGCGCTTCGAGTTGGGGCGCTTTTGCTTGATTTCTTCGCTGTTGAGAATCCAGACTTCATGCACCAGCCCCATGTTTTCGCGCAGGTAGTTGACGCTCAAGGTCTGGTTGACCAGCGCGCCGGACAGCACCAGCATGTTGTTGGCGTCGTGGATGCGCGAGCCGGGCGAGAGCTGGTCGGCCTTGCCGTCCATCGTGATGCCGGGCGGCGCCAGCACCACCATTTCGCCGCGCAGCGCAGCGGGCGGGAAGTTTCTGACGCCGGGCGTGAAGGTGGTGCTTTGCGCGGAGGCGGGCAGCGGCGCCAAAGTGCTCAGGGCGGTTGCAGCGGCCAGCGCGAGGGCGCAAAGCAGGCGGTTTGTGCAGCGGTTCATGGTGTTTATCCAGGGGCTGTTGAGAAAAACGCAGGGGCCAGCAAAAAGCCCCGCAGGTACTGGACTTGCGGGGCTTTTTTTGTTTGGTGGTGATAGGTGGATTTGAACCACCGACATCAGCATTATGAATGCTGCGCTCTAACCAACTGAGCTATATCACCGTGCGACGCAAATTATAGCGGTTTGTTGGGGCGGTTTTCAGCGGTGCGTGAAATTTGGCTTGCGTTTGTTGACGAAAGCGTCCATGCCTTCTTTTTGGTCTTCGGTGGCGAACAGCGCGTGGAACAGGCGGCGCTCGAACATCACGCCGTCGCTTAAGGAGCTTTCAAAGGCGCGGTTGATGGCTTCTTTCGCCGCAAACACGCTGGGCTGGCCGTAGCCGCAGATCATCAGGGCCGCGCCCAGCGCCTCGTCCATCAGCTTGTCCAGCGGCACGACGCGGCTGACCAGTCCGGCGCGCTCGGCTTCCACGGCGTCCATCATGCGGCCCGTCAGTGCCATGTCCATCGCCTTGGCCTTGCCCACGGCGCGTGGCAGGCGCTGCGTGCCGCCCGCGCCGGGAATCACGCCCAGCTTGATTTCCGGCTGGCCAAATTTGGCGTTGTCGGCGGCAAAGATGAAGTCGCACATCATCGCCAGCTCGCAGCCCCCGCCGAGCGCAAAACCGCTGACGGCGGCAATCACCGGCTTGCGGATGCTGCGGATCTGTTCCCAGTTGCGCGTGATGTAGTCGCCGTTATAGACATCGGCAAAGGTGTAGGTGGCCATCGCGCCGATGTCGGCGCCAGCGGCAAAGGCTTTTTCGCTGCCGGTCAGGATGATGCAGCCGACGCTGTCATCGGCGTCAAAGGCTTTCATCGCGGCGCCCAGCTCGTCCATCAACTGGTTGTTCAGCGCGTTCAGTTGCTTGGGGCGGTTCAGCGTGATGATGCCGACCTGGCGCGTGTCCGGGCCTTGGGTCGAGGTGACGATCATTTCATAGGTCATGGAAAAAAGTCCTTGGAGAAAAATTAAAGGGCGCCACGGGAATGGCGGTGGTCAGTTTGTCAGTCGGCCGCGTCCAGCCAGGCGTTGAGCAGCGCGGCGTCCTGCAGCGCCAGGCGCCAGGTGGTTTGCGCGGGCGGCAGCGTCAGTTCCAGCTGCAGCAGCCGCTTGTCGCGGGCGACGAGAGCGACGACTTTTTCGGCGGCGCCCGCGTAGAGCAGCAGGTCGTCGAGTCGGCTCATGCGCCAGCCGCCGGCGCGCTCGGCAGCGCTGTCGCGCAGCACGGTCTTGATCTGCACGCCCTGCGTTTCGCTGACGCGCAGGCCCAGGCGCTGCGCGAGCTGCGCGGGCTCTTGCTGCACGGCCACGCCATGCTTCTCCAGCAATTCCTTCAGCGGCAATTCGCCCTTGCCGTGAACCCAGTCCTGCAGCTCGCTGGCAAAAGCGCGCCCGCCCGCCGCCTGCAGCGCCTTGGCCACATCGGCTTCGCGCAGCGGCCCGGCTTTGCAGCGTTTCCACAGGTCGCGCATCACGTCGTCGAGCGTTGCGTTGTGGCTGGCGCGGCCTTCGGCGCGCAGCGTCAAATCGCAGCACAGCGCCACCAGCGCGCCCTTGGCGTAGTAGCTGATGGTGGCGTTGGGCGTGTTTTCATCGGGCCGGTAGTATTTCACCCAGGCATCAAAACTGGCCTCGGCCACCGACTGCACCAGCCTGCCCGGCGCCTGCAGCACCTGGTTGACGGTTTTGGTCAGCAGTTTTAAATAGCCCGCGTTGTCCAGCAGACCGGCGCGGCGCAGCAGCAAGTCGTCGTAGTAGCTGGTGAAGCCTTCAAAAAACCACAGCAGCTCGGTGTAGTTTTCCTGGCCGTAGTCGTAGCGCTCAAACTCCGCCGGGCGCAGGCGCTTGACGTTCCAGGTGTGGAAATACTCGTGGCTGATCAGCCCGCGCAGCGTCGTGTAGCCGTCGCTGGTTTTGGCATCGCCCAGACGCGGCAGGTCTTTGCGGGTGCAGATCAAGGCGGTCGAATTGCGGTGTTCCAGCCCGCCGTAGCCCTCATCGACGACGTTCAGCATGAACAGGTAATTCGCGTGCGGCGGCTTTTTATTGCCGTGCCAGAAGCGGATTTCGGTTTCGCAGATTTTTTGCGTGTCGGCCAGCAGCCGCTCGCCGTCAAAAGACGGCGGGGCGCCCGCGACGACAAAGCGGTGCGGCACGCCGCGCGCCTTAAAACTGCCGCTCCAGAAAACGCCCATTTCCACCGGGCAATCGACTAGCTCGTCGTAATTGGCGGCTTCATAAAGACCAAAACCCTGGGCGTTGATTTTTTGCGGCACCAGGCCGGTGGCGACGCTCCAGCCCTTGACGGCTTTGGGTGCGGGCAGTTCGAGCCGGTGCGGCGCGGCTTCCTGGCCGTCAACTTTTAAAAACAGGCTGGTGCCGTTGAAAAAGCCCCGGTTCGCGTCCAGCCAGGCGCTGCGCACCGAATTGTCGTGGGCGTAAACCGCGTAGCACAGCGTCAGCGGCTGGCCGGGCGCGCAGGCGATTTGCCAGCTGGCTTTGTCCAACTGCAGGGCGGCGAGCGGCGCGCCGTTTTGCAGCGCCTCCAGGTTCTGCAGGCTTTTGGAAAACTCGCGGACTAAATAGCTGCCCGGAATCCACCCCGGCAACGACACGCGCTGCAGCGCCGCAGGCTGGGCAATCGTCAGCGTGACCTGAAACAGATGCGCTTGCAGCGCGCCGATTTCGACGCGGTAGTGCAGCGGCGCGCTTGGGGTGCGGGAGGCGCTGGCCATCAGGGGGTTTTAATGCCGGCCAGCGTTTTTTCGATCTGCTGGGCGCTGACGGCGCCGGGCACGCGTGAGCCGTCGGCAAAGAAAATCGTCGGCGTGCCGGTGATTTTGTGCTTGCGGGCGAAATCGACATTGCGCTCCAGCGCGCTGGTGTCACAACTGGCTTTGGCGGCCTGCTGGTCGCGCACCATCCAGTCGAGCCAGGTTTTGCTCTTGTCTTTGGCGCACCAGATGTTTTTGGATTTTTCGTTCGAGTCAGGGCCAAGAATCGGGATCAGGAAGGTGTGAATCGTCACGTCATTGACCTTTTGCAGGTCGCGCTCAAAGCGCTTGCAGTAGCCGCAGTTCGGGTCTTCAAACACGACCAGCTGGCGCTTGCCAGTGCCGCGCACCTGGACGAAAGCGTCTTTCAGCGGCAGGGCGCCAAAGTCAATCGCGCTGAGCTTGGTGGTGCGCTCTTCGGTCAGGCTGCGCCGGGATTTGGTGTCGATCAGGTCGCCTTGCAGCAGGTAGTTGCCCTCGGCGTCGGTGTAATAGAGTTCGCTGCCATTGACCCGGACTTCATACAGGCCGTTCATTGGCGTCTTGCTGACTTCTTCAATTTTGGGGAAGTTCGGCAGGCGCTCGGCCAGGTTTTTGCGAATGCTCGCTTCCTGCGCGAAGGCGCTGCTCAGGCAGCAGGCCAGCAGACCGGCGAATGTGGCCAGCTTGAGGCCGCTGGTGCGTGAAAAGGGTTTCATGGGTTTCCTGAAATGTCGAGGGGGTGGAACAAATTTTTTACAGGCCGGTGGCTTGCCGCGCCATCCAGCGCTTGAGCAGGCCGCTGTGGGCAAGGCCTTTCATGCCCCAGTTGCGCGCCATCTGCCACGGGCTGGCGGTTTGGGCAAAAAGCCCATGCAGCCCGTCGGTGACGGCATCCATCGCCAGCACATCGCCCTTGCGCGCCCGTTCGTAGCGGCGCAGCAGCTTTTCGTCGCCGAGCGCGCGCCAGGGTTCGCGCTGGCCCAGCACCCTGGCCAGACAGGCGGCGTCGGCCAGCCCCAGGTTCAGGCCCTGGCCGGACAGCGGATGCACCGTGTGCGCGGCGTCGCCGGCCAGCGCCCAGCCCGGCCCGACCCAGTGCGCGGCGTTGGCCAGTGCCAGCGGCCAGCTGACGCGCTCGCTGGTCAGCTGCAGGGCGCCCAGCGCGTGGCTGGTGTCTTCGCCATAAACGGCCTGCAGCGCGGTGCAGAAATCTTCCGGCGCGAGCTTTTCCAGCTGCTCGGCGTGCTCGGGGGACACCGACCAGACCAGCGCCACCGCGTGCCCGTCGGCGCCGCCCAGCGGCAGCAGCGCCAGGATGTCGCCGCCGACAAACCACTGGCGGGCAATGCCGTCGTGCGGCTTTTCGGTGGACAGCCGGGCGGCGATGGCTTTTTGCGGGTAGGGCTTGACAGTCCATTGCACGCCAAATTCCTCGCGGCTGCGGCTGTGTTTGCCCTCGCAGACCACCGTCAGCGCGGCCGGAACCGGCGCCTGCACCAGCTCGATTTGCGGCTGGTAGCGCACCGCCTGCATCAGCTGCTGCTCCAGCGCGGGCACATCGACAATCCAGGCTAGAGCATCCTGCGCCAGGCTGTCGGAGCTGAAATCGATCTGGCCGCCGTTGTCGCCCCAGACCTGCATCTGGCGCACCGGCGTGGCAAAGGGTAAATCGGGCCAGACGCGCAGCGTTTCGAGCAGCTGGCGCGAGGCGCCGTTCAGCGCGTAGGCGCGGACATCGGCGGCGGGCGGCCCGGCTGGCGTTGGCTGGGGCGGCGCTGGGGTGAGCAGCGCCACCCGCAGGCGCTCGCGCGCCAGCAGCAGGGCCAATGTGCGGCCGACCACGCCGTCGCCGCGAATACAGACATCAAATGACTTGGACATTCCCCATTTTAGGAGGCAGTGCAAAATTGCTGTTTTAAAGGTCAAGCAAGGATAAAAAAATGAACCCTTCCCTGAACAAGCCGCTGCCCGCCAGCGCCGACAGCGCGCTGGCTGAGGCCGCTTTTGACCTGACTGCTGTGGTGGCCGGTCTGTATGTCTATCCGGTCAAATCCTGCGCCGGGGTTTCGCTGCGCGAGGCCGTGCTGACCGACACCGGGCTGGAGTTTGACCGCGCCTGGATGGTGGTCGATGCGCAGGGTCGCTTTCTGACCCAGCGCGAGCTGCCGCGCATGGCGCTGATCCAGCCGCAGCTGAAATATTCGGAAATGGTGCTGCGCGCCCCCGGCATGCTGGCGCTGCACATCGCGCTGGATCGGGTCGAGGCGCCGGTGCGTGTCCAGGTCTGGAACGACGAGGTGGCCGCTTACGACATGGGCGCGCTGGCGGCACAGTGGTTCAGCGATTTTCTGGGCGTGGCGGCGCGGCTGGTGCGCTTTGACCCGGAGCACCGGCGCGCCAGCAGCCTGAAATGGACGGGCGGCATCGAGGCGTTGAACCAGTTCAGCGACGGCTACCCGGTGCTGGTCGTCAGCCAGGCGTCGCTGGACCAGCTGAACGACAAACTGGCCGCGCAGGGCCATGCGCAGGTCGGCATGGCGCGCTTTCGGCCGAATATCGTGCTGGGCAATGGCGCCAGCGGCCCGGAACTGGCACCGCACGACGAAGACCGGCTCGACCTGCTGCACATCGCCACGGGCGCGGACGAAGGCGAGGACGAAAGCGCGGGCGCGGTGCAGCTCAAGCCGGTCAAGCCCTGCCCGCGCTGCCCGATTCCGAATATCGACCCGGCCAGCGCCGCCAGCAGTCCCGAAGTCGGCGACACGCTGCAAGGCTACCGCCAGGACGAGCGCGTCAACGGCGCGGTGACTTTCGGCATGAACGCCATCGTGCTCGGCGGCGCCGGGCAACTGCTCAAGGTGGGGCAGGCGGTCGGCGCCCGCTATTGTTTTGACTGATGTGACGCCGCCACCACCACGGCCGCCCGCTGGCCCGGTGCGACTGGCCGAGCGCAGCGCGCCCGCCATTGGCTGGCGGCGCTGGCTGCCGGGCCTGCTCGCGCTGCGCGACTACCAGATCGACTGGCTGCGCCACGATCTGCTGGCCGGTCTGGTCTTGACGACGGTGCTGGTGCCGGTCGGCATCGCCTACGCGGTGGCGGCGGGTTTGCCCGCCATTGCCGGTCTGTACGCGACGATTTTCGGGCTGCTGGCTTATGCGCTGTTTGGCCCGAGCCGCTTGCTGGTGCTCGGGCCGGACTCGTCGCTGGTGGCGCTGATTCTGGGCGTGGTGCTGCCGCTGTCGGCGGGCAGTCCGCAGCGTGCGCTGGCGCTGGCGGGAATGATGGCGGTGGTCTCCGGTCTGCTCTGCATCGCGGCCGGGGCGGCGCGGCTGGGCTTTATCACCGAGCTGCTGTCCAAGCCGATTCGCTACGGCTACATGAACGGCATTGCGCTGACGGTGCTGGTCAGCCAGCTGCCCGCGTTGTTTGGCTTTTCGGTCAGCGGCGCCGGGTTGCTGGATAAAAGCCTGGGCTTTGGCCAAGCACTGCTGGCGGGCAAAACCAACGGCGCCGCGCTGGCGCTGGGCCTGGGCGCGCTGGTGGTGATTTTGGGACTCAAGCGCAGCCAGCGCCTGCCGGGTGTGCTGATTGCCGTGGCGGGCGCGACCGTGGCGGCGGCGGCGCTGGATTTGGGCACACGGGCGGGCGTTCCGGTGCTGGGCGCGCTGCCGCAGGGCCTGCCGATGCTGGTGTTTCCGGCGATCACGCCGGACGACATCGTGCCGGTGCTGCTGGGCGGGCTGGCGGTGGCGCTGGTGTCTTTTGCCGACACCAGCGTGCTGTCGCGGGTCTATGCGGCCCGCGCTGGCCGCGTGGTCGATGCGAACCAGGAAATGGTCGGGCTGGGCATGGCGAATCTGGCGGTGGGCCTGTTTCAGGGTTTTCCGCTCAGCGCCAGCTCGTCGCGCACGCCGGTGGCCGAGGCGGCGGGCGCCAAAACCCAGCTCGCCGGGGTCGTCGGCGCGCTGGCGGTGGCTGCTTTGCTGCTGGCGGCGCCCGGCCTGCTGAAGGATCTGCCCAACGCCGCGCTGGCCGCCGTGGTGATTGCCTCGGCGCTGGCGCTGATCGAGATCAAGGACTTGCGCCGCATCTACCGCATCCAGCGCTGGGAGTTCTGGCTGTCGATGGGCTGCATGGTCGGCGTGGCGGTGCTGGGCGCGATTGAAGGCATTGGCCTGGCGATTGTGATGGCCGTCATCGAGTTTTTGTGGGACGGCTGGCGCCCGTATTTCGCCGTTCTCGGACGGGTCGATGGCATCAAGGGCTACCACGACATCAGCCGCTACCCGCAGGCGCGCCGGATTCCGGGGCTGGTGCTGTTTCGCTGGGACGCGCCGCTGTTCTTTGCCAACGCCGAGCTGTTCCGCGACCACGCGCTGGACGCCGTGGCCGCGTCGCCGACGCCGGTGCGCTGGCTGGTCGTCGGCGCCGAGCCGGTCACCAGCGTCGATGTGACCGCCGCTGACATTCTTGAAGAGCTGGACTGCACGCTGCAGGCCGCTGGCATTGCGCTGTGCTTCGCGGAAATGAAAGACCCGGTCAAGGACAAGCTCAAGCGCTTTGGCCTGTTTTCGCGGCTCGGCGAGCAGCGCTTTTTTGCCACGGTCGGCGAGGCGGTCAGCAGCTACCTGAAGGCCAGCGAGGTGCCGTGGGTCGATTGGGAGGATCGCCAGGATGGCCAAGCGGGCCAAGGGCGCGAAGATCAGCAAGACCCGAAAGACCAGAACGTTCAGGCGTAGTGCGGCCCCTGAAACTGGCCCGGCGGGCCGGGCGGCGCGCCGGGCTGGCGCGACTCATTACAATCGCCCCAGTTCTTTTCGGACAGCGCCCGAACGGGGTTTTTCAGCCCCGAAGCCCTCTTTTTTAGTCCACGCTGGGCCGTTCTACCCGGCCCGCTCAAGGCGTGGCCACCTGATGATTTCTAAGGAATAGTAATGAGTTTGAAATGCGGCATTGTTGGCCTGCCCAACGTCGGAAAATCCACCCTGTTCAACGCCCTGACCAACGCAGGCATTGCGGCAGAAAACTACCCCTTTTGCACCATTGAGCCGAATGTCGGCATCGTCGAAGTGCCTGACGAGCGGCTTGACGCGCTGTCGGCCATCGTGAACCCGCAAAAAGTCCAGCGCGCCATTGTCGAGTTCGTCGATATTGCCGGTCTGGTTGCAGGCGCCAGCACCGGCGAAGGTCTGGGCAACAAATTTCTCGCGCACATCCGCGAGACTGACGCCATCGTCAATGTGGTGCGCTGCTTTGAAGACGACAACGTGATTCACGTTGCGGGCAAGGTCGATCCGATTGACGACATCGAAGTCATCCAGACCGAACTGTGCCTGGCCGATCTGGCCGCCGTCGAAAAAGCCCTGCACCGCGTCGGCAAGCTGGCGCGCTCGGGCGACAAGGATTCGGCCAAGCTGGTCGCCATCCTCGAAAAATGTCAGGCCGCGCTGGACCAGGCCAAGCCGGTGCGCACGCTGGATTTCAGCAAGGACGAGCTGCCGCTGCTGCAGCAGTTTTTCCTGATTACCGCCAAACCGGCGATGTTTGTCGCCAACGTGGCCGAGGATGGTTTTGACAACAACCCGTTCCTGGATCGTCTGAAAGCCTTCGCCGAGTCGCAAAATGCGCCGGTCGTCGCCATCAGCGCCAAGATGGAAGCCGAAATGGCCGAAATGAGCGATGAAGATCGCCAGATGTTCCTAGAAGAACTCGGCCAGACCGAGCCGGGCCTGAACCGGCTGATCCGCGCCGCTTATAAATTGCTCGGGCTGCAGACCTATTTCACCGCTGGCGTGAAAGAAGTGCGCGCCTGGACGATTCACGTCGGCGACACCGGCCCGCAGGCCGCTGGCGTGATTCACACCGATTTTGAAAAGGGTTATATCCGTGCCCAGACGATTGCCTTTGACGATTTTGTCGCCTTCAAGGGCGAGCAGGGCGCCAAAGACGCGGGCAAGATGCGCGCCGAAGGCAAGGATTACGTCGTCAAGGATGGCGACGTGATGAACTTCCTGTTCAGCTCTTGAGCGCTGCCATGAACGAACCGGTACGCCTTGCCAAGCGCCTGGCCGACATGCTGGCCTGCTCGCGCCGCGAGGCCGAGCAGTACATCGAAGGCGGCTGGGTCAGCGTCGATGGCGTGGTGGTCGAAGAGCCGCAGTTCCGCGTGCTGAACCAGACGGTGACGCTGTCGCCCGACGCCAGCCTGCTGGCGCTGACGCCGGTGACGATGCTGCTGCACAAGCCCGCCGGTTATGAAGCTGCCGAAGCGGTGGCGGCTGCTGCTGGTGCCCGCGTTGACGCTGGCGCTGGTCCTGCCGGTGCCCGCGCTGGAATGGGTGCTGCTGGCGCCCGCGCTGGCGCCAGCGTTCAAACGGCGGCCCAGTTGCTGGTCGCTGCGAATCACTCACCAGCAGATCGCTCCGGCATCCGGCCGCTGAAAAAGCATTTTTCCAGCGCCGAGATGGTCACGCCGCTGGCCACGCCTGCCAGCGGCCTGGTGATTTTCACCACCGACTGGCGCGTGACGCGCAAGCTGCGCGAAGACGCCCGGCTGCTGGAGCATGAAGTTGTCGTTGAAGTCAGCGGCGACATCAAGCCCGGCGGTCTGGAGCGGCTGAACCGCGTGGACCACGGTTTTACCTGGCGGGGCGCGCTGCTGCCGCCCGCTAAGGTCAGCTGGCAGAGCGAAGCGCGGCTGCGTTTTGCGCTGAAAGGCGAAGTGCCGGGGCAAATCGCCTATATGTGCGACAGCGTCGGCTTGACCATCACGGCGATGAAGCGGCTGCGCGTGGGCCGCATGTCGTTGAGCCAGCTGGCGCCGGGACAGTGGCGCTATTTGATGCCTTACGAGCGCTTTTAAGCGGTTTTGAGCGCGTTTAAAAAGCGCGCTTAAAAGTTCAACACGCCCGGAAATGCCCAGACCAGGCTGCTCGTCATCAGAAAATAGCGCAAAAATTTGCCGATCGCCATGTAAGCCAGGCACGGCCAAAAAGCGAATTTCAGCCAGCCCGCCACCGCGCACAGCGGGTCGCCGACGATGGGCAGCCAGGCCAGCAGACAGGCTTTAGGGCCGAGCTTTTCCAGCCAGCGGATGGCGCGGCCGTGGTGCGAGGAGTGGGTGTATTTGTCAGCCACCTGGTGCGCGCCGTAGCCCAGCCACCAGTCCAGTGCGCCGCCCAGCGTGTTGCCCGCCGTGGCCACCAGTACCGTCGGCCAGAACAAGTCCGGGTTCAGTTTCACGAGGCCAAACACCACCGGCTCCGAGCCCAGCGGCACCAGCGTCGCCGAAATAAACGACACGACAAACACTGTGCTCAACCCGAGTTCGGGCAGCGCTAACAGTTCGAGCAGGTGTTGAATCCAGGTGGGCATAGGCGGTGAAGTATAGGCAGCCGGGCCGGTCGGCGCGCCGGGCGAAAATTTCGATTCAAGTGCCCAATTTTTGGGCAGCTACAATCATGCCTCTTTTTCGGCAACCTTCAGTTTTACCTCCCCCCGTCCCATGAACATCGGCCCCTACGCTTTGGCCAATAACCTGTTTGCCGCGCCCATGGCGGGCGTGACCGACAGGCCGTTTCGCCAGCTCTGCAAGACGCTGGGCGCGGGCTACGCCGTGAGCGAAATGGTCACTTCCCGGCCCGACCTGTGGGACACGCTGAAAACCTCGCGCCGCGCCAACCACGCGGGCGAACCCGGCCCGATTGCCGTGCAAATCGCGGGCACCGACGCGCCCATGATGGCCGCCGCTGCCGCTTACAACATCGAGCGCGGCGCGCAAATCATCGACATCAACATGGGCTGCCCGGCGAAAAAAGTCTGCAGCAAATGGGCCGGATCGGCGCTGATGCAGGACGAGCCGCTGGCGCTGCAGATCATCGAGGCCGTGGTCGCCGCCTGCGCGCCGCATGGCGTGCCGGTCACGCTCAAAATGCGCACCGGCTGGGCGCAAACGCATAAAAACGCCGTTCAGATTGCCCGCGCCGCCGAAAGCGCCGGAGTCCAGATGGTCACCGTGCATGGCCGCACCCGCGAGCAGGGCTACAAAGGGCTGGCCGAATACGACACGATTGCCGAGGTGAAAGCTGCGCTGCGCATTCCGGTGACGGCCAATGGCGACATTGACAGCCCCGAAAAAGCCCGTGACGTGCTGGCTTACACCCGCGCCGACGCGGTGATGGTGGGCCGCGCCGCCCAGGGTAGGCCGTGGATTTTCCGCGAGATCGCGCATTTCCTGGCGACCGGCAAGCATCTGGCGCCGCCCTCGGCACAGGAAATCAAGCTGCTGCTGCTCGATCATCTGCAAGACCATTACACGCTGTATGGCGACTTCAGCGGCGTGCGCACGGCGCGCAAGCATATCGGCTGGTACGTCAAAACCCTGCCCGGCGGCGAAGCGTTTCGTGCGCGGATGAATCTGCTCGAAGACTGCGCCGCGCAGCTTGACGCCGTGGGCAGTTTTTTTGATGAACTGGGCCAGCCGATGGACTGTATTTCAGCCGTCGCCAACAACGATAAAAATCAGGAGGAAGCATCACGATGAGCCAAACCAACTTGGAAGAATGTGTGCGCGCCAGTCTGGAGAGCTATTTTCAGGATCTGGACGGCATTGCGCCCGATGGCATGTACGCCATGATGGTGCGCGTGGTCGAAAAACCGCTGCTCGAAGTGGTGATGCACCACGCCGCGCACAACCAGTCACGCGCCGCCGACTGGCTGGGCCTGAACCGCAACACGCTGCGCAAAAAGCTGGTCGAACACCAGCTTTTGAAATAAATTTACTTGAGAGAAAAACCACGATGAACGCACTGATCTCCGTTTCCGACAAAACCGGCATTCTTGAATTTGCCCAGGCGCTGCACGCGCTGGGCATCAAGCTGCTGTCCACCGGCGGCACCGCCAAGTTGCTGGCCGATGCGGGCCTGCCCGTGACCGAAGTGGCCGACCACACCGGCTTTCCTGAAATGTTAGATGGCCGCGTCAAGACGCTGCACCCGAAAATCCACGGCGGCCTGCTGGCCCGGCGCGACCTGCCTGAGCACATGGCGGCAATTGACGCCCACGGCATCGCCACCATCGACCTGCTGGTCGTCAACCTGTACCCGTTTGAAGCGACGGTGGCCAAGCCCGGCTGCACGCTGGAAGACGCGATTGAAAACATCGACATCGGCGGCCCGGCGATGGTGCGCTCCGCCGCCAAGAACTGGAAAGACGTGGGCGTGCTGACCGACGCGTCGCAATACGCCAACGTGCTGGCCGAACTCCAGGCCGACGGCAAGCTGACCGACAAGACCAAGTTTGCCCTGTCGGTCGCCGCGTTCAACCGCATCAGCCAGTACGACGGCGCGATCAGCGACTACCTGTCGGCGATTGATTTTGAAGCCAGCAGCGCCAGCGCCCTGCCGGTGCGCGCTGATTTCCCGGCCCAGTACAACGGCCAGTTCATCAAGCTGCAAGACCTGCGCTACGGCGAAAACTCGCACCAGCAAGCCGCGCTGTACCGCGACGTGAACCCCGCGCCCGGCGCGCTGGTCACGGCCAAGCAGTTGCAGGGCAAAGAGCTGTCCTACAACAACATCGCCGACGCCGACGCCGCCTGGGAATGCGTCAAGAGCTTCAGCGAAACCGCCTGCGTCATCGTCAAGCACGCCAATCCTTGCGGTGTGGCCGTGGGCGCGGACGCGCTGCAAGCCTACAGCAAGGCTTTTAAAACCGACCCGACTTCGGCGTTTGGCGGCATCATTGCTTTCAACCGCGCGGTGGATCGCGCCGCTGCCGAAGCGGTGAGCAAGCAGTTTGTCGAAGTGCTGATGGCCCCGGCTTTCACGCCCGAGGCGCTGGACGTGTTCAAAACCAAAGTGAACGTGCGGATTTTGCAGATCGACCTGCCCGCTGACGGCACGCAAGGCCGCAACCAGATCGACATCAAGCGCGTCGGTTCCGGCCTGTTGATGCAGACCGCCGACAACCACGAACTGACGCTGGCCGATCTGAAAGTGGTCAGCAAGCTCCAGCCCACGCCTGAGCAGTTGCAAGACCTGCTGTTTGCCTGGAACGTGGCCAAGTACGTCAAATCCAACGCCATCGTGTTCTGCGCGGGCGGCATGACGATGGGCGTGGGCGCGGGCCAGATGAGCCGCCTCGATTCGGCGCGCATTGCCAGTATCAAGGCCGAACACGCCGGTCTGTCGCTCAAGGGTACGGCCGTGGCCAGCGACGCCTTCTTCCCGTTCCGCGACGGTCTGGACGTGGTGGTCGATGCGGGCGCGAGCTGCGTGATTCAGCCTGGCGGCTCGATGCGCGACCAGGAAGTGATTGACGCCGCCGACGAGCGCGGCGTGGTCATGGTGGTGACCGGCGTGCGCCATTTCCGTCATTAATTTGTAGTTCGGGGCGCTATCGGCGCTGAAATGAAAAAAAGCGGCTGAGGCCGCTTTTTTTATGGGGAATCAGCTTGAAACCGATGCCGGATGTCGCTTCAGCAGCTTTTAAAAAATCGCGCCGCAGCATCCACCGTGGCGGCAATGTCCTCGTCCGTGTGCGCGGCGCTGACAAAACCGGCCTCGTACAGCGCCGGAGCGTAATACACGCCGCTATCGAGCATGGCGTGGAAAAAGCGGTTGAACGCCGGGCTGTCGGTTTTCATCACCTGGCCGTAGTTCTGCGGCAGTGATTCCAGCAGGAAAAAGCCGAACATGCCGCCTTCGCTGTCGCCGCAAAATGGCACGCCCGCTTGATTCGCCGCCTGCGTCAGGCCGCTGACCAGGTTTCGCGTGCGCTCGGCGAGCGCTTCGTAAAAACCGGGCTTCTGGATTTCGCGCAGCGTCGCCAGACCGCAGGCGGTGGCGACCGGGTTGCCCGACAGCGTGCCCGCTTGATACACGCCGCCGATGGGCGCGAGGTTTTCCATCACGGCCCGGCTGCCGCCGAACGCCGCCATCGGCATGCCGCCGCCAATCACCTTGCCCAGCGCCGTCATGTCGGGCTTGAAGCCGGGAATGTGTTTGGCATAGACGCTTTGCGCGCCGCCCAAGGCCACGCGAAAGCCGGTCATCACTTCGTCGAACACCAGCAGCGCGCCGTACTCGGTGCAAAGCTCGCGGCAGCGTTTGATGAACGGCACGCTGGCGCGGACAAAATTCATGTTGCCGGCAATCGGCTCGATCATCAGGCAGGCGATGTCTTTGCCGTGCAGTGCAAAAGCTTCTTCAATCTGCGCGATGTGGTTGTATTCGAGCACCAAGGTGTGCTGCACGACTTCGGGCGGCACGCCTGCGCTGGTCGGGCTGCCGAAAGTGGCCAGACCGGAGCCCGCCTTGACCAGCAGCGCGTCCGAGTGGCCGTGGTAGCAGCCTTCAAACTTGATGATCTTGTTGCGCCCGGTCGCGCCGCGCGCCAGCCGGATCACGCTCATCGTCGCTTCGGTGCCGGAGCTGACCAGGCGCACCATTTCAATCGACGGCACGAGCTTGACGATTTCCTCGGCCATTTCCACTTCGCGCTCGGTGGGCGCGCCGTAGGAAAAGCCTTCGAGCACAGCTTTTTGCACGGCTTCGAGCACTGCCGGGTGGCCGTGGCCCAGAATCATCGGCCCCCAGGAGCCGATGTAGTCGATGTAGCGCTGGCCGTCGGCGTCCCAGAAGTAGGCGCCCTGGGCGCGCTGGATAAAGCGCGGCGTGCCGCCGACGGCCTTGAAGGCGCGCACGGGGGAATTGACGCCGCCGGGAATCAGCTTTTTGGCGCGCTCGAACAGCGCGTCGTTGCGGGAGGTGGCGGATTTAATGTTTGGTTCCATTGGGGGGCAGCTCGAAAGGGGATTTGGGAATGGGGGTTGTATCGTCGGCGCCCGGCGCTTCGTCTTCGGCGGCTTCGTCGTCTTCGGTCTGTGCCCAGAACAGGCGGTCTGGCACGATGTTGCCCATGCCAGGGTGAAAACCGGCTTCCAGACTGTGATCCAGGTAGGTCAGCGCCTCGGCGGTGGCGGCCTGCAGGTCGTGGCCGTTCGCCAGCAGCGCGCACAGGGCGGCGGACAGGGTTTCACCGGCACCTTGAAAGACGGCCTCGAAGCGCTCGAATTTTTCGCTGTACAGCACCGATTGCGGCGTGGCCAGCACGTTGTCAATGAACTGGTCGGGCAGCGGGATGCCAGTGACCAGTGTGTAGGACACGCCTAAACCTGACGCCGCTTTGGCAATGTCGCGGGCGGACGGGCTGCGCTCGGCGGGCCAGTCGGGCAGCAGCCAGCGCCACAGCGTGCTGTGGTTGCCGATCAAAAGGGTGGCCTGGGGCAGCATCAGTTCGCGGAACGCGTCCAGGTAGCTGTCAATTTTGCTGTCCTCCCACCACGACAGGCTGGGCATGTAGGCGATCAGCGGCACATCGGAATAGTCCGAGGCGATTTCGGCGATGGCGCTGATGTTTTCCGGGCTGCCGACGAAGCCGACCTTGATGGCGGACACGGGCATGTCTTCCAGCGCCGCGCGTGCCTGGTCGGCGACGGCTTCTTCATCAAAGGCGAAATGGTCGAAAATTTCTGCGGTGTCGCGCACATAGGCGCCGGTGACGATGACCAGCGGGTGCGCGCCAGCTGATGTGATGGCGGCGATGTCGGCAGTCAGACCGCCTGCGCCGCTCGGGTCGTTGGCGTTGAAGCTCATGACGCAGGCTGGCGAAGCATCGTCATTTTCGGGCTGAACCTGCCGGGATTCGAGGGGAGAAGTGTTGGGGTTTGCCATAAGATTCAAATTTTCCCTCACCAGCGAATTAGCAACACGGCCTCTATACAATTGTTGCATTCTATGCGAAGGCAAATTAAGCTGTGACTCAATCGATGACCTGGATGTGTTTGATCTGTGGATGGATTTATGATGAGGCCGTTGGTGCGCCAGAGCATGGCATTCCTGCCGGTACACCGTGGGCTTTGGTGCCGATGAACTGGACTTGTCCGGAATGTGGCGCACGCAAGGAAGATTTCGAAATGGTTCAATTGTGAATTTTCACACACAGGTCTGAACAGGTTCAGATCGATAACCGACCGCTTCGGGGTCTGCAAAAACAGGAGTAGAGACAGTGAGCATTCCCAGTTCCGGACTCAAGGTGTTGGTCATTGATGACAGCAACACCATCAGGCGCAGTGCCGAAATATTTTTGAAACAGGGCGGGCATGAAGTCCTGCTGGCAGAGGACGGCTTCGACGCCTTGTCCAAGGTCAACGATTTCGAGCCAGATCTGATTTTTTGCGATATTTTGATGCCGCGCCTGGATGGCTATCAGACTTGTGCGATTATCAAACGCAATGCCAGATTTTCGGGCGTTCCCATCGTGATGCTCTCCTCCAAGGATGGCGTTTTCGACAAGGCGCGTGGCCGGATGGCGGGTTCGCAAGACTACCTGACCAAGCCTTTCACCAAAGATCAATTGTTGCAAACTGTTCAGGCTCTCGGAAGCCTCAAGCAAAAGGAAATGTAATGGCGATTAAAAAAGTATTGGTCGTGGACGATTCCAAGACCGAATTGATGTATCTGACTGATTTGCTGGTCAAAAATGGGTTTACCGTCAAGACGGCAGAAAACGCCGAAGACGCCTTTCGCCGTCTGGCAGAAGACAAGCCCGAGTTGATCCTGATGGATGTGGTCATGCCGGGACAAAACGGATTCCAGCTGACCCGCGCCATTGCGCGTGACCCGCTGTACGCCGATATCCCCATCATGATGTGTACCAGCAAGAATCAGGAAACCGACCGCGTGTGGGGAATGCGGCAAGGCGCTCGCGACTACATCACCAAGCCGGTCGATGCGAGCGAGTTGATGGCCAAAATCAAGGCCCTTGGCTGAAAAGTTACTAAAACTACAGCATGGCGAACAGACAAGCCCTGAGGGCGCTACAGACCCGGCTGGCCGAACGATTGCAGATTGCCCGTACCGAAGGCGTCGCGGCCTTGTGGCTGGCCGTCGAGGCAGGAGGAAAAAAATATCTTTTTCCTCTGGCCCAGTCCGGTGAAATCTTTCCGTGGGTGAATACCCATCCGGTTTCCTATACCCAAGCCTGGTTTGTCGGCGTGGCCAACTTGCGCGGCGGACTTTTTGGCGTTGTGGATCTGGCGAGCTATGTGAGCGGTCAGCCGCCGGCCCAAACCAATGATCTGATGCGCTCGGATTCGCGGCTTGTCTCGCTTAATAGTGCGCTTGATGTCAATTGTGTCTTGCTGATCGATAAGCTGGCGGGCCTGCGCAAGCAGGACGCTTTTGCCGAATTTTCCGAAAAAGCGCCTGATGCACCGGAGTTTTTTGGAAACCAGTACCTTGACCACAATGGTGCGACCTGGCAGGAAATCAACCTCCAGTTACTTGCTCAGCAAGCCCATTTTTTGACAATAGGTGCCTAGCGCGCTCTGTCCTTCTGACCCTGTTTTTCCCCGAAGGCTCATCATGTCTGTTATTGAAAATATCCAGAAATTATTTAAACCTAAGCAGGTGCAGTCCGAAGACAGCATGAACATGAGCATCTCGGGTGATTCTTTGCAGAGTACATCCCTGAGTGACACCGCGCGTGCCAGGCTGGTTACGAGTCATGAAGACTACCCTTCAAGCAACATGGATCTGAGTGACGACGAAAAAGATGCCAGTTCAGACTTGCTCAAGCTTCCTTTGCTTGGTCGCCGGACTCTGAGCCAGCATCAGAGCGTGCTGGTGCCCTTGATGGCCATCTCGGTGGCCGTGTTGATTGTGGTGGCTTTTGTGGCGCTTGACCAGTCGAATAAAGTTGCGCAACAGGTGGCCGCCACTGGCCAGTCACTGATGCAGTCGCAGCGGCTGGCCAAGTCTGTGTCGCAGGCGCTGGTGGGTAGTGCGCAGGCGTTCCCGGATGTGAATGAAAGCTCGGATGTGCTGGTCAAAACCATCAAGGGTCTGAAGTCTGGCGAAGATAGCATGAAGCTCAGGCCCGTTGCAGCAGCGTTGCTGCCCGATGTGGACAAGGTTTTTCCTTTGATGGAACGGGCCGAGAAAAATGCCCATACGGTCATGGAACAGCAAGCAATTTTGATGCAGGTGGGTAACGCTCTGCGCAGCATTAACCGCCAATCTTCAGACCTGCTGGAAATCGCCGAAACCGTCGCTTCGCTCAAGCTCCAGCAAAATGCGGCATCAGCGGAAATTTCCGCCTCCGGCCAGCTGGTGATGCTGACCCAGCGTATTGGTAAATCCGCCAACGAGTTCCTGACGATGGAAGGCGTGAGTCCCGAGGCTGTGTTCATGCTGGGCAAGGATTTGAACTCCTTCAAGGAAATTGCCCAGGGCCTGCAGGATGGCAGCCCCGAGCTTCGTTTGAGCCCGGCCACCGACGCGCAAACGCGTGAGCGTCTGGAAGCGCTGATGGCGCTTTATGAAAAGACCCGTCTGCAGGCAGGCGCCATTCTGGGCAACTTGCAGGGTCTGGTGTCAGCGCGTGAAGCACAGGCTTCGATCATTGCCGACAGCGAGGAGCTGCGCCGCGACCTTGAAGCCCTGCAAGGCAAGCTGTCTTTCCAGACCGGCCTGGGCTTGTTCTCCATCATTGCCCTGGTTGCCGCTGCGCTGGTTGCGCTGCTGTGCGGAACGGGCCTGGCCCGCTTGCAGGTGAAAGACAGTCGCCAGCGTCAGGCAGTGGCTGAAAGCCAGCAGCAAGATGCAAAAAGCCAGGAGCAAGATGCCAAGCGCGTCAATGACGCCAACCAGGCCGCTATTTTGCGTTTGATGAATGAATTGCAAAGCGTCGCTGAAGGCGATCTGACCCAGGAAGCGACCGTGACCGAGGACATTACCGGCGCGATTGCCGACTCGGTGAACTACACGGTGGAAGAGTTGCGCCAGCTGGTCGGTAACGTGCAAAACACCGTTACCCGAGTAGCGCAAACGACGGCGCAGGTGGAAAACACCTCCACTGAACTGCTGGCCGCTTCGACCGAGCAGCTGCGCGAGATTCGTGAAACCGGCCAGTCGGTGCTCGAAATGGCTTCCCGAATTAACGAAGTGTCCACCCAGGCGCAGGAATCTTCCCAGGTGGCCCGTCAGTCGCTGACGGCTGCCGAGTCCGGCTTGCAGGCGGTGCAAAACGCCATTGGCGGTATGAACTCGATTCGTGACCAGATTCAGGAAACCTCCAAGCGCATCAAGCGGCTCGGCGAATCGTCCCAGGAGATTGGTGAAATTACCGAGCTGATCTCGGACATTACCGAACAAACCAACGTGCTGGCGCTGAACGCCGCCATTCAGGCCGCTTCAGCCGGTGAAGCCGGACGAGGCTTCTCGGTGGTGGCCGAGGAAGTGCAGCGTCTGGCTGAGCGTTCTGCTGATGCAACGCGGCAGATTGCGGCGCTGGTGAAAGCGATTCAGACCGACACCCAGGATGCGGTGGCCGCTATGGAGCGCTCCACGCAGGCTGTGGTCGAAGGGGCCAAGCTGTCTGACAGCGCAGGTACGGCGCTGACCGAGATTGACCAGGTGTCACGCCATCTTGCCGAGCTGATTGAGCAGATTTCTGACTCTGCCTCTAAAGAAGCCGTTTCGGCCAATGTGGTGGCGGGCAACATCCAGCACATTTTTGCGGTGACGGAGCAAACCGGAGAAGGTACCCGGTCTACGGCCCAACAGGTGCGCGATCTTTCCCACATGGCGGAAGAGCTGCGGCAATCGGTTTCACGATTCAAGATTGCGTGATCTTTCCCCGTTATGCGCTTGATGCGCATTTCAATTCCTGAATCTGCCTGCTACTTATCCACGCCATGGTCACGAACTCAACAACAGCCAAGCCCGATTTCGCCATGAACGACCTGGGCCCGCTGGCCTGGGTGCTCGACGAGCTTCGCAAATCGCTGAACAGCGCGACAAAAGCACTCAAACGCTTTGCCTGGGATGCGGAGGCGGCGCGCGGCTCTGATCTGGCTGCGATTGATGCCAGTCAGCTGCGTATCGCTCGCCAGCAACTTCACCAGGCCGTGGGCGCTCTGGAGATGGTCGGCCTGACGGGGCCAGTGCTGATGCTGCGCGCTATGGAGGCGGCAGTGCAGAAGTTTGTCCTGCAGCCCGAGCATTGCAGCCAGGAGGCGGTTGCCAAAATCGAGTACGCCAGCTTCGCCCTGACCGAATACCTCGAAGGTGTTCTGGCCGACCGGCCGGTTTCGCCCGTGTCCCTGTTTCCCCAGTACCGCGATGTTCAGGATCTGGTGCGTGCAGACCGGATTCATCCGGCCGATTTGTGGCCGCTGGAGTGGCGCTGGGCAGAGCCAAAGCTGGCAGTGACAGCAGAGCCTCGCCAGTACGGCACTGAAGCCAGGGCGATCATGGACCAGTCGGTTCTTCAATTGATGAAGGGCAAAGCCCCGCAGGCGGCAGGCAGTTTGGGCAGTTTGAGTCTGGGCTTTGCGGCGCAGCAGACAGAGCGCCGGCTGAAGATTTTCTGGATCATTGCGGCGGGCTATTTTGAGGCCGTGGCGCACGACCTGCTGGGCACTGATCTGTATATCCGGCGCGTGGCCTCCCGCGTGCTGCTGCAATACGCGTCTCTGGCCAAGGGGGACACCAGCGTGTCCGAGCGCTTGGCGCATGACATGGTCTTTTTCTGCGCCCAGGCAGCTGCAAGCCAGGCCAGCGCCACGCCAGTCCTGGCTGCCGTGCGCTCTGCCTACGGCTTGTCCCAGTTCAAGCCGGTCAATTACGAGCTGGTGCAGTTTGGTCGTTTTGACCCGGCCCTGCTGGCCCAGGCGCGCAAGCGCATTGTGTCGGCCAAGGAGGCCTGGTCCTCGCTGTGCGCGGGCGATACCAGCAAAGCCAAAACAGTGGCTGACCAGTTTGCTCTGGTGACCGAATCGCTGCTCAAGCTCCATCCGCCAAGCGAGCCGCTGGCGCAGGTGTTGAGCCGGGCAATTGAGACTACGGTCAACAGTGCCCAGACCCCCGGCATTGAACTGGCGATGGAAGTGGCCACTTCCGTGCTGTACCTGGAAGCGGTCTTTGAAGATCTGGATCCCAATGATCCGCAACTGGCCGTGCGCACTGCCAGCCTGGCCCAGCGCCTCGAAAGCGTGCGGGCGGGCGGCAATCCCCAGCCGCTGGAAATCTGGATGGAGGAGTTGTACAGCCGGGTCAGCGACAAGCAGACGATGGGCAGTGTGGTCGGCGAGCTGCGCGTTTCTCTGGGCGAGCTGGAAAAGTCGCTGGACGCCTTTTTCCGCAATCCGAAAGACAAGGCGACGTTGCAGACTGTTCCTGGGCAACTGTCCCAGATGCGCGGCGTTTTGTCGGTATTGGGGCTGGATCAGGCCTGCAAGGCGGTTTTCCGTATGAAGAGCAGCGTTCAGAAAATGCTCGACACTGAAACGGATCCAGAACTGGCACGGGCCGCAGGAACCTTTGAGTACCTGGGCAACAACGTGGGTGCGCTGAGCTTTCTGATCGACATGCTGAATTACCAGCCTGTGCTGGCGAAAAAACTGTTTGTCTATAACGAGGAAAACGGCGAGCTCAAGCCCGTCATGGGCCGCGCACCAAGCGCCTCGGAGGTTGCTGAAGTGGCCGTGTCGGTGGACGACAGCGACGCCTTGCCTGTGGAAGTCGCGCTGGTGGTGCCGCCCGGGCAAGTGGTGAACGTCGCGCCTCCTGCCGAAGAGCGCAGCAATCCTGCCCTGCTTGCGGCGCTTCCGGATGTCGTAGTGGCCGCTCCTGTTATTCCCGTCGCTGCAACCCCTGCTGCGGCTGTGCTGGCGCCCCTTGATCCGCTGTCGCCTTCGCTGGAAATGCTGGCTGTTGCCCCGTCTGTGGAAGTGAACCCGCCCGCACCCGTCCAGGATGAGGGTGCTTTTGATCTGGATCTGGCGATGGATTTCACCGATGAGCCAGTTGCCGTGCCCGCTTCGGCGCCTGCGCCTGCGGAAGTCAAGCTGCCAGCGCCTGCCCAGGGTGAGGACATGTTTGATCTGGATCTGGCGATGGATTTCCAGGATGCGCCAGTTGCAGCGGCCCCCGCCTTTGTTGTTAAACCGCCCGCACTTGCCGAGATGGCGCAGGATGCGACCCCAGTGCTTTCGGATAACAAACCTGAAGCGGCAGTCAGTGCCTTGACTGCGATGTCTCCCCCTCCGATGCAAATGCCAGTTGTACCTGTTGCGCCACCTTCGCCACCACCACCTCCGCCTGTTGTCCAGTCGTCAGCGTCGATGGATTATGAAGAAGATGACGATTTTGATTTGCAGGAGATTTTCCTGGAGGAAGCCCGCGAAGTGGTGGGCAATGCCACGCAGGCAATTGATGAGCTGGCACAAGACCCGGCTGATACCGAGCAGTTGACGGTATTGCGGCGCGCTTTTCACACGCTCAAGGGCAGTGCGCGCATGGTCGAACTCAATGAGTTTGGCGAAGCGGGCTGGGCGCTGGAGCAAATGCTCAACAGCTGGCTCGCCGATCAAAAACCGGCGACCAAAGAGTTCCGCACCTTGTGCGCCGAGGTCATCGCTGGTTTTGAAGCGTGGATTGCCGCGATTTCCGAGAAGCAGGATGCATCCTGGTCGGCGACGGCATTTCGCGAAAGTGCCGAGGCCATGCGCCTTGAAGGGCGCTACGTCGCCCTGAACCTGTCGGGCCAGGCTGATGCTGCTTCTGCAGCGGTGCCTGTGGTCGAAGTCGTGATGCCAGTGGTGCCAGTGGTGCCAGAAGCAGCGCAGCTGCCCGAGCCGCCGATGGCCCAAGAGTCAGTCGCAGACGCGCTAGCGCTTGCTGAAATCGGGTTTCTGGATGAGGCTGAATCCTTGTCAGACCTTAACTTCGACATCATCCCTGAGGCCGAGCCGGTTCAGCTGGTTGCGCTCGTCGAACCCGTGCAGGTAGTGCAAGAGGTTGAGCCTGTCAAGGTGACTGAAGCACCGGCTGACGCATCGACGGATAGCTTCGTCACTGAACTGGCTGATATTGATTTCGACAGTTTCTTCACGCTTTCCTCGGAAGAGGCGGTTTCGCCCGCAGCGACTGCGCCCTTGGGAGAAGAACTCGCGCAGAGTTCACCGGCCGAACAGGTATCGGTGGAAGCGATTGAGTTGTCGGCAGAGGA
The DNA here is from genome assembly GCA_026400075.1 of Polaromonas sp. Lineage (GTDB taxonomy): Bacteria > Pseudomonadota > Gammaproteobacteria > Burkholderiales > Burkholderiaceae_C > Polaromonas. The sequence goes on from JAPLPS010000121.1 coordinate 23,634, forward strand.
TTTTGCCGAACAGTTCCAGATAGGCGCCGAGGCTTACGAGCCAGTCCCGCCTGCAGAGATTGAAGTTCCCGTGATGGCAGCGGCGCCAGCGCTTCCCGAGCCAGCGCCGGTCGCCGACGTCGAGCCGGTCATGGATGAATTTTTCTTCTCGGAGGATGAGGCCTCAGTGCCAGTCATCGCCGCCGAGGAGCAGCAGGAAGCGCCTGCCAGCGACAGATCAGACGAAAACGTCATGGTGATTGACGGCTTGCGCATCGGCACAGCGCTGTACAACGTTTATCTGGGCGAGGCTGACCAATGGTCAAGCCACTTGGTCAGCGAGGTGGCTGAATGGTCGCATGAAAATCATCAGCTGGTCAGTGCTTCAACGGTGGCGCTAGCCCACTCCCTGGCGGGAAGCTCTGCAACGGTTGGTTTTCATGCGCTGTCTGAAGTGGCCCGCGCCCTGGAGCACGCGCTGGAGAATTCACGCGATCATCGCAACTACGATGCCAGCACTTACGGCCCGTTATTTGTCGAGGCGGCGGAGGATATACGCCGCTTGCTGCACCAGTTTGCCGCTGGATTTTTAAAGCAGCCCCAGGCGGATATTCTGGCGCGCCTGAAAAGTCTGGAATTTCCAGAGTCGGCCGCGCCCAGCGTGGATGAGTACGATGCGTACAGCGCTGCTGACGAGTCAGAGTTCGCCATCGAAGACGATTTTGAATTTTTCGCCGACCCATTGCCCGAGGTGCAAGCGGCTGTCGAAGCCGAGGCCGAGGCCGTTCAAGCACCTCAAGCACCTCAAGCGCTAGTTCAGGCGGTGCCCCCAGCTGAGATTGAGCCCGCAGTTCAGTTAGCGTCTGTGGCGGAGATTTCAGTCTTGACAAAAGCTGAATTTGCAGTCGTTCAAGCCGAGCGTCAGATACCTGTTTCTGTGAAGGCAGAAGTTTTGTCAT
>JAPLPS010000207.1 GCA_026400075.1 Polaromonas sp.
CTTTGAAGACAAGTTAAATGGCGACAAGCTGACCTTGCGGCCCGAGAACACAGCTGGCGTGGTTCGAGCTGTGGCGGAGCATTCGATGCTATACGAAGGCGGCAAGCGCCTGTATTACATGGGGCCGATGTTCCGCCGCGAGCGCCCGCAGCGGGGCCGCTACCGCCAGTTCCACCAGATCGGCGCCGAGGCGCTGGGCTTTGCCGGCCCCGAGGTCGATGCCGAGCTGATCCTGCTGGCCGCTGCGCTGTGGAAAGAGCTGGGCCTCACCGACTGGCGGCTGGAAATCAACAGCCTGGGCCAGCCCGACGAGCGCGCCCAGCACCGCGCCCAGTTAATCACGCATTTCGAGCAGCATCTGGATGTTCTCGACGAAGAAGCCAAGCGCCGCCTGCACAGCAATCCGCTGCGTATTCTGGACACGAAAAACCCGGCGATGAAGGCCGTGGTCGAAAGCGCGCCGCGCCTCATCGACTTCTTGGGCGAAAAATCGCTGGCGCATTTTGAAGGCCTCAAAGCCATTCTGGACGCGAACGAAGTGCCGTGGACGCTGAACCCGCGTCTGGTGCGCGGGCTGGACTATTACAACCTGACCGTCTTTGAGTTCGTCACCGACCGGCTCGGTGCGCAGGGCACGATTTGCGCGGGCGGGCGCTACGACTACCTGGTCGAGCAGATCGGCGGCAAACCGGCGCCTGCTGTGGGTTGGGCGCTGGGCGTCGAGCGGGTGCTCGAACTGATCAAGGAGCAGGGCGCCGACATCGCGCCGCTGGTGCCCGATGCTTACGCGGTGATTCCCGAAGCCTCGGCCCTGCCGGTGGTGCTGCAAACCCTGCAGGCGTTGCGTGCAGCGGGCGTCAGCGTGCAGATGCACGCCAGCGCCACGGCTGACGGCATGGGCAGCATGAAATCGCAGTTCAAAAAAGCTGACGGCAGCGGCGCCCGCTTTGCGCTGATTTTTGGCGCGGCTGAACTGGCCGAGGGCCGCGTGGCCGTCAAGCCGCTGCGGGGCGAAAAAGACCAGGCGCTTGCGGCGCAAACCCTGGAGCCGCTCGGCGATGTGGCAGCGTGGGCGCAGCGGCTGCGCGCCGACCCCAGCGTTTGAAAGCCGGTTTTCGGCCCTCTACAATCCCCCCTTCAATCCGCCCCGTGACGGCGGCAGAACCTTCAGGCATTTATGGCACAACATCTCGATTTGGAAGAACAGGAACAGCTTGACGAACTCAAGCATTTCTGGAAGCAGTATGGCAATTTGCTGACCTGGGCCTTGATTGCTGTTTTAAGCTGCTTTGCGGCCTGGAACGGCTACCAGTATTGGCAGCGCAGCCAGGCGGCACAAGCTGCGGTGATGTACGACGAGATCGAGCGCGCCGTCAAGTCTGGCGACATGGCCCGGATTGAGCGCTCGCTGGCCGACATGAAGGAGCGTTTTAGCGATCCTGCTGGAAAAGAAATCTTACGACGAAGCCTTGCAGCAGCTGTCCGGCAGCTTTTCCAAAGACTTTTCCGCGCTGGTCGCAGACCGGCGCGGCGACATCCTGCAGGCCCAGGGCAAAAAAGCCGAAGCCAAAGCGGAATACGAAAAAGCCTACAAAGCGTTCGACGAGCGCGCTGAATACCGGCGTCTGGTGGAGTTCAAACTCAATGCGCTAGGCGTTGATCCGACTGCCGCTCAAGCTGGCCCGGCCGCCGTTGCCAGCGCCGAGGTGAACAAATGAGGCCGCTGTCCTTGCGCTGCGTGGCCTTGCTGGCCTTGGTTCCTGCTGCGCTGGCGCTGGGCGGCTGCGGCAGTGTGAAAAAGCCTGAACCGGCCGCGCTGCAGCCAGTCACCGCCTTGATGGCGGCCAGCCAGAGCTGGAGCGGGCGCGTCGGGATGGTTGATTTTCCGCTGGAAGTCAGCGTTTCCGGCAACACCATCGGTCTGGCCGGTGGCGACGGCACGGTGGCGCTGCTCGACGCCCAGAGCGGGCGTGACATCTGGCGCGTCGCGCTGAACACGCCGATTGCCGCCGGAGTCGGCAGCGACGGCAAGACGCTGGCGGTGGTGACGAAATCCAACGAAGTCGTCGCGCTGCAGGCTGGCAAAGAAATCTGGCGCTCCCGGCTGACGGCGCAGGCGTTTACCGCGCCTTTGGTCGCCGGTGAGCGGGTGTTCGTGCTGGCAGCTGACCGCTCTATCCATGCGTTTGACGGCCAGACCGGCCGCAAACTGTGGAGCCAGCAGCGCCCCAGCGAGCCGCTGGTGCTGCGCCAGTCCGGCGTGATGCTGGCCGTGGGCAACACGCTGGTGCTCGGTCTGGGCGGGCGTCTGGCCGGTCTCGATCCGTCCAGCGGCGCCATTCAGTGGGAAGCGCCTCTGGCTTCGCCGCGTGGCATCAACGATGTGGAGCGACTGGTCGATCTAGTCGGCCGCGTCAGCCGCGACGGCGACAATGTCTGCGTGCGCGCTTTTCAGGCCAGCATTGGCTGCGTCAGCGCCGCTCGCGGCAAGCTGCTGTGGACTAAGCCCGCGCATGGCGTGCAAGGCATTCACGGCGACGGCCAGCTGCTGTTCGGCACCGAAGCCGACGGCACGGTTCTGGCCTGGCGGCGTCTTGATGGCGAGCGGGTCTGGTCCAGCGAGCAGCTGCGCTACCGTGGCTTGAGTGCCCCGCTGGTGGCCGGACGCTCGGTGGTGATTGGCGACGCCACTGGTTTTCTCCATCTGCTGTCTCGTGAAGACGGCTCTTTGCTCAACCGCCTGACCACGGACGGATCGGCTATTGCCGCCGCCCCAGTGCTGGCGGGCAACACCCTGATTGCAGTCACCCACAATGGCGGTGTTTTCGGGTTCAAACCCGAATAACGGCAATCCTGCCAGAAACCGGAGTCATCAAGAATTGACTCCGGTTTGAAGCCTCCCCCCTTTAGGAAATAGAATTTATTTGGGAGGGGTGACCTTTTTCCAAATTCGTCCCGAAAGGGGCGTGGATTGAAACAAACAAACATGAAACCTGTCATTGCCTTAGTTGGCCGCCCGAATGTGGGCAAGTCAACGATTTTTAACCGGCTGACCAAGACGCGCGACGCCATCGTCGCCGACTTTGCCGGACTGACGCGGGACCGTCATTACGGCAACGGCTCACTCGGTGTCCACGAGTACATCGTCATCGACACCGGCGGCTTCGAGCCCGATGCCACCACCGGCATTTACAAGGAAATGGCCAAGCAGACCCGCCAGGCCGTCGCTGAGTCCGATGTGGTGATTTTCGTCGTCGATGCGCGCGCGGGCATCAGCGCGCAGGACCACGACATCGCCAAATACCTGCGCAAGCTGGGCAAACCCACGGTGCTGACGGCCAATAAGGCCGAAGGCATGACGCAGGACTTCCAGTTCTCCGAGTTCTTTGAGCTGGGGCTGGGTCAGGTGCTGCCGGTGGCGGCCTCGCACGGCCAGGGCATGCGCACGCTGGTCGAGTTGGCGCTGGCGCCGCTGCACCTGCCTGAAGAGCCGGAGATCGAGCCGGAAGACCCTTCCGTCATCAAGCTGGCCGTGGCGGGCCGCCCGAATGTCGGGAAATCCACGCTGATCAACACCTGGCTCGGGGAAGAGCGCCTGGTGGCGTTTGACATGCCCGGCACGACGCGGGACGCGATTTCGGTGCCGTTTGAGCATCACGGCCAAAAATTCGAGCTGATCGACACGGCAGGATTGCGCCGCAAGGGAAAAGTTTTTGAGGCGATTGAAAAGTTTTCCGTCGTGAAGACGCTGCAGGCGATTGAAAACTCTAATGTCGTGCTGCTGCTGCTCGACGCCACGCAGGGCGTGACCGACCAGGACGCGCATATCGCCGGTTACATTCTGGAAAATGGCCGCGCCGTGGTGCTGGCCGTGAACAAGTGGGATGCCGTCGATGCCTACCAGCGCGAGCTGCTGCAGCGCTCGATTGAAACCCGGCTTGGTTTCCTGAAGTTTGCCGCGATTCACCATATTTCAGCCATCAAGCGCCAGGGGCTGGGGCCGGTCTGGAAGTCGATTATTCAGGCGCACGCCTCGGCGAATCGCAAGATGTCCACGCCGGTGCTGACGCGCCTGCTTCTCGAAGCGGTGCAGTTCCAGCAGCCGCAGCGCTCGGGCGTTTTCCGTCCGAAGATGCGCTATGCGCACCAGGGCGGCATGAACCCGCCGATCATCATCATCCACGGCAACTCGCTGGAGCATGTTACCGAGTCTTACAAGCGTTACCTCGAAGGGCGTTTCCGCAAGGAGTTCGACCTGGTGGGCACGCCGCTGCGCATCCAGATGAAAACGTCTGAGAATCCTTTTAAAAACAAGGAATCGTCTTAAGACTACAGGCCTGCCTCGGCAGGTGTGTTAAGGTCAAGCTCCATTAACTTTTGAACACGGAAAATATCGTGAGCAACAATAAAAGCCAGCTCTTGCAGGATCCATTTCTCAACACCCTGCGTCGCGAGCATGTTCCTGTCTCTATCTATCTCGTCAACGGGATTAAATTGCAGGGCCAGATCGAGTCTTTCGATCAGTACGTGGTGCTGCTGCGTAACACCGTCACCCAGATGGTTTACAAGCATGCGATTTCCACCATCGTACCGGGACGCGCCGTGGTCTTTTCGACCGCTGATTCCGAAGACGCGCCTGCCAACTGAGTTCGCACGACGCTCAGGTGAAAACACAAGCACTCGCCCTCTTGGTCGGGGTTGATCTCGGTCTCCCCAATTTTGACGCTGGTCTGCAGGAACTCGGTTTGCTCGCGCAGACGGCGGGCCTGCAGCCTGTCGGGCGAGTGACCTGCAAACGCAGGGCGCCCGATGCGGCGCTGTTCATCGGATCGGGCAAGGCCGACGAAATCAAGATGCTTGCGCTGGAAACAGGCGCCACCGAGATTTTGTTTGACCAGTCGCTCAGTCCGGCGCAGCAGCGCAATCTGGAGCGGCATCTGGAAATGCCGGTCAATGACCGGACTCTTTTGATTCTCGAAATTTTCGCCCAGCGCGCCCGCAGCCATGAAGGCAAACTGCAGGTGGAACTGGCGCGGCTTCAGTACGTGTCCACACGGCTGGTGCGGCGCTGGTCTCACCTGGAGCGCCAGACTGGCGGCGCCGGTGTGCGCGGCGGTCCCGGTGAAAAGCAGATCGAACTCGACAAGCGCATGATTGGCGAGGCCATCAAGCGCACCAAGGAGCGCCTGGCGAAAGTCAAGAAGCAGCGCCAGACCCAGCGCAAGCAGCGAGACCGGCGCAACTCCTTCATGATTTCGCTGGTCGTCTACACGAATGCGGGCAAATCGACGCTGTTCAACGCGCTGGTCAAGGCCCGCACTTACACGGCCGACCAGCTTTTTGCCACGCTCGACACCACCACCCGCCAGCTCTACCTGGGCGATACCGCCCGTTCGGTATCGTTGTCGGACACGGTGGGCTTTATCCGCGACCTGCCGCACGGGCTGGTTGATGCTTTTGCCGCCACGCTGCAGGAAGCGGCCGATGCCGACTTGCTGCTGCATGTGGTCGATGCGTCCAGCCCCGACTATCTGGAGCAGATTGAGCAGGTGCAGCGCGTGCTGTCCGAAATCGGCGCCGCCGACGTGCCGCAGATACTTGTCTTCAATAAGCTCGATGCTATTGAAAAGATCAATTTCCCGCTGCATATGCAAGACTCGTTTGATCTCAATGAGGCGTTTGACGGCGCCTGCCAGAGCGTGGAGCGTGTTTTTGTCAGTGCGCAAACCGGAGAGGGCCTGCCGCTGCTGCGCCAGTTGCTGGCCAGCCGTGCGGGCATCATTCAGCCAGACGAGCCTGTCGCCGCTCAGTGAGCTTGCCCGCTGGCGGCGTTTCATTAGGCACAATGTTGGTGTAATAAAAAAGTGAGTTGCATTCCATGAATCTGAATCCCGTGCTGCAGACGTTGACAACCCTCCCCGGTTGGCTCAAGCAACGCGCCCAAGGCATGTTCAACCTCAATGATCCGCGTTGGGGCCGGGACGAAGACAAATCACCGTCTGGCGAAGCCCGGCCGGAGGTTTCCCGTGAGGACAAGCAGCCTCCCAAGCCTGTCAACCGTCCCCAGGGCCAAGGCCCGAATCAAGGCCCGCCGGATCTGGACGAACTCTGGCGTGATTTCAACCGCAAGCTCGGCGGCCTGTTTGGTGCGCCCAAAGGCGGCGGCAACTCAGGCGGAAATCCCGGCGGCAATGGCGGCGGTTTTCAGCCCGACATGAAAAGTGCTGGCATTGGCATGGGTTTGATTGCCTTTGTGGCTTTTGTCATCTGGCTGGGCACGGGGTTTTTCATTGTCCAGGAAGGCCAAAAGGCCGTGATCACCCAGTTCGGGCGCTACCATTCGACGGTGGGGGCCGGCTTCAACTGGCGCCTGCCTTATCCGATCCAGCGCCATGAAATCGTGGTGGTCACCCAGATCCGCTCGGTCGATATCGGCCATGATGTGGTCATCAAGGCCACCGGCCTGCGCGACTCGGCGATGCTGACCAAGGACGAGAACATCGTCGAGATCAAGTTTGCTGTGCAAGATCGCCTGAGCGATGCACGCGCCTATCTGTTTGAAAGCAAGGATCCTTCGGCCGCCGTCGTCCAGGCCGCCGAAACCGCCGTGCGCGAAGTCGTCGGCAAGATGAACATGGATCTGGCGCTCGCTGAAGAGCGCGACCAGATCGGCCCGCGCGTGCGGGCGCTGATGCAGACCATTCTGGATCGCTACAAAGTGGGCGTGGAAGTCGTCGCCATCAATCTGCAGCAAAGCGGCGTGCGTCCGCCCGAGCAGGTGCAAGCTGCTTTTGACGATGTGCTCAAGGCCGGTCAGGAGCGCGAGCGCACCAAAAACGAAGCCCAGGCCTATGCCAACGATGTGGTCCCGCGCGCCGTCGGTTCAGCGTCGCGGCTGAAGGAAGAGGCGGACGCCTACAAGGCGCGCATCGTTGCGCAGGCGCAAGGCGATGCCGAGCGCTTCAACTCGGTGCTGACCGAATACCAGAAAGCGCCCCAGGTGACCCGCGACCGCATGTACACGGACGCCATGCAGCAGATCTATAGCAATGTCACGAAGGTGCTGGTCGATTCGCGTCAGGGCTCCAACATGCTGTACCTGCCGCTGGACAAGATCATGAAGATGAGCGAGCCGGGCGCTGTTGTCCCCGGTGCCGAAGCCACCCCGCCAGCGAGCGTTTTGCCGCCTGCGGCAGTGCCAGTCGCGCCCCTTGATCCCCGAAGCCGCGATGCAGCCCGCACCCGTGACCGTGAAACCCGCTAAGGAAAACAAAAAGTGAACAGAGTTGGACTTATCGTTTCTTCACTCATCGTCGGCTTGGTGCTGCTCAGTTCCATGCTGTTTGTGGTGGATCAGCGCCAGTTTGGCGTGGTGTATGCCTTGGGCCAGATCAAGGAAGTGGTGCTGGAGCCTGGCCTCAATTTCAAGCTGCCCCCGCCGTTTCAGGATGTTTCTTATATCGACAGGCGTCTGCTGACGCTCAATAGCACCGATGCCGAGCCGATGCTGACGGCCGAAAAGCAGCGTGTGGTGATTGACTGGTACGTGCGCTGGCGCATCACCAACCCGTCGCAGTACATTCGCAACGTCGGGCTGGATGAAAAAGCCGGTGCCACACAGCTTAACCGGGTGGTGCGCAACGCTTTTCAGGAAGAAATCAACCGGCGCACCGTCAAGGATCTGCTCTCGCTCAAGCGCGAAGAGTTGATGGCCGGTGTCAAAAAAGAAGTGCTCGGCGTCGTGGGCGGCGAAAAATCCTGGGGCATTGATGTGATTGATGTGCGCATCACCCGCGTCGATTATGTCGAGGCGATCACCGAGTCGGTGTACCGCCGCATGGAGGCCGAGCGCAAGCGCGTGGCCAACGAGTTGCGCTCGACAGGCGCGGCGGAAGGCGAAAAAATCCGCGCCGATGCCGACCGCCAGCGGGAGATTCTGGTCGCCAACGCCTACCGTGACGCCCAGAAAATCAAGGGCGAGGGCGATGCCGAGGCGGCCCGTATCTTCGCCCAGTCGTTTGGCAAGGATCCGCAGTTCGCCCGCTTCTACCGCAGCCTGGATGCTTACAAGGCCAGCTTCGGCAAGAAAAGCGACGTGATGGTGCTTGATCCTTCGTCCGATTTTTTCAGCGCGATGCGCGGCTCCGGCAGTGGCTCCGCTGCTGCCGCTAAAAAATAATCGCGCATGGACGGCAGCACCCTCTGGATGGCGCTGGCGCTGCTGCTGGTGTTCGAGGGGCTGCTGCCGTTTATTTCACCAACTGGATGGCGCCGCATGTTTGAGCAGATTCTGGCGCTGAGCAATGGGCAAATCCGATTTTTCGGCTTGTGCAGCATCGTCATGGGGCTGGTTTCTCTGGCGCTGGTGCTCTAAATCGCGCGCTGACGGAACGTTTGTTTTTCGCAGATTCAGCCCCCGGCTGAGCGTGGTATTTTTTCTAAACCGCAGCATCCTGCTGCAGCTTTGGCCAAAGCGCGCCCAAGCCCGGTAAAATGCCCTTTTTAACAGCCCACGAAAATTACAATGCCCGCCTGGTCGTCATCTTGGCAATTGCCCGATCAAATTGCCGATGTCCTGCCTTCCGAGGCGCGTCACATCGAAGAATTGCGCCGTCTGTTTCTGGACACCGCCCGCAGCTATGGCTATGAACTGGTCATGCCGCCGCTGCTTGAACACCTCGAATCCCTGCTCACCGGCACCGGCGAAGCGCTGGACTTGCAGACTTTCAAGCTGGTCGATCAGCTGTCTGGCCGCACGCTCGGCCTGCGCGCGGACACCACGCCGCAAGTCGCCCGGATTGACGCGCATCTGCTGAACCGCAGCGGCGTTGCCCGGCTGTGCTACTGCGGCCCGGTGCTGCATACCCGCGTCGAGCGCCCCAACGCCACCCGCGAGCCGCTGCAATTCGGCGCCGAAATCTACGGCCACGCCGGTCTGGAAGCCGATCTGGAAGCCCAATTGCTGGCGCTGGACTGCCTCAAGGCTGCCAAAGTCAGCGATTTGCTGGTCGATATGGCTGACACGCGCATCGTCACCAGCTTGCTGGCCGGTGCGTCGCTGGACGCCCACACGCTGGCCCAGCTTCATGCCGCGCTGGCCGCCAAGGATGCCAGCGAACTGGACAGCCTGAGCGCCAGCCTCAAGGGCAAAATTTCTCCAGAAGCGTGCCAAGGCCTGAAAGCACTGCTGCAGTTGTACGGCGACGACAAGGTGCTGGACGAGGCCGAAAAAATTCTCCCCGCGATGCCCGGTATTCAGGACGCGCTGCGCAATTTGCGCTGGCTCGCGTCCCAGGTCGGCAGCGACGTGCGCGTCAGCTTTGACCTGGCCGATTTGCGTGGCTACGCCTATTACAGCGGCACCCGCTTTGCCATCTACGGCCAAGGCGCGGAGCTGGCCCGTGGCGGCCGTTACGACGAAGTCGGCGCGGTGTTCGGGCGCAACCGGCCCGCCGCCGGTTTCAGCCTGGATTTGAAAGAACTGGTCAGCGTGCTGCCAGCCCGTTCGCTCAAGGCGGCCATCCGTGCGCCGTGGGGCGACGAGTCCAGCCTGCGTGCGGCCATTGCTGCTTTGCGCGCTGCTGGCGAAACCGTGGCCTGCGTGCTGCCCGGCCATGAGCACGAAGTCAACGAATTTGACTGTGACCGCGAACTGGTTTTGAGCGCCGGCCAGTGGACAGTCCAGCCCCGGAATTAACAAGCCAACAAGCCGCATCCAAGCGGTACCACAAGCCGTGCGACAGGCTAAATGCCGGGCCGGTTTTATCCCATTGAACCTTAAAGAGAAGTGAAATGACAAACAAATCAATCGCAGCCACCGGCCGCAACGTCGTGGTCGTGGGCACCCAGTGGGGCGATGAAGGCAAAGGCAAGCTGGTGGACTGGCTGACCGAAATGGCCCAGGGCGTGGTGCGCTTTCAGGGCGGCCACAACGCCGGTCACACGCTGGTCATCAACGGCGTTAAAACCGCGCTGCACCTGATTCCCAGCGGCATCATGCGCCCCGGCGTCAAGTGCTACATCGGCAACGGCGTCGTGCTGTCGGCCGCCAAGCTGTTTGAAGAAATCGTGGGTCTCGAAAAAGCCGGTGTCGAAGTGCGCTCGCGCCTGCGCATCAGCGAAGCCTGCCCGTTGATTTTGCCCTTCCACGCGGCCATCGACATCGCCCGTGAAGCCTTCCGCGAACAAGGTGGCACCGAAAAAATCGGCACCACCGGACGCGGCATCGGCCCTGCCTATGAAGACAAAATCGCCCGCCGCGCCCTGCGCGTGCAGGATCTGAAATACCCCGAGCGCTTTGCCGCCAAGCTGCGCGAGCTGCTGACGCTGCATAACTTTGTGCTGACCGGCTTTCTGAACGCCAAAGCCTTCGACTTCGGCCCCGGTCTGGCGCCGTACATGAAAGACGGCGAAGTTCAATTCCAGGCCGTCTATGACGAAGCCATGCGCCACGCCGAGTTGCTCAAACCGATGATGGCCGACGTGTCGCGCGAACTCAACGACGCACACAAGGCAGGCGCAAACCTGCTGTTTGAAGGCGCGCAGGGCACGCTGCTGGACGTGGACCACGGCACCTATCCGTATGTGACTTCGAGCAACTGCGTGGCTGGCAATAGATGGGTGACGTTGCTGGGTACACCCGGAGCAAGCATGGGCCTCT
>JAPLPS010000372.1 GCA_026400075.1 Polaromonas sp.
TTGAGCTTGCTGAATTCAACGTCGAGGTTGCGCGCTACCAGCAGGCGCAAGAAGGCATCCTGGCTTAGTGCAGATAAATTGGGCACCGGCTCAGAGGCGGGCATGGCGGCGGCAAGGGCTTGCGCTGGCTGTGCGGCGGCCTGCGCGGGGTAAACCAGCAGCGCGGCGGCCAATGCGGCCAGGAAGAGTGGAGGCTTTACACAGGCAAGCATGACTTGGCTTTATCCGGGTGTTGCATTCGCAGGCAGGTTAAAAAATGAATGCATATTCAAGCGTCTTCTGCCAAAAATAAAAGGCAATGGCTTGACCAGACATTGCCTGGTCAAGCCATTGCTGGGCCCGGTGCTTACTTGGCCGCCGATTTTTCGTCTTGCAGCTTGACCAGGCGCTCAGTCTGCGCCAGCGAAATCAGGTGCGCATACAAAGGTGCGAGGTAGCTGTTGTTCTTGAATTCCAGGAACTTTTGGTCAGACAAGCTGTTCAGGCGGTCTTCGTTGACCACATAGCAGCCGGAGACGTTTTTGACCTTGTCATTGTCACGAACGCGCATGTTCAGCGGTGTGAACATATTGTTTTCGGCCAAGTACTTGCAAAAATTGTGGGTCAGGGCGTCCATTTGCTGCAGTTCAGCGAGGTAGCGCTTGACGTTTTCAATCACTTGCGTGGGCTCGCCTTTTTCATCAAACAGGGCCGCGCCTTCGGTGTCGCCGACCAGCGAGCTGGCTTCATCAATGCACACCACGTACTGGCCGTCGTTGCCGCTGGGGGTCAGGGCGAACGGGTAGCGGCGGATGATGGCGGGCACATAAGACGCTTGCCATTTGCCGCTGGCATCGACAAACAGGTTTTCGCCAGCATTCAGACCCATCAGCACAACGGGGCGGAATTCGTCTTTTTCTTTGTCTTCCAGAAAGACGATGGGGAATATAGATGCAGCACGGGCAAACTCATGCATGGTCACATAAGCAATATGAAACTTTGATGCAAAATCAAAACCGGAAATATCCTTGATTTTTTTGCCTGCATGACGCTCTTTATTAACGGGTACGACTTGTTGAAACACAGTAAAAATCTCCAAGTGGATAATGAATAAAAGGACGTCGGATGTTGCAAAATGATGAATTAGTTACAACTTAGTTTCATCTTTAGAAAATTGTAACTCATCGACACGCTGTGGGCGGCTCTGTCTATCCCCTGAAACAGAAGTCCCATCCTGAGGGCGGGAGCCCGGCAAGATGAGCTTGCAAGCATACTGCAATGCGATTGGGTGATCCGCCTCTGAACCTGAAAACAAGATCAGGGCTGCACAGCTTAGTTACACGGTCATTGCCTGGCACATCAACCGCCTGATGTGGCTCGGCGCACGGTGCCCGCTACGCCAAAGAATTCAGCGAAGCGGGGATTTCTGTGCTGTGGGCTGCGTGTCACCGTTGAGCCAGGAACGCCACAAAACAGAACCCCGGCCAGTTCTGCAAATAGTTGCAGATTAAATATTCTTATCGTTACAATTTGAAGCGAAATCCTGATTTCAGGATACTTTGCGCCCTATACGGGCGCATGGCGTCAAGTTGCAAGTGGCCGCGTAGTGAGTCGCAAGGGCGTTGGGCAGTCAAGCAAATCGTCCGTTTTTGATTGGGCAGAATAATGAAAACAGTAAAAAAATCAGTGGCATCCCGTATCCGTGATGCAGTCCGTCGTGACGCATTTCGCATAGAGCCGCTGGAGCCGCGTGTTCTCTTGTCTGCAGATCCGGTTTTTACGCCCATGCTGATCGCCCTGGCACCGGATAAAAACAACATCCAGACCATTACCCAGGCCTATGAGGCGGCCCAGGCGGCCAGCTCGCCAGCCATTTCTGCGCCTTTTGTGGCGAACTTGTTGGCCAGTCCCTCGACTCAAAGCCCGGCGGCTAACTTTCAGGTGGATGCGGTTCTTTTTGACATGAACCAGGTTTCCACGCTGAGCAGCTTCATGGACAGCTCGTTGCGCGTGGCCTCGAATGAAATACTGGGCGGCAGCGGCACGCTCGCTCTGAACCTGGTCAATACCGGCGTTGTCAGCCCAGGCTACTCCCCCGGCGTGCAGAACGTCGCCAGCTACGCCCAGGCTTCGACAGCGACGCTGAAGATTGAAATCGGCGGCGATAGCGCTGGCACCGGCGCGGGCCATTATGACCAGCTCAACGTCAGCGGCGCGGCCCAGCTCGACGGAAACCTGTCGGTTTCGCTGTATGGCGGCTACAAGCCCAAGGACGGCCAGGTATTCACGGTGATGAACTTTGGCTCGGCCACCGGCCGCTTTGCCAACGGCGTGGGCTTGCTGCAAGCCAGCGACCACCTGTATTTTGAAGTCACCCAGGATGCCAACAAGCTGATTCTGACGGCGCACACGGTGGAGCCGTCAATTGATTTTGTGCTGAATGCGCTGACCAACGAGCCGGTTGACCAAATAGGCAAGTGGCTGAACTTTAATTACTTCAAGGACTTCTCGACGGTCAGCTTTGGCGGGGGCCTGGACTTGGGCACCGGTCTGAACGCCCAGGGTAATTTCACCCTCGGTTATGCCGCCAACCAGAGCTTTACGCCTGTAGGCGGTGCGGCGCTGAACACCGATATCTGGTCGCTCAGCGCCAGCAATGTCAGCGCCTTTGTCGGCGTCTCTGGCAAAGGGCTGGCCTTGAGCGGCTTGAATATTGATCTGGCATTTGTCCAGGCCGACCAGGTCGGCGCTGGCTATGGCTGGGTGCTGGGCCGGGGTCAGGCGGGCAGCGCCGCGATTAGCGGCATTTCGGGCCTGAGCCTTAAAGGCACCAGCCTGGCGCTAGACCTGAACTATGGCTACGGCAACCTGGCTTCAGGCGCGGCCAATGATGCGCTGCTCAACCTGAGCAGCCACGCAATACAGGTGGGCAGCACCCGTTTCAATGCCGATGGCGCCGGTGGTGAATATCTGCTGGTGTCCGGCAGTCTGGCCGGTTCGGTCGGCGATGTGTCGCTGAGCGCGACGGTGGGCGTGTCGGTGCTCGGGACTGACTTTGCGATGGTCGGCAAAAACGTGAGCGCCAGCCTGAGCGCGGGCGGCGTTCTAGTTGGCGTGAGCAATGGCGCTTTCGGTCTCGTCAGCGGCGACACCGGCATGGCCTTTGAGGCCAGAGGCACTCTGGCCCTGAGCGGCGGCGGTTTTGCCAGCGTCAGCGCCCAGTCGGTGCGCGTGGTGCTGAACCGCACCGGCGTTTCGCAAACAGGCCATGTCCTGAACTTTGCTGGCAGCTTGAGCTACACGTTTGGTGACGTGGCGGCGTCCAGCAGCCTGCAGTCGGTCAGCGTGGTCGGACTGGCGGCTTCGCTGGGTTCGGGTCTGTCGGTGGCCGGTAATTTCTTCTTTGAAAAAGACGCCACCAGCAACAGCATGCGCGTCGTCGCGCTGAATGCCTCGGCCAAAGTCTCTGCTGGCACGTTCAACGTCGGCGTGGCGCAGGCTTCGCTGGGTCTGGTGATTTCCTCGGCGGGCCGCGTGCTTGAAGCCAGCGGCGCGATCAGCTCCAACCTTGGCGATGCTGTCTCCCTGTCGGCCAGCCAAGTCACTTTGCGCCTGAATGAAACTGCGGCGGATGCCAGCAGCTTGAAGATCAGCGCAGCCGGTCAGGCTTACACATTTGGCACCGATCTGGGCGCTGGCATTCATGAAATCGCGGTGAACGGCGCGGTGCTCACCGTAGCCGGTTTTGTCCAGGCATCGGGCGCACTGGCGGTGCGCTGGGCCGGTCAGCCGGTCGCGCTGAATCTGGCCGATGGCAGCACCCGCCAGGTCAACCAGATCTGGATTGGCGGCAGCGCCCTGTCGGCCGCCGTTGGCGTGAATCCCGGCAAGAGCGCCTTTGTCGGCTTTCGCGCCACCGGCCTGGAGTTTGTGCTCGGCCTGTTCTCGGACAAGGACAACAGCGCCAACAAATGGACCAGCCTGAGCGGCACCCTGGGCGCGACCAGCCTGTCGGGCATCAGCGGCGTGACCGTTGCCGCCAGCGGCCTGGCGCTGACCTACAACGCCGCATCCGCCGGGCAGCGCGTGGCCGATTTTGTCGGCAGCCACAGCCAGGGCATCACGGTGGCGGGCAAGACGCTGAAGCTGTCTGCTGATGGCAGCAAGGGCAGCTTGCTGCAGGCCAGCGGCCAGCTCAATCTCGATATATACGGGTTCGTCCAGTTGAACGGCCAATTGGCAATCGAGAAAAAGACGCAGAGCGTGGTGCTGGGAGACGGCAGCAGCGCCGTGGCCGAGATGCTGACGATAGGCGCAGAAAACCTCAACGCCTTTGTTGGCATGAACGGCGCGGGCGCGGACAAAGTCGGCCTGAGCCTGAGCGGGGCCGCCTTCGGCCTGGTGCTGGCCAGCGACGCGGCCAACCCGGCGCGCAAATGGACCAGCCTGCAAGCGCGCGCCAGCGCCGCCCAGCTGCTTGGCGTGAACGGGCTCACGCTCGCCGCCAGCAATCTCGAAGTGCTGATCAACCGCGCCGCCACCGACGGCAGCCTGATCGACTACCAGGCCGCCCCGCTGGCCGTCAGCAACGGCGCCGCCGGTCACACCTTGAGCCTGAGCATGGACGCCAGCGCAGGCGAGCTGACCCAGGCCAGCGGCCATTTGAGCATCGATGCCTACGGCTTCCTGAAAGTCGATGGCGACTTTGCGCTGCGCAAAGCCAGCGCGCAAATCCAGCTCGCCAATGCCACCGCACTGACCAGCGTCGAGCTGCTCACCATCGGCATCGCCGACGCCAGCGCCTTTGCCGGCATGAACGGCGGCACGGCTAACGCCATCGGCCTGTCCCTAGGCAGCGTCGATGTGGCGCTGGCCGTGATGAAAGAAAAAGTCGCCGCCGGTCAGCCCGCCGCACGCAGCTGGACCGCCCTGCGCGCGCTGGCCGGCAGCGCCGCCTTCATCGGCGTGGACGGCATGACCATCGCCGCCGACAGCGTCGAAGTGCAAATCAACCGCCAGGGCGCCGACGCCAGCGTGGTCGATTTCGCCCAGCAAAACCTGCTCGTCAAAACCGGCCCGGCCAGCGACCTGGCCTTGACCATGAACGGCAAGTCAGGCCAGCTGCTGCAAGCCAGCGGCCACCTGAACGTCGATCTGTTCGGCTTCGTCCAGCTCGACGGCAACTTTGCGATTCAAAAAAGCACCCTCGACGCTGGCGTGACCCTGTCCGACGGCAAAAAATCCGGCGCGCTCAACCTGCTGACGATAGGCGCCTCCAACGTGCGCGCCTTTGCCGGTCTGAACGGCGGCCAAAGCAGCGCCACCGGCCTGGAACTCAGCGGCGTCAGCTTCGGCCTGGCGTTGATGAGCGCCAAAGCCACCCCGGCGCGCAGCTGGACCAGCCTGCAAGCGAGCGCCAGCAGCGCCGCCTTCATCGGCGTGGACGGCCTGAGCGTCTCGGCCGACAGCTTGAGCCTGTCCGTCAACCAGGCCGCCCAGCTCAACGACGCCGTCGTCGATTACAGCGCCGGTAAAACCGCGCTGAGCATCGCCACCGGCCCAAGCAGCAAGATAGCGCTGAGCATGAACGGCGCCAACGGCGAAATGCTCTCAGCCAGCGGCAACTTGACGCTCGATGTCTTTGGCTTCTTCCAGGCCAGCGGCGGCTTTGCCATCGAAAAACGCAGCGACACCGTCGTGCTGTCCGACGGCAGCGCCACCCAGAGCGCCAGCAGCATCACCGTCGATTTGCTGACCATAGGCGGCAGCGGCATAGACGCCTTTGCCGGCCTGCACGGCGGCACTGCCGACGCGCTCGGCCTGTCGCTGAGCAACGTCAGCTTCGGCCTGGCCCTCATCACAGAAAAGCAAGGCGCCAAGCGCAAATTCACCTCCCTGCAAGCCAGCGCAGGCGCCGTCGAACTCGTCGGCGTCGAAGGCGTGAGCCTGAGCGCCACCGCGCTGCAGGTGCAGATCAACCGGGGCATTGCAGCGGTCGGCACGACCCCCGCCCTCGAAGTGGACTACGCCGCGCGCCCGCTCGACATCGTCACCGGGCCAGGCAGCTACACCACGCTCGACATGGACGGCTCGCTCGGCAACCTGACCCGCGCCAGCGGCCAGCTCGACATCAACCTGTACAACTTCGTCAGCCTGCAGGGCGACTTTGCCTTCAACAAGTCCGACAGCAGCGTCAAGCTCAGCGACAAAACCGGCCAGTCGGTCGCCGCCCCTGTCGCCGTCGATCTGCTGACGATAGGCGCCAGCAACGTCAACGCCTTCGTCGGCATGAACGGCCAGCGCGACGCCAGCGGCAAACCCGGCAGCAACGCGCTCGGCCTGGAGCTGAGCGGCGCCAGCTTCGGCCTGGCCCTGATGGCCGACAAGCAAAGCCCCGCGCGCAAATGGACTTCCTTGCAGGGCGCAGCCGACAGCCTGTCCTTCGTCGGCATTGACGGCTTGAGCGCAGCCGGCTCCAACATCCAGCTGGCCCTGAACCAGGCCGCCAGCGACGGCAGCGTCGTGGACTACGCCAGCGGCGCCACCGCGCTGAGCATTGCCACCGGCCCGTCCTCCTCACTCGACTTGAGCATGCTCGGCGCCGACGGCCCCTCGCTCAAGGCCAGCGCGCATCTGACGCTGGACATGTTCGGCTTCTTCCAGGTCAACGGCGACTTTGCCCTGTCCAAGAGCGTCGGCCCGGTCAAACTGTCCGACGGCGAAAGCATAGAGCGCGCCCACCTGCTGACCATTGGCGGCCACGGCGTGGACGTGTTTGCCGGGATCAACGGCGCCAGCAGCAGCGGCGCCCTGGGCGCGCAGATCAGCAACGTCAACTTTGCCCTGGCCTTGATCACCGATCCGGCCAACAAAGCGCATAAATTCACCACCCTGCAAGCCAGCGCAGGCAGCGCCTCGCTGATTGGCATCGACGCGCTGACGGTGCATGCCGCCGACCTGTCGCTGTCCCTGAACCGTGGCTTCGTCATGCCCGCAGTGCCCGAAACCACGGCCCGCACCAACACCCAACTCCAGCTCGACGTGCCGCCCGATATGGTCGGCAGCTTGACCCTGCGCATCGCCGCGACCAGCACGCATGCGGCAGGCACGGCCAGCGTCGTGCTGACCGGCCAGCAAACCGACGCGCAAATCATCAAGGCCCTGACAACCGGCCTGGAATCGCTCGCTGGCATCGGCACCGGCAACGTGCGCGTCACCGGCAACCGCTACGACGGCTACGTGATCGAATTCATCGGCCAGCTGGCCGGTCAGGACGTGGTCGGCATCAGCGTCAGCGCGGCCGCCCCGAGCATCGGCAAAACCGTCACCCAGACCAGCGCCGCGCAGACCGGCGTCAACGAAATCAAACGCCTGGTCATCGAAACCCTCAGCAGTGACCCGCTGCCGGTGAGCGTCGATATCAGCACCACCACGCAAGGCGTGCCCGGCAAGACCGAAACCAACACCGTCACCTTCACCCAGCCAGGCGTGGCGGGCAACTACAGCGTCTTCCTCAGCGCCGACGGCAGCGTCGTGGTCGATACCCATGCGGCGACTGGCACCGATGAAGTCCAGCGCCTGACGCTCGACGTGGTCGGCGCGCCACCAGCTAAGGTAGTTGCCAGCGTCAAGCAGGAGTCGGCGGCGATCACCGCTGTGGGCAGTGAGATCAAGTCGATCAACTTCCTGACGCCCTACACCAGCAAGGGCGACTACACGCTGAGCTTGAACGCCAGCTCGGTGGTGGTCCGGTTTGTCAACAACGACATCATGAACAACCAGCGCTACCTCAAGGAGGCGCTGGCCACCTTGCTGCACACCAGCGCAAAAAACATCACCGTCGGCCTGGATCAGAAGTTCGGCAAAACCCCCGGCCAGAGCGGCCACAGCTACAACATTTACTTCAACGGCCAGCTGGCCAACCAGGACATCGGCAACATCACCGTCGGCGGCACGCTGGGCAGCCAGATTGTCATCAACAACGCCAAGCAGCAAGGCGCCAGCGGCGCCAGCGAAGTCCAGCGCGTCGTGCTGCAGTCCAGCGGCCAGGGCCAGTTCATGCTGGCGCTGACCGAGGGCGGCAAGACCTACACCAGCGCCAGCCTGGCCTTTGGCGCCAGCGCCGCCCAGGTGCAAATCGCGCTCAATGCCGCGCTGAGCAGCATCGGCGGCTCCGTCAGCGTCACCCGGGCCAGCAACGGCGACTACCTGGTCAGCTTCGCTGGCAGCCTGGCCAACCGCAGCCTGGCCGAAATGACGGTCACGGCCAGCGCCGCCAGCGCCCAGCCCTCGGGCAGCTTCACGCTGAGCTTTAACGGCGCCACCAGCGCCGCCATCGCCTACAGCGCCGACGCCGCCACGCTGGCCAAAAACATCCAGACCAGCCTGTCGGCACTGACCGGCATCGGCGCAGGCAACGTGCTGGTCACGCTCGATAGCGCCCACTCGGCCGGGCAGACCAGCAGTTTCGCCATCGCCTTCCAGGGCAAGCTGGCGGCCACCAATGTGGCCGCGCTCAGCGTCACCAGCACCGCCCTGAGCGGCGTCAAAACCGTGATCAGCACCGTCAGCGCGGGCCTGGCAGCGCTCAAGCAGGTGCAGTCGGTCAGCGTCGGCAGCCATGCGCTGGCCGTCGGCTACAGCCTGTCGCTGACCTACGCGGGCAAAACCTATACCACCGCCACGCTCACGGCGAGCATGACCCAGACCCAGGTGCAGGCCGCCGTGACGGCCGCCTTTGGCGCCATCGCCGGCGCCCAGGCCAAGATCAGCACCTGGACGAGCAACGCACGCTACCGCATCACTTTCGCGGGCACGCTCGCCGGTGTCGAGCTCGATCAGCTGGTGATTACCCCGGCCGTGGCGTCAAGCGTCAGCACCGGCGTGACCGGCACCGGCAAATTCGTGGTCGGCAATACCGCCCAGAACGCCCTCAACCTGCGCAACGCCTACGCCGTCATGCTGGGCACCAGCACGGCCAATATCAGCGTTCAGTACGACGCCAGCTTTACCGGCGGCGAGCGCTACAAGATCAGCTTTATCGGGGCGCTGAACTTCACCGATGTGGCTGACAAGACTTTCCGCTACAGCGGCCAGTTCGACTACCGGCTCGACCAGAGCGGCGCGGCCGCGATTGCCGAAGTGCAGACCATCAAGGTCGATAACAGCGGCCAGCGCGGCACTTTCAGCCTGTCGCTGACGCAGGGCGGCAAGCTCTACACCACGGCCGCCATCGCCTTCGGCTCGACAGCAGCGGTGGTGCAAAGCGCCCTGACTGCGGCGCTGGCCGGTTTGAGCGGCGCCTCGGTCAGCGTTACCGGCACGGGCGGCCTGTACCAAGTCAGCTTTGGCGGCAGCCTGCTCGGCGTCAACGTCGCGCCGCTGCAGCTGGCCAAACTCAGCCCGGCGCCCGAGACGGCTGGCGGCAGCTTCACCATTGAGCTCGACGGCAAGATGTCCGGGGCAATTGCCTACTCGGCCAACACGGCCAGCAAGACCTACACGACAGCCACGCTGACGCTGCAATCGACCGAGGCCCAGGTGCAGGCGGCGGTAACGGCCGCCTTCGGCGCCATCGTCGGCGCCAGCGTCACCGTGACCGGCTGGAACGCCAAGGAGCTGCGCCTGGCCTTTGGCGGCACGCTCGCTGCGGTGAACCTGCCCAATCTGGTCGTGACGGCCACGACCCAAGCGGCCGCCGTCAGCGCCACCGTGCTGGTTCACGGCCAGACGCTCGTCACGCCCGCCATCCCGGCCCAGACCGTCGTCGTCGATTACGCCGACGGCGCCACGGCGCTGACAGTCCAGACCAGCAGCGACCCGGCCACGGCCATCGCGCTGAATCTGGCGGGCTCGCTGGGCGCGCTGACGCGCGTCCAGGTCGGCCGCGCCACGCTGGCCATCTCTGACTACCTGTATGTCAGCGGCGGCTTCTACATGGAAATGGCCGATAGCGTCGCGGTCAATGTCGTCACTGGCCTGCCTGCGACTTATCCGGTCGGCATGAATGCAGCGCTCAAAACCGGCCTGGGCAAGGTTCAGGGCCTGTCCGCAGACCACAGCACGATTACCGGCCTGCAGGTCAAAACGCTGACGCTGAGCTTTACCGATGTCGCCCTGTTTGCGGGCCTGGGCCCTTACTTCATCGACGCCAACAACAACGGCCTGATGGACGCTGGCGAGCTGCTCAACGCAGAGCGCACCGGCATCACGCTGGACAAGATTGACCTGGCGCTGGTCATGATGAGCTCGACACTGCTGTCCGATCCAGACTCGGTGATCCCCAAGTTCTTCGCCCTTCAGCTGGACTGGAAGCAGCCGCTCAATGTCGATATGGACTACTTCAAGTTCCAGATTGACGACCTGCAAGTCCAGGCCAATCAGGGTGGAAAATGGAAGGGTGCGCCGACGCTGGCCACGCCCTACATTGATTTCAACAGCAGTTTTGGCGCGACCGGCTACGAAGTGCCCACTTCGGGCGACTCGATATTCCTCAAATACGACCGCTCTTTTGTCGGCGTGTCGATAGGCCACGCGCTGCTCAATGTCGGCGACTTCTTCCAGGTCGAAGGCAGTTTTGCGCTGGAAAAAATCAGCGGCCAGAAGGTCGATATTGTCACCGGCCTGCCCGCCAAGGTGCTCGGCACGCCCGCCGCCAGCCTGAGCGCAGAGC
>JAPLPS010000235.1 GCA_026400075.1 Polaromonas sp.
GCGGCAAATCGCTCAGCGATGCCAGCGCCTACGCCGTCGATGCCGCCCAGCGCATGCTGCTCACGCTCGACGTGCTGCGCGAGCGCGGCAATAACGACAAAGCGCACGAAGAAGCGGGCACGCCGCCGGTGCTGAACTATGACTACGACGTGATCATCGACGGGCGCGATCTGGAGCGCCCGGTGAACTACCAGCTGCTGAAAATCCTGCCCGCTGAAGGCGTCGAAGTGTTCGACTGGAAGCGTCCGTACATGATCATCGACCCGCGTGCCGGTCACGGCGCGGGCATTGGCGGCTTCAAGCCCGACAGCCAGGTCGGCGTGGCGCTGCGCGGCGGGCACCCGGTTTATTTTGTCGTCTTCCGCCAGCATCCCGAGGCCACGCAAACGCTGGTCGATGTGATGCACGCCGAAGCCGGCTACCTGCGCGAAATTGCCCGGCGCCACCCCGAGGCGCCCAAAGCCGTCGTGGTCGGCAACTGCCAGGGCGGCTGGGCCACGCTGCTGCTGGCCGCTGCCAACCCCGACATCACCGGCCCCTTGGTGCTGAACGGCGCGCCGGTGGCCACCTGGTCCGGCCAGATCGGCGAGAACCCGATGCGCTACAACGGCGGCCTGCTCGGCGGCGTCGTGCCTGCGCTGCTGATGTCCGACCTGGGCAACGGCGAGTTTGACGGCGCGCACCTGGTGAGCAACTTCGAGATGCTGAACCCGAGCCGCAACTTCTTCGGCAAATACTACGATTTATATGCCGGTGTCGATCAAAACCGCGACGCCTTCCTGGAGTTCGAGCGCTGGTGGGGCGGCTACCACTTCAACAACGAAGCCGAAATCCGCTGGATCGTCGAGCAGATTTTTATCGGCAACAAGCTGGCACGCGGCCAGGCGCAGTTAGAGCCAGGCCGTCACCTCGACCTGAAAGCGATCCGCTCGCCGATCATCGTGTTCGCCAGCCGGGGCGACAACATCACGCCGCCGCAACAGGCGCTGAACTGGATTGTCGATACCTACAGCGACGAGCAGGAAATCCGCGTGCGCGGCCAGCGCATCGTCTATATGGTGCATGACAAGGTCGGGCACCTGGGCATTTTTGTCTCCTCGTCGATTGCGCGCAAGGAACACGCCGAAGTCGGCTCCACGCTCAAAACCATCGAGACGCTGGCGCCCGGCCTGTACGAGATGAAAATCGACCACTCCGCTGGCGAAGGTCTGAATGAAGAATTTGTCGTCAGCTTCCATGACCGCACCACCGCCGACATCCTGACCGTCGTCAAAAACGACCGCGACCAGGAACGCGACTTTGCCGCCGTCTCGCGCCTGTCCGAAATGGGCGCCGATATGTATGAAACCACGCTGCGCCCGCTGGTGCAGAGCATGGTCACGCCCCAGATCGCTGACGCGCTGCGCGACAGCCATTCTTCGCGCCGCAGCCGCAAGATGTTTGCCGACCAGAATCCAGTGATGCCGGTGCTCGGCCAGGCCGCCGAATGGACGCGTGCCAATCGCCAGCCCGCCGCGCTGGACAACCCGTTCTTCGGGCTGGAAAAAGTCATGGCCAACGCCTTCATGCAGGGCATTGACCTGTACCGCGATATGCGCGATGCGGCTTTTGAAATGACCTTCCTGTCGATTTACGGCTCGCCCTTCATGCACTGGCTGGGCGCCGCCCACGCGCACGAACGCACGCACAAAGACCCGAAAGAGCTGCGCTTCCTGCCCGAAGTTCAGACGATGCTGCTGGGCGTGGACAACGGCGGCTTTGAAGCGGGCGTGATCCGCATGCTGATTTTGCTGGCCGAGTCGCGCGGCTCGGTGCGCCGCGACCGGCTGGAGCGCTCGTCGCAGATTCTGACCACGCACGAGGCCTTTGCCGGGCTGGGTACGGATCGGCGCACCGCGATGATCCGCGAGCAATCGATCATCGTCGAGTTCGAGGCCGAGCAGGCGCTGCAAAGCCTGCCGCTGCTGCTGGCGCTGCCCGAGCAGCGCCGCCAGGCGCTGGAAATCGTGCATTACATCATCGGCGCCCGCGACGAAATGGAACCCCATTCGCTGCAAATGCTCCAGCGCATGGAGATGCTGCTGTCCGCCCCGGAAGACAACCTGCCCCAGGAAATCATCCAGCTCACCGACACCCCCAGCGCCCCAGCGGCCAGCCGGAAAAAACGCGCGCAGCAATAAACCCGCCCCGCAGGAAACCCATGTTGAACGACATCACCACCAACGATCCCCTGCCCAAGGTCTGGGATGAAAACACCCGCATCGGCGACATGCTCAAGGGCAAGCGCGGCCTGGTCGTCGGCGTGGCCAACGGCGACAGCATCGCCTTTGGCTGCGCGGCCAAGCTGCGCGCCTTCGGCGCCGACATTGCGCTGACCTACCTGAACGAAAAGTCAAAACCCTATGTCGAGCCGCTGGCCCAGCAGATCGACGCGGGCCTGCTGCTGCCGCTCGATGTGTCCCAGCCCGGCCAGATGCAGGCGGTGTTCGAGCGCATCAAAAGCGAATGGGGGCAGCTGGACTTTGTTGTTCACTCGATTGCCTTTGCGCCGCGCGACGATCTGCACGGGCGCATCACCGACTGCTCGCAGAGCGGCTTTTTGCAGGCGATGCAGATTTCCGTTCACTCGTTCATCGAGATGGCGCACTTTGCCGAGCCGTTGATGAATCCGGGCGGCGCGTTCATCACGATGAGTTACTACGGCGCCGACAAGGTCATCAACAACTACAACCTGATGGGGCCGGTCAAGGCGGCGCTGGAGTCCTCGGTACGCTACATGGCCAAGGAGCTGGGCGAGCGCGACATCCGCGTGTTTGCCGTCTCGCCCGGCCCGCTGCGCACGCGGGCCGCGTCGGGCATTGGCCACTTTGACGAGCTGATCGACATGGCCGTGACGCGCTCGCCGGGGCGGCGGCTGGTCGATATTTCAGAAGTCGGCCGCGTGGTGGCCTTTTTGGTTGGCGGCGCCGCCAGCGGCATGACCGGCGACGTGATTTATGTCGATGCCGGTCTGCACCACATGGGCTGAAAAAGCCCGGCATTGCATCAACTGTTGACGAGGATCAGAGTCGGTTGCACAAGGCAGGAGGATAGTCGTAACAAATTGCACAAAAGGAGTTACTGCTATGAAACTGTTGATCGACCTGTTTTCCACCGACTATGGCCTGATGAGTATTTTTGGGCTTTTTCTGATTATGTGCATGGGCGTTTTTTTCCTGCGCCTGTTCCTCGGAAAAATCAACCTGGGCGTCGCCCCGCCAGAGGCTGACAAATAACCCCCGGAAAAAGACCAAGGCGCCTCAAGGCGCCTTTTTTTATGGGC
Source organism: Polaromonas sp. (assembly GCA_026400075.1). Classification (GTDB taxonomy): domain Bacteria; phylum Pseudomonadota; class Gammaproteobacteria; order Burkholderiales; family Burkholderiaceae_C; genus Polaromonas. The sequence continues at coordinate 3,323 of JAPLPS010000235.1, forward strand.
GGGTTTGATGAACGGTTAGCGGGCGTCGCGCTGGACGCTGTCCACGCCCTTGTTGGCCAGCATGTCGGCGCGCTCGTTGCCGGGGTCGCCGTTGTGGCCGCGCACCCAGCGCCAGTCGATGGTGTGGCCGCTGGAGGCCAGCAGCGCATCGAGGCGCTGCCACAAATCGACATTCTTGACCGGCGCCTTGGCCGCCGTGCGCCAGCCGCGCGCCTTCCAGCCCGCCAGCCATTCCGTCACGCCTTTGAGCACGTACTGGCTGTCGATGTACAGCACCACCGGGCAGGGCCGTTTCAGCGCGCCGAGCGCCTCGATGACGGCGGTCATTTCCATGCGGTTGTTGGTGGTGTCCAGCTCGCCGCCAAACAGCTCCTTGGTCGTGTTGCCGCTGCTCAAAAAAACGCCCCAGCCACCAGGGCCGGGGTTGCCTTTGCAGGCGCCATCGGTGTAAATCACCACGGGTTGACGGGGAGTAGCCAGTGCTGTGTCGCTCATGAGGTGATTGCAAAATTAAAACGGCAATTTTAAGGACACGGCCGCGCCTGCGCGCTATGCCTCGGCTTTACCGGGTGTTTACCCGCCGCCTGTCGGCTATTGATGAGGCGGCCGCGATAATTCCTGATGGCCCCGACACCTCAAACGCCGCCCGCTGGCGCTCACACCCTCCCCCACAACCCCCCGCGCCGCCGCACCCGTGTGCTCGGCGCGCTGCTGGCCGTGACCGCGCTCGGCGGCACCGGCTGGCTGGCCTGGCATTTGACGCATCCGGCCACCAGCCCCGGCGGCCCCGGCCTGTCCAGCCCTTCCGGCGCAGGCGGCCCGTCCGGGCGGCGCGGCCCGCCCGCCAGCACCGTCGGCGTGGCCACCGCCGGGCGCGCCAGCATTCCGGTGACGCTCGAAGCGCTGGGCACGGTCACGCCGCAGGCCAGCGTCAAGGTGCGCCCGCAGGTCTCGGGCGTGCTGGAAAAAGTGCTGTTTAAAGAAGGCCAAAAAGTGCGCGCAGGCGAGCTGCTCGCCACCCTGGATGCGCGCCCGTTCGAGCTGGCCTTGCAGCAAGCCAGCGGCCAGCGCCAGCGCGATGACGCCCAATTGGACAGCGCCCGCGTCACGCTGCAACGCTTCAAAACGCTGCTGGCGCAGGACTCGATTGCGCGCCAGGAAGTTGACACGCAGGCCGCGCTGGTCAAGCAGCTCGAAGGCACGGTCGCCATCGACAAGGCCAACGAAGGCGTGGCCCGGCTGAATTTGAGCTACACGCGCATCACCGCGCCAGCCGGCGGGCGCGTCGGCCTGCGCGTGGTCGATGTGGGCAACGTCGTCAGCAGCAGCGATGCCAACGGCATTGCGCTGATCACGCAGATCAGCCCGATTGACGTGGTGTTTGCCGTACCGCAAGACCAGGCCGGGGCGCTGCAGCAAAGCGCCGCCGCTGGCACGGCGATGGCCGTCGCCGCGCTGGACCGCACGCGCTCGGCCACGCTGGACACGGGCGTGTTCGCCTCGCTGGACAACCAGGTCGATACGACTACCGGCACGGTCAAGGCCAAGGCACGCTTTGCCAACGCGGCGCTGGCGCTGTTTCCGGGCCAGTTTGTCAATGTGCGGCTGCAGCTGGCCACGATTGACAACGCCGTCGTGGTGCCGGTCACGGCGCTGCGTCACAGCAACGACGGCGATTATGTTTATGTGCTGAACGCCGCCGAGCGCACGGTCAGCCTGCGCACCGTGCAGCGCGGCCAGGCCACGGCGGACAGCATCCAGATTGCCGCCGGGCTGAAGGCGGGCGAGCAGGTCATCACCGAAGGCGCCGACCGGCTGAAAGACGGGGCCAGCGTGACGCTGCCGGGCGCAGCCAAGCCCGCTAACGGCGCCAGCGCACCGCGCCGCCACCGCCGCGCCTCGCAAGCCGAGGGCGCATGAGCCCGTCGCGCCCCTTTATCCTGCGCCCGGTGGCCACGGCGCTGTTGATGGTCGCCATCGTGCTGGCGGGTCTGGTCGGCTTCAAATTTCTGCCGCTGTCGGCGCTGCCGCAGGTCGATTACCCGACGATTCAGGTGCAGACGCTCTACCACGGCGCCAGCCCCGAGGTGATGGCGCAGACCGTCACCGCGCCGCTGGAGCGCCAGTTCGGCCAGATGGCCGGTTTGAGCCGCATGAGTTCGACCAGCGCGGCGGGCGTGTCCATCATCACGCTGCAATTTGGCCTCGGGCTGGCGCTGGACGTGGCCGAGCAGCAGGTGCAGGCGGCCATCAACGCGGGCGGCTCGCTGCTGCCCGCCGACCTGCCCGCCCCGCCGACTTACGCCAAAGTCAACCCCGCTGACGCGCCGATTTTGAGCCTGGCCATCACGTCCGACACGCTGCCATTGACCGAGG
>JAPLPS010000229.1 GCA_026400075.1 Polaromonas sp.
CGCTGGAAAGATAAAGGCTTTCCTCGTCGCCGCAGCGGAAATAAAACACCCGCGAATGCTCCAGAAAGCGGCCAATCACCGAGCGCACCCGGATGTTGTCCGTGACGCCCGGCACCTGAGCGGGCAGCATGCAGGCGCCGCGCACGATCAGGTCAATCTTCACGCCGCACTGCCCGGCCCTGACCAGCGCCCGCATCAAATCCTCATCGGTCAGCGCATTGGTCTTGACGACGATGCGCGTGTCCTGGCCCTGCAGCGCCGCCTGGCCAAGCGCCTCGATTTTTTCGAGCAGCTTGCGGTGCAGCTGAAACGGCGCCAGCAGCAGGCGGTTGAGTTTGGGCACCCGGCTGTGGCTGGCCAGATGGACAAACACGTTGTCCACATCGGCTGTCAGCAGCGGGTCGGCCGTCAGGTAGCTGATGTCGGTGTAGAGCCGCGCCGTGCCGGGGTTGTAATTACCGGTGGACAGGTGGGCGTAGCGCACCAGGTGGCGGCCTTCGCGCCGCGTGACCAGCAGCATCTTGGCGTGGGTTTTCAGCCCCATCACGCCATAAACCACCTGCGCGCCAATCGATTCGAGCATTTCGGCCCAGTTGATGTTCGCCTCTTCGTCAAAGCGCGCCTTCAGCTCGACCACGACGGTGACTTCCTTGCCACGCCGCACGGCCTCGCGCAGCAGCAGCATCAACTCCGAATCCGAGCCGGTGCGGTAAATCGTCTGGCGAATCGCCAGCACCTGCGGGTCATTGACCGCTTCGCGCAGAAACGCCAGCACGCCGTCAAAACTCTCGAACGGCTGGTGAATCGACACATCGCCCTGCTTGAGCCGCTCAAAAAAGGATTGCCCCTGCTGCAGCTGCTTCGGGTAACAGCCCTTGTAGCGCGGAAACAGCAAATCGGGGTCGTTGACCAGATCGACCAGTTGCGTCAGCCGCACCAGATTAACCGGGCCAGGCACCCGGTACAGCGCCAGCTCCGGCAGGTTGAACTGCTTGAGCAAAAAGCTGGCCAGATACTCGGAGCAGCCCGCCGACACTTCCAGCCGAACCGCCTGACCGTAATTGCGCTGCTCCAGCCCCAGGCGCAGCGCGGTGCGCAGGTTTTTGACATCATCCTCATCGACCTCCAGGTCGGAATGGCGGGTGACGCGGAACTGCGAAAACTCGCCCACCTTGCGGCCTGGAAACAGGTCCGCCAGATGCGCCCGGATCACGCTGGAGAGCGACAGGAACAGCCGCTCTTTTTTGCCCTCACCGCTGGGCATGTGAATCAGGCGCGGCAGCACGCGTGGCACCTTGACGATGGCGATTTCATTCTCGCGTCCGAACGCATCGCGCCCGCTGAGCCGAACAATGAAATTGAGCGACTTGTTCGCCACCTGCGGAAACGGGTGCGACGGGTCCAGCCCGACGGGAATCAACAGCGGGCGCACCGCCCGTTCAAAATAAGCCCTGACCCAGCGCCGCTGGGCCTCATCGCGCTCGCCATGCGAGACGATGCGAATGCCTTGCTTGGCAAAAGCGGGCAGCAGCTCATCGTTGTACAACGCGTACTGGCGCGTCACCATGTCGTGGGCAACGGCCGACAGCGCCTTGAATGAGGCGGCGGTGTACGGGCCTTTTTGCTCGTCGGTCTGGGCCGCTGTCAAATGGGGCGCGGCCCGGACTTCAAAAAACTCGTCGAGATTCGACGAGACGATGCACAAAAACCGCAGCCGTTCCAGCAGCGGCACTTCAGCACGCAGCGCCCAGTCCAGCACCCGCTCATTGAAGGCCAGAATGCTGTGGTCGCGGTCAAGAAATTTGATTGGCACGGTGAAATCAGGCGCTGCGGTGTTCAAAAGAGGCGTCAACAAAGCTTGCTTTCTTCCATCAAAAATAACTTCCCAGTATCGATGGGTTCAGTGACAAAGGCATGACATAAAACATGCTCTGCCTTGAAAACTACCGCACTACTCAGGCGTGCCGGGATCGTTATCCGCCCCGCCAGCGGCCAGCGCCTGCTCGGTCAGTTCTTCGTCGCTCAGCGAGGGCGCTTCTTCGAGCGCGGCCAGCTCTTCGAGCAAATCCTGGGTTGGCGCTTCGTGCTCCAGCAGCACCTCTTCAAGCTTTTGCCCGCTGGTTTCCGGGTGTACCGAGGACGACACCAGCACGGTCGGCGGCACCGGGAATTTCTCGCCCAACTCAAACTTCAGCGCTTCTGATTTTTCTTCGATCCAGTGAACGAAATCGCCATCTTTGGGGGTATCGGAATTGCTCATGATCGTCTCCTTGCCTGTTTGACGGCCCCGGCGCGACTGGCCGGAGCCTGCTTGCATTATGGCGGCATGCGCAGCGCGCTGACAACACCAGCAAAAGCCCATAGGCCCCGTCCTGGCCGGTACAGTGGCGCCAGCGAAAACGCGTTCAGTCCTCGACCAGCTGGCGCATCCAGTCGGGCAGCGTCTTGGCTTTCTGGGCCGGAAAATCCACCCAGATGGTGGTCGCGCCGCCGGCGGCAAAAATCACCTCCGGCGCCTCTTCACGCGCCATCGTGGCCCAGGTTTCAAACGTGGTGCGACCGGGGTCGCTGACGTACATCCTGACCAGCACATTGCCGGGGTATTCGAGCTGCTTGTAGAAGTTGCAAAAGGCATTGACGATGACCGGGCCTTCGCCCTTCGGGTCAGGCTTGCAGCCGATCGCGTACATCCAGTCCACGCGGATGCTTTCAAGGTAGCGGAAATAGCTGCCATTGTTCAGGTGGCCCATCGCATCCATATCGCCCCAGCGAATCGGAATGAGCATTTCATAGACCAGTTTTTTCTTTTCGGGAATTTCAATTTTCATGATTTTTTAGTTAATTCGGGTTTCTACCAATATAAATTTTAGTATTGAATATACGCCAATCTATATTTGACAAGTATCAGTATTATTCATAATATTCAGCATCTTTGCTAGCACAGCAAAGATAAATCTAATTAATGTAGATCAATCACAAGAGACAAACATGAAAAAAAGTAGCACCACATCGAAACTGTTGGCCAACAACAGCACAAAGTTCCTCCTTCGCAGTTCGGTTGTTGTGGCTATTTTTGCGCTGGGTGGCGCAGCATTTGCCGCCCCTGCGGTTGATGCCAACATCGAGTTCGACAACACCTACCGCAGCGGCAGCAAAGTTGACAACACCGCAGACGAGGGCCTGGGCCAGGGCGGTCGTGTCGAACTGAACGTCAGCGGCAAAGCCGGTGCCGATATGTTTGTGGCCGCCCGCGCCTCGCTGCTGGCCAAGAAAGACGGCACGGCCGCAACGGATGACATGTGGGTTCAGCTCGGCTCGGCCAAGGGCGATGTCAAGCTCGGCCGCTTTGAGGCGGCTGACCTGTTCCCGCTGGCGCAGGACACCTTGATCAACCACGCTGGCAATGTCTATTACGGCAACGCCCTGCGCGGCCGCAAGGACGCCAACGTGTTTCACGCCGCTGGCACCATGAACCTTGGCAATGGCCTGAGTTTTGAACTCGGGGCCATTGCCACCAAATCACTGGCCAGCGCCTCGGGCATTCGCCCTGTGCTGTCTTATGCTGAAGGGCCTGTGAGCGCGCGTCTGGGTTTTGAGTCCGGCCATTTCGCGCCAGCTGTCGTCGGTGGCACCACCAACAAGGTTCGCGGTGTTGCCGCCACCCTCGGCTATGACTTCGGCAGTGTCAAGCTGACGGGTAATTTTGCCAGCGGCAATACAGACTCGGCCCTGTCGGACAACAAGCAGCGCGGATTTGCCGTGACCGCCGCGATGGGCGGACTGGTGGTCGGGGCCATTTCAGGCAAAACCGACCAGGCCGCTGGTGGCAATGAGAAAGTGCAAACGTTCTACACGTCGTACAGCATGCCTTTGTTTGACATCAAAGGCGCCACCATGACGCCCGCCTTGTCTACCTCGACCGCCAAGCTCAGCCTGACTGGCGCAAAAACGCAAGAAACGTCGTTCCGCCTGCGTTTTAACTACGCTTTCTAAGCCA
>JAPLPS010000328.1 GCA_026400075.1 Polaromonas sp.
CAATCATCTGCGCCCTAGCGCTGAGCGTGAAGCGTTTGCCCAGATGCACGACGTAGAGCATCCAGTTGACTTCCTCGACATCGACGCTGATGTAGGGCGGCTTGACGCCTTCAAAACTTTCCATGTGTTTTAAATACCAGCTTTCGGCCTCCTTGCGCAGCGCCAGGCGTTCGTCAAGTTCGGCCAGCTGGGCCAGGCCGAGCGCGGCGGTCAGCTCGCTCATGCCCGCCTGCAGCGGCACGCGTGAGCCGACGGAGACCGAGTTGCGGTCGGCGACGCGGCGCTGGCGCAGGTAGCGCAGCTCGTGAATCAGGTCGTCGTCGTCGGTGACCAGCATGCCGCCTTCGCCGGTACACAGCGCCGAGGGCAGCGAAAAGTCAAACACCGCCACGTCGCCAAAACTGCCAACGGTGCGGCCCTTGTAGCGCGAGCCCAGGGCTTCGGTGCTGTCTTCGATCAGTTTCAGGCCGTGGGCGTCGGCCAAGGCGCGCAGCGCGTCCCAGTCAGCCGGGTGGCCGTTGGTGTTGCCCGCCAAAATGGCGCGGGTTTTTGGGGTGATTTTTAACGCGGCTTTTTCCGGGCTCAGGCTGCCGGTCCAGTAATTGATGTCGGCAAACACTGGCGTGGCGCCCGCCAGCGTGACGGCTTGGGCCACCTGGTGCCAGGCGTGCGAGGTGCAAATCACCTCGTCGCCGGGGCCGATTCCCATGGCGCGCAGCGCAATCCAGGTGCCCAGTGTGCCGCTGCCGACAGCGACGGCGTATTTGCGCCCGGCCCAGCCGGCAAAAGCCTGCTCGAAGCCTTCGAGCATCGGGCCGTCGCCCCAGCGCGAAGACTGCAGCACGGCGTTGACCAGCTCAATCTCGCGCGGGCCGCATTCGGGCTCGAACAGGGAGATGGCATCGATTTCCATAACCTTAATCCTCCTGCGTCAGGATCAAGGCGGTGGCCTCTTCGGGCTGCTGGGTCACGCTCCAGCAGTGGCCGTTGGTGGCGCCCAGATAGACGCGGCGTTTGCCCAGCAGCAGGGCCGGGGTTTCGTCGCGCATGTCCATTGCATCGACCAGCACCACGCGGGTGGCCGGGTCGCGGGCGCGCCAGAGCGTGGCGGCATCGCGCAATGTCGATGCGGCGCCAATTACTTCGCCAGCGGTGCGCAGGTAGTCAGAAGTCATGGCCATCGTGATGCTCTCTTTCAGTCTTCGGTGACGGGCAGGCGGCGCGCCTCGACGGTGATCGGCAGGGTGGTGCCTTCGGGCATCGCGGGCAGGTCAAACTGCCAGCCGTTGCCCAGCGTGATCAGGCCGCCCCACATCTCGGGATTGACCATGCTGATGATGGGTTCCTCCAGGTCTTTTTTCGGCACATAGCCGGTCAGCTGGCCCTTGCTGTCTTTGCGGATCATCAGTTTCATAGTAGCTCCTGGTAGGTATCGGTAGTGGTTTTCGGGGTCGCTTTAAGGAGCAGTCAACATGTCTTCTTGCAACAACGGTGCCAGCAGCGGCGGCAACAGCGTCAGCACAGCGGTAATTTCTTCAGCGGTCGTCGTGCGGCCCAGCGACAGGCGCACGGCGGCCAGCGCCTCGTCGGCAGGCACGCCCATCGCGGTGAGCACATGCGACGGCTCGCTGCCGCCCGACGAGCAGGCCGCGCCCGACGAGGCGGCCACGCTAAGCCGCTCCAGACGCTGCAGCACGACATCGACAGAGAGCTGGCCAAAGCGCAAATAACTGGTGCCGGGCAGGCGCGCCACGCTCTGGCACCAGACAAAAGTGCCGGGCAAGGCCTGGATCAGCCCGGCTTCGAGCTGGTCGCGCAGGCGGGCGACGCGGGCCGCTTCCACGCTCACATCGCCGAGCAATTCCAGCGCCGCCGCCAGACCAACAATGGCGGCAAGGTTTTCGGTGCCGCCGCGCCGGGCGCGCTCCTGGCTGCCCAACGTTTGCGGCGCCAAGGCCGTGCCGTGGCGCAGCAGCAGCGCGCCGACACCCTTGGGGCCGTTCAATTTGTGCCCGGAAAACGAGACGGCATCGGCGCCGCAGCTGGAAAACTGAAACGGCTGCTTGCCGATGAACTGGGTGGCATCGACGTGCAAGAGCGCGCCCGCCGCTTTGGTCAGTTCGGCCACTTCGGCCACCGGCATCAGGGCGCCGGTTTCGTTGTTCGCCGCCATCAGCGAGGCCAGCGCCACATCGGGGCCGATCAACGCGGCGGCGGCGCTTAAATCGAGTCGGCCATCGGCCAGCACCGGCAGGAAATCAACTGGCACGCCGGAATCGGCCAGCGCACGCGCCAGCTTCAAATGACCGGCATGCTCAATGCTGCTGAACAGCACGCGCTGGCGCCCAGGCGGCGCTTTGGCCAGCAGGCCGCGCACCGCGAGGTGATTGGCTTCAGTCGCGCCGCTGGTAAAAATCACTTCGACCGGCTTGCAGCTCAAAACGCGGGCCACCGTGGCGCGGGCGGCGGCCAACGCGCGCTTGGAGTCCTGGCCGGGGCCGTGCTGCGATGAGCTGTTCGCCCACAGGCTAGAGAGCACTGGCAGCATGGCCGCGATCACCTGCGGCGCAGGCGGCGTGGTGGCGTTGTGGTCGAGGTAGATCATGGGGAGTGGCCGGTTCTTGGGAAAGGTCAAGCCATCAGGGCCAGAACTGGCGTTCGCTATCGACGCACAGCGCGTCGAGCAGCAGCTCCAGCGGCGCGTCGCTCAGACAAGCCCGCCAGACGCCAGCGGCATGGTCGCGTGCCGACAGGCTCCAGTCGCCGCCCGCGCCCGCCACGCCATCAGCGCCGACCGGGCCGGGCGTCAGCAGCGCAATGTCAATCAGCCCGCCGCTGGGATCGACGTTGCGCGAGCAGCACGGGCTCTGGATGCGAAAGCTCTCGCCCTCGCGCAGCACCAGCGGCTCGACGTAGCGGTAGCGCACCCGCTCGCGCAGTGCGCGCTGCAAGCGGTGAATCATCAGGTCGCTGACCGGGCTGACCGGGCTGGCCGCTGGCAGCAACGCTTCGGGCGCGCCTGCGCCTGAAAAAGCGCTGGCGCCATCGGACGGCCGGGCGGTGTTCACACACCGTCCTCGGTTTCGGGCAGCAGGCCGTGCGGGGCCGGGGCCAGTTCAATCTCCAGGCAGCCGACGACGCAGCCGTCGAACTGCACCAGGTACACCGGCTCGTTCAACTCCTGCGCGTGGCCGACGTTGACGATCTCGCCGACGGCGCCGCGCGCGGCCAGCAGCGCATCGACGGCGCGCTCGGGGTGGCTGCCGTCGTTGACCAGATCATCGAGCGCAATCACGCGCTGGCCCCAGGCGTAAGCGGGCTCGCGAGGTTCGAGACCGGGCAGGGAATTGGCGGTAACAGGGGCGTTCATGGTGTTTCCTCGGTGGGCTTGGCAGATCCGAGCGTCTGCAGCACCCCGGCTTTGGCGCCGAGCTGCTGCAGAACGTCATCGGGCAGGTTGTCCAGCGTGCAGAGCTCTTTGGCGCGCATGCCGACGCGGTGGCCGGACTCGACAAAATCGACCGCGTAGATATAAAACTGCTGCAAAAAAGTGTTGATGTTGATGACGTAGCCGATCTCGCCCTTGTGGACCAGCACTTCGCCGATGTCGCGGCCGTTGTAGGTGCCGTCGTTGCGGATCACCGAGCGCGCAATCACCCGCTCGCCATACTTGAAGCGCGGCGGAAAGGCCAGTTCGATTTCGTTGTCGTCGCGGTTGATATCAGCCATGAACTACTCCTAATCCGTTGATCTGGCGCGCCCGCCGTTCGGCCACGGCCAGGCGCACTTCTGAATCTTCGTCATCGCGCAGTGCGGCCAGCACGCTGGCATCGCCGCGCTGGGCGACTTCCCAACGCACGCGCCAGTCTTCATCACGCACCAGGCGCGCCAACAGCGAAACCGGCAGGCGCTGGGCGACGATGCGGCGCACTTCGGCTTCGCGGTCGTCGGCCATGCGCAGCAGCGCGGGCATTTCGAGCCGCTGGGCGACGCGCATGCGCACGGCACGGTCGGGGTCGCGCGCCAAAATGACCAGCAAGGCCAGCGGCAGGCGCATCGCGACGAGCTCGCACACGCCGTAGTCGGGGTCGCCGTGGCGCGCGGCAATGGCGCGCACTTCAAAATAGGGGTGGCTCAGGTGCGCGTCGCCCAGCTCGGGGTGCCAGCGGAAAAAGCGGTCTATGCGCCGGGCATAGACATCCTCCAGGCAGGCGTGGCCGGGCTCGCAGCCCTGCTGGCCGGGCAGCTCGCGCAGGCTGAGGCAGGGGCAGGCAGCGCAGTCAATCGGCCCGCCCTGCCAGTGCAGCGCATCAATATCGCCCGCCGGGGCACGCGTGCCCGCCGCGAGCCGCTGGACAGAGTCGGCCAGCGCGGTCATAGCGCCGGTCCCGCGCCGCTCCAGCCACGCACCGGGTAGGCGGCCAGCGGGTCGGCCCCATCGCCTGTTTCGCCCGCCTCGTGGCGGGCCAGCACATGCGACAGCAGCGCGCCGCCGACGCGGTCCTGCGGGTCTAGGCGGCGCAGCTCGCCGAGCATCAGCCGCGCCTCTTCAAAGTCGTCCAGGCGCAGGTTCAGGTAGGCCAGACCTTTGAGGGTAAACAGATAAAAGCGCACAGCGGCGTCGCCGCTGGCGGCCTCGTCGCTGGGCACTTCATCGCCAAAATTGGGGCCCAGCGCATTGCGGGCAATGGCCAGCGCATCTACGCCCGCAGCACGGGCCAAGGTGAGCTGGTGACCATAAAAGTAAAAGCGGTACAGCGCAATCACCGGCGCCGGATGGCGCGGCGCAGCCTGCCGGGCTTGCAGCAGCAGCGGCAAGGCTTGCTGCGGCAGGTGGCGCAGCAAGCCGGCCT
>JAPLPS010000302.1 GCA_026400075.1 Polaromonas sp.
CACACCTTCATTGACCGACTTGTCCCCGACGCCCGGCGAGCCAGAGGCGGGCGCTGCTGCGGGTAAAGCCACGCCGGCTTTCAGCCCGCTGTACCAGCAAATCAAGATCCTGATCCTGCAAAGCCTGCAGAACGGCGAGTGGAAACCGGGCGAACCGATTCCCAGCGAGATGGAGCTGGCGGCGCGCTTTCGCGTCAGCCAGGGCACGGTGCGCAAGGCCATCGACGAGCTGGCCGCCGAAAACCTGGTCATCCGCCGCCAGGGCAAGGGGACGTTTGTCGCCACCCATGCCGAGCACCACGTCCAATACCGCTTCTTGCGCCTGATGCCCGACAACGGCGACATCAACAGCGAAGGCCCGGCCGAGCGCCAGATCATCGACTGCAAAAGCCTGCGCGCCCCCGCCCACATCGCCCATCCGCTGGCCCTGCGCGCTGGCGAGAGCGTGCTCCAACTGCGCCGCGTGCTGGCCTTTCAGGGCACGCCGACGATTCTGGAAGACGTCTGGCTACCCGGCGGCCCGTTCAAGGGCCTGACCGCCGAACGCCTGAGCAGCTACCGGGGGCCGATGTACGCGCTGTTTGAAACCGAATTCGGCGTACACATGGTGCGCGCCGAAGAAAAAATCCGCGCCGTCGCGGCCGATGCGGCTTCTGCCGAATTGCTCAAAGTGCCGACCGGCGAGCCGCTTTTGAGCGTCGAACGCATCGCCTACACCTACAACGACACGCCGATGGAATTGCGCCGGGGCCTGTACCGAACGGACACACACCACTACAAAAATGAACTTAATTAAGAATTATTCGGACTCGGCAAAGCCCATCCATAACTTTGTTGCATTGCAATAGAATTAAAATGTTTGGCTGGTAAACACAGTCCTTCACATAGTTACCATCTGGTTACATCCACGAAAGTCCCCAAAAAATGACAGAGTTGGCCTCCCCACAGCGTCCCAAGCGGCCTGAGTTCCGCAACATCAACGCTTTCAAAGACCTGACCACCTACCGCATGACCCCTGCGGCGTGGGTTTCCATCCTGCACCGAGGCAGCGGCATCATCATGTTTTTGCTGATGCCCTTTGTCATCTGGATGTTCGACACGTCGATTTCGTCGGAAATCTCGTTTCAAAATTTCAAGGCCGCTTTTAATTCCGGCATGCTGGGCCTGCCCGGCGCGCTGTGGAAGCTGGTGGCACTGGCGCTGATCTGGGCTTACCTGCACCACTTCATCGCCGGACAAGCGCAGCGCAGTCGGCGCTCATTACGGTGTGCGCGACTGGCTGGCCCAGCGCGTCACCGCAGTCCTGATGGTTTTGTTCACTGTGCTGGTGCTGGCGCGCATCATTTTCAGCAGCGGCCCCATCGGCTACGACCTGTGGGCCGGTCTGTTCGCCGCACAGTGGATGAAGGGCCTGACCTTCGCCGTCATCATCGCCCTGCTGTACCACGTCTGGGTCGGCATGCGCAACATTTTCATGGACTACGTCAAACCCGTCCTGCTTCGCCTGACGCTGCAAATTTTCGCCATCGTCTGGCTGCTCGTCTGCGCTGGCTGGGGCATTCAGGTTCTGTGGCGCGTTTAAGCCCGCCTGACCGTATCTGAACCCTCAAGACTTTTGAAAAAAGAATCATGACTGCTACTTCCAAACTCCCCAAGCGCAAATTTGACGTTGTCATCGTCGGTGCTGGCGGCTCCGGCATGCGCGCTTCGCTGCAGCTGGCCCGCGCTGGCCTGAACGTGGCCGTGCTGTCCAAAGTGTTCCCGACGCGCTCGCACACGGTCGCCGCTCAAGGCGGCATTGGCGCCTCGCTCGGCAACATGTCCGAAGACAACTGGCACTACCATTTCTACGACACCGTCAAGGGCTCCGACTGGCTCGGCGACCAGGACGCGATTGAATTCATGTGCCGCGAAGCGCCCAAGGCCGTGTACGACCTCGAACACATGGGCATGCCGTTTGACCGCAACCCGGACGGCACGATTTACCAGCGCCCCTTCGGCGGCCACACCGCCAACTACGGCGAAAAGCCAGTCCAGCGCGCCTGCGCCGCCGCTGACCGCACCGGTCACGCGATGCTGCACACGCTGTACCAGCAAAACGTCAAGGAAAAAACCAGCTTCTTCGTCGAGTGGATGGCGCTGGATCTGATCCGCGACGCCGCTGGCGACGTGGTCGGCGTCACCGCCCTGGAAATGGAAACCGGCGACGTTCACATTTTTGAAGCCAAAACCACGCTGCTGGCCACTGGCGGCGCAGGCCGCATCTTTGCCGCTTCGACCAACGCCTTCATCAACACCGGCGACGGTCTGGGCATGGCCGCACGCGCTGGCATCCCGCTGGAAGACATGGAATTCTGGCAGTTCCACCCGACCGGCGTGGCCGGTGCAGGCGTGCTGCTGACCGAAGGCTGCCGTGGCGAAGGCGCGATTCTGCGCAACTGCAACGGCGAGCGTTTCATGGAGCGTTACGCCCCGACGCTGAAAGATCTGGCCCCGCGCGACTTCGTGTCCCGCTCGATGGACCAGGAAATCAATGAAGGCCGTGGCTGCGGTCCCAATAAAGACTACATCCTGCTGGACATGACCCACCTGGGCGTGGACGCGATTGCCAAGCGCCTGCCTTCGGTGCTGGAAATCGGCCACAACTTCGCCAACGTGGACATCACCAAGGAAGCGATTCCTGTGGTGCCGACCATCCACTACCAGATGGGCGGTATTCCGACCAACATCCACGGCCAGGTCGTCACGCAGGACGCGGACAACAAGAGCGTGGTCGTCAACGGCTTGTACGCTGTCGGCGAATGCTCCTGCGTGTCGGTGCATGGCGCGAACCGCCTGGGCACCAACTCGCTGCTGGACTTGCTGGTGTTTGGCCGCGCTGCGGGCAACCACATCGTCGAGTTCAACAAGACGGCTACCCACAAAGAGCTGCCTGCCGATGCTGCCGAAAAAACCCTGGCCCGCATTGCGCGCCTGGACAACGCGACCGACGGCGAGTACGCCCAGGACGTGGCCAACGACCTGCGCGCTGCGATGCAGCAACACGCCGGCGTGTTCCGCACCCAGGCGATCATGGACGAAGGCGTGACCAAAATCGCTGCCCTGCGCGCCCGCGTCGCCTCCATCGGCCTGAAAGACAAGTCGAAGATTTTCAACACCGCCCGCATCGAAGCGCTGGAAGTAGAAAACCTGATCGAAGCCGCCCAGGCAACCATCGTCTCGGCTGCCGCCCGCCATGAAAGCCGTGGCGCGCACTCGGTGGACGACTACGGCGACACGCCTGCCCACCCGAACGGCCGCAACGACACCGACTGGCACAAGCACACGCTGTGGTACAGCGCCACGAACTCGCTGGCTTACAAGCCAGTGCAGATGAAGCCGCTGACCGTGGCCTCTGTCGAACTCAAAACGCGTACGTTCTAAAACGGCCAGCGACCTAAAGAATCGAGAAAAATCTCATGACCAAACGTACTTTCCAGATTTACCGCTACGACCCGGACACCGACGCCAAGCCGTACATGCAGACCATCGAGGTGGAACTCGACGGCCACGAGCGGATGCTGCTGGACGCGCTGATGAAGCTCAAGGCCGTTGATCCAACCATCAGCTTTCGCCGCTCGTGCCGCGAAGGCGTGTGCGGCTCGGACGCCATGAACATCAACGGCAAAAACGGTCTGGCCTGCCTGACCAACATGAACACGCTGCCCGGCGTCATCGTTCTGAAGCCGCTGCCCGGCCTGCCGGTGGTGCGCGATTTGATCGTGGACATGACGCAGTTCTTCAAGCAGTACAACTCGATCAAGCCCTACCTGATCAACGACAACGTGCCGCCTGAAAAAGAGCGCCTGCAGTCGCCCGAAGAGCGCGAAGAACTGAACGGCCTGTACGAGTGCATCCTGTGCGCCAGCTGCTCGACCAGCTGCCCTAGCTTCTGGTGGAACCCGGACAAGTTCGTCGGCCCGGCCGGTCTGCTGCAAGCCTACCGCTTCCTGGCCGACAGCCGCGACGAAGCCACCGCCGCGCGCCTGGACAACCTCGAAGATCCGTACCGCCTGTTCCGCTGCCACACCATCATGAACTGCGTCGATGTCTGCCCCAAGGGTCTGAACCCGACGCGCGCCATCGGCAAGATCAAGGAAATGATGGTCCTGCGGACCCTCTAAGAACTGTTGTCACCCATGTCCATGATCACCACCGATGAACTGCTCGACGAGCGGGGTTTAAGCAAGCTCAAGTGGCGCTGCCGCCGGGGTCTGCTGGAGAACGATCTCCTGATAGAAAAGTTTTTTCTACGCTACGAGAGCACCCTGAGCGTCAGGCAGGCTAAAGGCTTGAGTGATTTAATGGATCTGTCTGACAACGACCTGCTGGACCTGCTGCTCAGGCGCAAAGAGTCCAGCCAGCTCTCCGAGGTGGAGGCGCAAACCAGCGCCTCCACGCCGGAAGCCCTTGAGGTTTTGAACATGCTGCGCCCTGCAGCCCCGGCTCCCTGATTCGTGCCCGTCCCCTTTATATAAAGAAAGATGCAAGAAATGAAGCTCGCTGACAACAAAGCCACCCTGTCCTTCAGCAATGGCAGCCCCAATGTCGATCTGCCTGTGTATCAGGGCAACGTCGGCCCGGATGTCATCGACATCCGCAAGCTGTACGCCCAAACCGGCATGTTCACCTATGACCCGGGTTTCCTGTCCACCGCTGCCTGCCAGTCGGCCATCACCTACATCGACGGCGACAAGGGCGAACTGCTGTATCGCGGCTACCCTATCGAGCAACTCGCCACCAACTGCGACTACTTAGAGACCTGCCACCTGCTGCTCTACGGAGAACTGCCAAACGCCGCCCAGAAAGAAGACTTCACCAGCCGCGTGACCAACCACACGATGGTCAACGAGCAGATGCAATTCTTCCTGCGCGGTTTCCGCCGTGACGCGCACCCGATGGCCATCATGACCGGCCTGGTCGGCGCCCTGTCGGCCTTCTACCACGACAGCACCGACATCACCAACCCGGCACACCGCGACATCACGGCCATTCGCCTGATCGCCAAAATGCCAACGCTGGTCGCAATGGCTTACAAGTACACCGTCGGCCAGCCGTACATGTACCCCAAGAACAACCTGAGCTACGCTGGCAACTTCCTGCACATGATGTTTGCCACGCCGTGCGAAGAGTATGTGGTCAACCCCGTGCTCGAACGCGCGCTGGATCGCATCTTCACGCTGCACGCCGACCACGAACAAAATGCATCGACCTCGACCGTGCGCCTGTGCGGCTCGTCGGGCACCAACCCGTTCGCCGCGATTGCCGCTGGCGTGGCCTGCCTGTGGGGCCCTGCCCACGGCGGCGCCAACGAAGCCTGCCTGAACATGCTCGAAGACATCCAGAAAATGGGTGGCATTTCCAAAGTCGGCGAGTTCATGGAAAAGGTCAAGGACAAAAACTCCGGCGTCAAGCTGATGGGTTTTGGCCACCGCGTTTACAAGAACTACGACCCACGCGCCAAGCTGATGCAGGAAACCTGCAAGGAAGTGCTGCACGAAATGGGTCTGGAAAACGACCCGCTGTTCAAGCTGGCAATGGCCCTGGAAAAGATCGCGCTGGAAGACGATTACTTCGTGTCCCGCAAGCTCTACCCGAACGTCGATTTCTACTCCGGCATCGTGCAGCGCGCCATTGGCATTCCTGTGCCGCTGTTCACCGCTGTGTTCGCGCTAGCCCGCAACGTCGGCTGGATGGCCCAGCTGAACGAAATGATCGGCGACCCTGAGTACAAGATCGGCCGCCCACGCCAGCTGTTCACCGGCTCCGTCGCACGCGACGTGAAGCCAATGGCTGAGCGTTAAGCTGCAATAAGCGGACAAGGCTTTTAAAAGGCCTTTGAAGCCAAGCCCGCCCGATGGCAACGTCAGGCGGGCTTTTTCACGTCCGCCGGAAAACCAGCATTCCGGCAACACAGCCATCGTGCATTGCGACGACAAGGCCGATAATATTGCTTCAAAATCGCCCTTCATCGTGAATGACGATGACTTTACCCGATGAACCTCAAAAGCTCAGAACGCAATTTCGCCCGCCGCATCGACCTGACCTCGCTTCAGCTGTTTGTGGCCGTGTGCGAGCTCGGCAGCATCGGCAAGGCGGCCGAGCGTGAATTCATCGCCGCCTCCGCCGTCAGCAAGCGCCTGAGCGACCTGGAAGCGACGCTGGACACGGCACTGCTGAACCGCCACAGCCGGGGCGTCGCGCTGACGCCAGCGGGCGAGAGCCTGCTGCACCATGCGCGCTCGGTGCTGTTCAGCCTCGAAAAAATGCAGGGTGAACTCAGCGAATACGCCGACGGCGTGCGCGGCCATGTGCGCGTTCACGCCAGCATTTCGGCCATTGTTCAATTTTTGCCGGAAGACCTGGGCGCTTTCATCCGCCAGCACACCGAGATCAAAATCGACCTCGAAGAACACCTGAGCACCGAAGTGGTTCGCGCCGTGCAGGAAGGCGCCGCTGACCTGGGCATCTGCAACATTGCCCACGGCACCGGCACGCTGCAGACGCTGCCTTACCGCCACGACCAGCTGGTGCTGATCGTGCCGCGCGGCCATGCGCTGCAGGCACGCGGCGCGATCAACTTTGAAGCCGCGCTGGACTACGACCAGGTCGGCCTGCATTCCAACAGCTCGATTTACCTGGCGATGCGCCAAGCCGCCGCCGCCGTCGGACGCACTATCAAGCTGCGCATCCACGTCACCGGCTTGGACGCGATGTGCCGCATGATCCACAACGGCCTCGGCGTCGGCGTCATGCCCCGACGCGCTTTTGAACTGATGCACGGCGTGGGCGAGTTGGAATCCGTCGCGCTGCTTGACGCCTGGGCCGAACGCCAGATTCAGCTGGTGGCGCGCGACTTTTCCACGCTGCCGCTGACCGCCCGGCTGCTGGCCGGGCATTTGACCGGTACGGCGTCAAGTCCGGCGCAGCCCGTGACAGCCCCGCGCAACAGCCCCGTTCACTCGCCCTCTGGCGACCGGCCAACGGCCTAAAATCACCCGAAAACCACGACCTGACCACCAAGGAAACCTGATATGGGACGCACCCTCTACGACAAAATCTGGGACGAGCACGTCGTTCACACCGAAGAAGACGGCACCGCCATCCTCTACATCGACCGCCACCTGGTTCACGAAGTGACCAGCCCGCAGGCGTTTGAAGGCCTGCGCGAAGCGGGCCGCAAGGTCTGGCGCATCAGCTCCATCGTGGCGACTGCCGACCACAACACGCCGACCACCGGCTGGGAGCTGGGCTACGACGGCATCACCGATCTGGTCAGCAAAGAGCAGATCACCACGCTGGATGCCAACATCAAGGAATACGGCGCGGCGGCCTTCTTTCCGTTCATGAGCAAACGCCAGGGCATCGTGCATGTGATCGGCCCCGAAAACGGCGCGACGCTGCCCGGCATGACCGTGGTTTGCGGCGACTCGCACACCTCCACGCATGGCGCGTTTGGCGCGCTGGCGCACGGCATCGGCACCAGCGAAGTCGAGCACGTCATGGCCACGCAAACCCTGCTGGCCAAAAAGGCCAAAAACATGCTGGTCAAAGTCGAAGGCAGCGTCACCAAAGGCGTGACCGCCAAGGACATCGTGCTGGCCACCATCGGCAAGATCGGCACGGCGGGCGGCACCGGCTACACCATCGAATTTGCCGGTTCCGCCATCCGCGACCTGAGCATGGAAGGCCGCAT
>JAPLPS010000202.1 GCA_026400075.1 Polaromonas sp.
GCTGTAACGCGCACCGGCAAAGACAAACTCATGCAGATGGCCACCGTCCCAGCCCATGCTCTCCAGAAGCACGACGTGCAGCAAGGGCAGCGTGATCGTGACCGGCACCAGCAGCCGACGCCACACCTTGGGCTGAACCCATTCAAGCGTGACATGCAACTGGTACGCCTGCAGCTCCCGGCCTGTGGGGGCTGCGTTTTTTGCTGTGGTTTTACGTGCCCTGGGTTTTTTCGGGGCCGATGATGGGGGCTTATGGGGGGTAGTCATAGCGGTGACTGTACCCAAATTGGCCGCTCTGTGGTGATGGGCAGCCGCTTCAGGTGCCGCGCACATAGGGGTTGCTTTTGCGCTCCTGCCCGAAAGTGCTTTCCGGCCCGTGGCCCGGAATGAACACCGTCTGGTCGCCCATAGGCCACAGGCGCTGCGTGATGCTGGTGATCAGCTGGTCGTGGTTGCCCTGCGGAAAGTCGGTGCGGCCAATGCTGCCCGCAAACAGCACGTCGCCGACAAAAGCGCGCTCGATTTGCGGCGCGTGAAACACCACATGGCCGGGCGTGTGGCCGGGGCAATGGCGAACGTTCAGCGTCTCAATGCCGACGGTGACCGTGTCGCCATCGTGCAGCCAGCGTGTCGGCGTGAAGGGCAGCGCGGGTGGAAAACCGAACTGGCGGCTTTGTAGCGCCAGGCCGTCAATCCAGAACTGGTCGCCCGGATGCGGGCCGACGATGGGCAGATGGCGCTGTTGCGCCAGCTCGCCGGTGCCGCCCGCGTGGTCGATGTGGGCGTGGGTGAGCCAGATTTGTTCGAGTTTCAGGCCCAGGCGCTTGACCTCGGCCAGAATGCGCGGCAGGTCGCCGCCGGGGTCAATGACGGCGGCGCTCAGCGTTTCGTCGCACCAGAGCGCGCATGAATTTATTGCATGGAAAAGTTGATGGTGTGGATTATTTTATTTATCTATAATCAATTTGAAATCTGCTCGTAAATCATGCTGAATTGTAATAATAAGCAAAGCCTTCTCCGGGAGAGATTGAAGTAAAACTGATTTATGTGCTAAAAATATAGGGTTTTCATGGGGGTAATTTATTTTAACTTAAGGTATATATGTCGTTACACAAGTCTTTGATGCCTGTCATGCTGGCTGTTTTTGCGCCTTTGCTGGTTCAGGCTGAGGAAATTCAAACCGTGAAAATCGGCTTTAGCAGTCCGCTGTCGGGGGCGCAGGCCGCTATCGGCAAGGATAATGAAGCCGGACTGCAGATGGCGGCAGAGCGCCTGAATGCGCGCGGACTGGTCATCGCGGGCAAAAAGCTGCAATTTGAAATTGTTTCGGAGGATGACCATGTGGACATCCAGTCGGGCGTGACGGTGGCCAAAAAGCTGGTTGATGCGGGCGTGAAAGGGGTTCTTGGCCCCTACCACTCGGCGGTAGCGCTGCCCGCTTCAAAGGTTTATAACGACGCTGGAATCGTGATGGCCACGGTGGCGACCAATCCCCAAATCACGCGGCAAAATCTGCCCTACGTGTTTCGTGTGGTCGCCAGTGACAGTCAGCAAGGCGGCAAGCTGGCCACTTTTGCCTTGATAAAACTCGGCGTCAAAACCGTCTCCATCATTGATGACCGGACGGCTTACGGCCAGGGCTTGGCCGATGAATTTGAAAAGGTCGCCAAATCCATAGGTATGCAGGTGCTGGGCCGCCAGTCCATTGCCGAGAAGGCGACTGAATTTGCACCGATTCTGAGCACCATCAAGGGCCAAAAACCAGATGCGGTTTTCTACGGCGGCGCCGCCCCGCAGGCTGGCCCGCTGGTCAGGCAGCTCAAGCAGCAGGGAATAAAATCCCTGTTTCTCGGCGGCGATGGCATCTGCTCCTCTGAAATGGGGCGGCTTGGCGGCGATGCGATTGGTTCGTATATCTACTGCACGCAAGGCCGTTCCATGCTTGAGTCGGCAGAGGGTAAAAGTTTTACCGCAGATTTCAAGAAAAAATTCAACCGCTTGCCTGATGTCTATGCGGCCTCTTTCTTTGATGGTTTGAATTTAATGGCTGAAGCGATGAAAGTGGCAGGCTCCATCGAACCGAAACAATACGCCGTTGCCTTGAAAAAAGTGCAGTACAAAGGCATTGCGGGCAGCTACCGGTTTGACGAGCGTCACGATCTGAAAGATGCACCTGTTACCGTATTTCAGTTTAATAGTTCTGAACCTGCTGCCATCTCCAGTTATTGAAGGAATCTGTCATGGGCGGAAATGCGCTGAAATCAATTCAAACTCACCGGCTGGATGCCGGTGAGTACCATGCGCTCGTGCCAAAGGTTCTTGAAATAATACGCAGCGTTGTCGGCGATCAGCGCCTGCTGTGCGCCATTGAGGCTTACCGTCAAAAGCTCGATTTCGGCGACATGGACGTGTTGATGGCCTCCGGCGGCCTGCGCGCCGATTACAAAGACCTGCTGGAAAAAGCATTTAAATCCCGCGAGGTGTATCGCAATGGAAATGTCACCAGCTTTGATTTTGACGGCTTTCAAATCGACCTGATCGCCATTCCAGACGACAAGTTTGAGTATGCCAAAGCCTATTTTTCATGGAACGATCTGGGCAATCTTGTCGGCCGGATTGCCCACAAGATGGGACTCAAGCACGGATTTGAAGGCTTGTATTTTCCGCTGCGCGCCAGCAGCACGCACCTGATTGCCGAAATTGCGATCACGCTGGATGTGAATAAAGCGCTGACTTTTATGGGTTATGACCCGGTGCGCTTTGCGCAGGGCTTTGACACGCTGGAAGATATTTTTCGATTTACGGCCTCATCGCCTTACTTTAATCCGGCCATTTATCTGCTGGAAAATGTCAATGCCACCTCGCGGATCCGCGATATCAAGCGCAAAACCTACACGACTTTTTTAAAATGGCTGGCCGACCCCCAGGGTTTTCAGGCTTTTAAAAACGAGCGCGCTGACATTAACGGCAGCTATGTTTTTCCGCAGGATAAATCGGTCTGGACGGCGCCGCTGCGGGCGCAGTTTCCCGGCTTTGGCGCGTCGCTCGATCAGGCACTGCTGCGGCATTCGAGAAGCGAAGCGGTCAGGGCGATTTTCAATGGCGAGCGGGTGGCCGAATTAACCGGTCTGTCCGGCAAATCGCTGGGCAATCTGATGGGCGATATGCGCAACAGCCATTCAAGCGCCGACGCCTGGGTGCAATGGGTGCTCAGCGCCGGGCAGGCGGGCGTCGATGCCGCTGTGTTGCAAGCGGCCAGTCGGCAGGGGCCGGGCTGAGTCTGCATGGTTTCGGGGGAAACTTTCCGCAATGCCGATAGTGATCTGGTGCTGGACTCGGTGTCTGCTGACCGGGGTACCGCCTTCGTCAATGCCCTGAAAGATTTTGGCGACGAATTTGTCGCCTTGCTGGAGGCCGGGCAGCGTGAGCAGTTGCCAATGCAGGACAGAGAGTCGCTGTGAAGCTGCCGCAAGTGGCCGAGCGCAGCACGCAAAAAGTCGATACCGTCAGTTGTACTTCGATCCAGGACGTAGATCAAAGTCAGTCGTGCGATGGCATATCATCAAAAATCACCAGCCAGCCTACAACTCTGACCCTCCATGAGCACTACTTTACCTTCGCAGTCGTTAAACCTTCTGCCTGCCAGAACATTGGCCGATTCGTCGTCGCGCTTGCAGCTTGATCCTGTCGGTCCAGATAGTCCGCTGTATCTGGACCTCGGCGCTGCGCGGGGCACCAAAGAGCTTAACAAGCTGGAAATTCACCTGCGAAATGCCGCCCGCCAGCCGAACGCCTGGGCGCACTGCGCTTTTATCGGCAATCGTGGCTCAGGGAAAAGCAGCTTTTTGCTGAATCTTGAAAAGAAATTCACCGTCGCTCAAGTCTTCACGCCGGTGCATATCTACCTGGATCCGTCGCTTGAATCCGATTGCGAATACAGCGATTTGTTTTTGTGGATGGTGGATCAGATTGCTGCAGCTTTCCAACTGCTTGGTCACCCGGTTGATGATGCCGCCCTGAGCAAGATCGTTATCTGGTTTGCGGACAAAACCTACACCAGCCAAACTGAATGGAAAAAAGAAATTGGCTTGGAGACCTCCGCCGAAACCGAAGCGCAAACCGGGCTGCCCTATATTTTCTCCATCAAATTGCTGGCCCGGCTGAAATCCATGATTTCCGGCAGTGAAGCGACGCGCAAGGAGATTCGCAGAAAAGCGCAAAACTACGCTTCTGAATTGCTGGAGTTGGTCAATGAATTTCTGGACCACGCGCATGACAAGCTGCGCTCTGCTGGAAAACCTGCCCGGCTGTTGATCGTTCAGGATAATCTGGATCGAATCCGTTCACCGGAAAAAGCGCGGCAACTGTTTGATTCCGGCACTGACATGCTGCTGGGCCTGCGGGCCGATGTGATCTACACCGCCCCTTTGGCTATCAATATTGCCCCGCTGAATCTGGCGAATGTTTTTCAGCATGTTTTCACCATGCCCAACGTCAAGTTGTGGCAGCAAAACGGTGATCGGCACGACCAAGGTGTTACCGATTTGGTGAGGCTGGTGGACAAGCGCCTGTCGGTGCCGGATGTGTTTGATGCGCCGGAAACGCTGCTGTTTTTGATTGACCAAAGTGGCGGCAGCGTGCGTGAATTGCTGCGCTTGCTGGATGAGGCGCAACTCGACGCCCAGGTGGATGGAAAAACAAAGGTGGATATGAGTAGCGCCCGCACGGCGGCTAAAAAATTGGCCATTCAGTTTGTCCGCCTGCTTCAGCCCGGATCGGCTTACTACCCCATCCTGGCGGCAATTCACCAGACCAAGCGCGGCTATGACCCGGCAGACGGGTTGGCCACGGTGAGCACGGTGGCTGCCGCACGGGCCTTTTTCTCCGAACTCATCGGCATGGGTTGCGTGCTGGAGTACAACGGCGACGACTCCTGGTATGACGTGCTGCCGCCCGTGCGCGACACCTTGCAGTTCCAAGATGCACTCCAAAAAGCGCAAGCGGCTTAAAGCGCCGCCGCGCAAGACGGCCGGATTGCAGCGGCAAGAAGCGCCAGCCAGTCCGCTCAGCCTGCTGGCCAACCCGTCCGACTTGCGGGGGCTGGAGATTTTCTTGACCCAGACACGCGGTTTCCGGCTGGCCTTGGCCCTTCACGATGACATGCGGGTGCGTGACCAGATCAATCGGTATCTTCAGGAAAAACTGCAAGCCAGCGGAGTGGATTTGCTACTGGTTGACCTGCGCACGGAAAGCGCGGAAACATCCTTGCTGGGCAGCGCCGCGACCGCATTTGCCGCGCACAGCGCCAAGCCTGGACTGACCGATGGCCGCGCCGCCCTGACGCTGGTGAACCTAGAAAGCCGGGTGAACTACAACCCCGAACTGTGCAACAGAGAAGAGCAGAAAAGTGCTTATCTGGCGACCGCCAACCTGCAGCGCGATTTGTGGCCTGCCACTTTCGATGGCCCGGTGCTGATCTGGATGTCGGAACTGCTGGAGCCCGCGATGGCTAAATGGGCACCCGACCTGTGGCACTGGCGCAGCCATGTGTTTGATTTGCGCAAAACGCAGTCTGAAAAGGTGTTGGATGCTTTGGTATGTGGCAAGGAATCGGATTTGAATCTGAGCGATGACACGCAAGCTGGCGTGGCGCAGCGTTTGGCTCAATGGCAGACTCAGCTTGATGCTTATCGCAAAGCGGGCAAGCGTGGAGACGAGGCTAAAATTTTGGGAGCCATTGGTCAGGAGCGTTTAAAGTTGGGGCAGGCGTCGATTGCCAAACAAAACTTTGAAGCGAGCTTGGCAATTGCGCGTGAAGTGGGGGACAGGCGTACCGAAGGCATGAGCTTGGAGTCGCTGGGTAGCGCTTTCTACGCCTTGGGTCAAATATGCCTTGCAAAAATTTGTTACCAGCAAGCCTTGGCCATTGCCCGTGAGATTGGACATAAACATGATGAAAGTGCCTGCTTGGGAAACCTGGCCAATGCTTGTGCAGCATTAGGTGAAATTCAGCTGGCGATTTATTCTTATGAGCAAGCCGTGAAAATTTCGCAGAAAACTGGTGATAAAAACGTTGAGGGCCAAATTTTAGGAAATTTTGGACGTTTCTGGACTGACCTAGGTGAAAACCGCCATGCTATGTTGTTTTACGAACAAGCGTTGAGTATTGCGCGCCAAGTGGGAAATAAACATGCTGAAGGTAGCCACTTGGGTAATTTGGGTTGTGCATGGTTCAATTTGGGAGAATCTCGACGCGCTATTGAATTTCACGAACAATCACTGGCTATTGCTTGTGCGATTGGCAATAAACGTAGTGAAGCCTTCAATGTAGGGGCTATGAGCATAGTCTGTGCCTCTTTAGGGGAGCACAATCGTGCCTTTGAGTTTTGTGAACAAGCAGTTAGTATTTTTAGGGGGATTGGCGACAAGCGTGGTGAAAGTAGCAGTTTATTCAATCTTGCCTTGACCTTAAAGGAGAGAGGTGCTGTAACTGAACGACAACGGGCTGTGGATTTGATGAAGGAAGCCTTGGTGATATTTAATGCTATCGAATCGCCGAGCATTAATACTGCGAAGGCTATATTGGACAAGTGGCAAGTCGAAAAATAGCGTCATTGAAATCCGGCCATATTTTCTTCCCAAGAGTGAAAAATATCCGCAGCGTGCTTGCTCTGCGGATATTTTTTAATCATTCGGGCCTCTAGCGCAGGCATGCATCTGCATAAGAAGCTATTGAAATAATAGCAAGCTGCACCCGCTAAAAACGCCCAATCAAAAAACTCACCCCAGCCGCGCCCGGTGCCGCGCAATCTGCATCCTGACCTGCGCAGGTGCCGTGCCGCCCAGCGTGCTGCGCGCATTCAGCGAGCCGCGCAAACTCAGCACTTCATAAACATCTTTTTCAATCGACGGGTTGAATTCCTGCAGCACGGCCAGCGGCAGTTCGGACAAATCGACCTGGTGCGTCGTGGCGGCTTTGACGGCGTGGGC
The DNA here is from genome assembly GCA_026400075.1 of Polaromonas sp. Classification (GTDB taxonomy): domain Bacteria; phylum Pseudomonadota; class Gammaproteobacteria; order Burkholderiales; family Burkholderiaceae_C; genus Polaromonas. Next base: position 6,991 of record JAPLPS010000202.1, read on the forward strand.
GACGGTTTCGTGGGCATCGCGGAAAGGCAGGCCTTTTTTCGTCAGGTAATCGGCCAGATCGGTGGCGGTGGCGTAGCCGCGCAGCGCAGCGCGTTCCATCGCTTCAGGTTTCACGGTAATGCCTTCGACCATTTCGGCAAAAATGCGCAGCGTGTCTTTGAGCGTGTCCACCGTGTCAAACAGCGGCTCTTTATCTTCCTGATTGTCTTTGTTATAAGCCAGCGGCTGGCCTTTCATCAGGGTAATCAAGCCCATCAAATGGCCGACGACGCGGCCCGTTTTGCCGCGCGCCAGTTCCGGCACATCCGGGTTTTTCTTCTGCGGCATGATCGAACTGCCGGTCGTGAAGCGGTCGGCAATGTGGATAAAGCTGAAATTCTGGCTCATCCACAAAATCAGCTCTTCGCTGAAGCGGCTGATGTGAATCATCGCCAGCGACGCGGCTGCCGTGAATTCAATCGCAAAATCGCGGTCGCTGACGGCATCTAAACTGTTTTGGCAGACTTGCGGCTGGCCGTTTTCATCGACCATGCCCAGCGTGGTGGCGACGCGCTCGCGGTCCAGCGGGTAGCTGGTGCCGGCCAGTGCGGCGGCGCCCAGTGGCAGGCGGTTCACGCGGCGGCGCACTTCCATCATGCGCTCGGCGTCTCTAGAGAACATTTCGACGTAAGCCAGCATGTGGTGGCCAAAGCTGACCGGCTGGGCCACTTGCAGGTGCGTGAAGCCGGGCAGGATGACTTCGACGTTTTTCTCGGCAATCTCGACCAGCGCCTTTTGCAGGTCGCTCAGCAGGCCACCGATCAGGTCAATCTCGCCGCGCAGCCACAGGCGCACGTCGGTGGAGACCTGGTCGTTGCGCGAGCGGCCCGTGTGCAGGCGCTTGCCGGGGTCGCCGACCAGCTGGGTCAGGCGCGCCTCGATGTTCAGATGCACGTCTTCGAGGTCGAGCTTCCATTCAAACGCGCCGGATTCGATCTCTAGAGTGATTTGCGCCATGCCGGTTTTGATGGCTTCGTGGTCGGCGCTGGCGATGATGCCTTGCGCGGCCAGCATGTCGGCGTGGGCCAGCGAGCCGGTGATGTCGGCCAGCCACAGGCGCTTGTCAAAGAACACGCTGGAGGTGTAGCGCTTGACCAGGTCGCTCATCGGTTCGGAGAACAGGGCAGACCAGGCTTGGGATTTTTTGTCGAATTGATTCATCGCGGGCTTTCGGGGGAGGCGGGCACGGGCCGGGGTGGCCGGTGCAATAGTTGTCGTTTTGATTTTATCTGCGCTCAAAACGCCGCCGCCCGCCGCCCGGCAGGGGGACGATTTACTGGCCGCTCAGGCGCCACGATTGCCCGGAGTAATTGCCGCAGCTGGCCATTTGCAGCTGCTTGTTTTGCCCGTCATTGATCACATCCAGGCAGAGGTCTGGGCCGGAAAACGTGTTGCGCAGGCGGTAGTTGGGCGCCCCTTCCTGGCTCCAGAACTGGCCGGTGACATTCGCACAATTGGCCATGATGAGCTTGTTGTTCTTTCCGTCGTTGACGATGTCGAGGCACTTGCTCTGCCCGGTAAAGTCGTTGCGCAGGCGCCAGTAGCCTTTTTGCGGGGTGGCGCTCAGCGTCCAGTGCTGGCCGGAGTAGTTGCCGCATGCGGCCATCTGCAGCCGGTTGTTGCTTCCATCGTTGACCACATCAAAACACTTGCTGGTGCCGGTGAACTGGTTGCGCAGCGCGCCGTCGCGGGTTTGCGCCTGTGCATGCGCGCTGAGCGACAGCAGCGCCACCAGCAGGGTGGGCAACAGGGCGGCGCTGGCATGGGATTTTTTGTCGGATGGATGCATGACGGGCTTTCTTGGGGGTGGGAATCATGGGCCGGGGCGGGCGGTGTAATACTCGCCGTTTTGATTCTATCTACGCCCCAAACGCCGCCTTGACGCCATGAAGAACCCGTCCTCCCCCGCGCAGGCCAGCCCGCTGCCCGCCAGTTTCAGCCGCTTTGATGAATCGACGCTGCCGAGCAGCGTGAGTCCGGCGGGCGCTGCGCTGGCGCCGCCGCTGGTGCGCGCCAGCATGTTTGACGCCTGCCATGTCGGCGTGGTGCTGCGCGCCGTGCTGTTTGTGCAGACGGTGGCCGGGGTGGCGGCGATGTTTGGGGCGGGCGGTTTTTTTGACTGGCTGATGCGCTTTGCGCTGCTGACCGGCGGCCTGCTGCCCGCCACGCTGGTCTGGCTGATTGCGGTGTGCGCGCTCAAGCGTTATTTGAACCGGCTGGCACTTTGGCGCCAGTGGCTGGCGGGCACGCTGATCGGCGCCGCCGCCGGGCTGTATGGCTGCGCGATGCTGGCTCTGCTGGGGCAGCAGTCCGCGCCGTGGTGGGCCAGTGCGGCGGCTGGGGCGCTGCTGTCGGCGATGGTGCTGGCCGGGCTGTTCTGGCGCGCCAAGGCGCTGACGCCTGCGGCCACGGCGGCGCGGCTGGCCGAGCTGCAGTCGCGCATCCGGCCGCATTTTTTGTTCAACACGCTCAACAGTGCGATTGCGCTGGTGCGCGCCGAACCGGCCCAGGCCGAGGCGGTGCTGGAAGACCTGGCCGAGCTGTTTCGCAGCGCGCTGGCCGATCCGGCCGAGTCGGTCACGCTGGCGCAGGAAATCGCGCTCGCCCAGCGCTACCTGGCAATTGAAAAAATCCGCTTCGGCGAGCGACTGCAGGTGCAGTGGAGCCTGGACGCCAGCGCCGACCTGGCCCGACTGCCGCCGCTGCTGCTGCAGCCGCTGGTGGAAAACGCCGTGCTGCACGGCGTCGAGCCGAGCGCCAGCGGCGCGCAGATCAAGATTTCGACGCTCAGGCGTGGCAGTACGGTGCTGATCAAAGTGACCAATTCGGTGCCGGGCGGCGCGGGCCGGGCCGGGCACGGGCTGGCGCTGGCCAATGTGCGCGAGCGCCTTTTTTTGCTGCATGATGTGCAGGCCCGGTTCCGGGCGGTGTTTAAAAATGGCTTATTTCAGGTCAGGCTGGAGATTCCCGCGTGAAGCAACTCAATATTTTGCTGGTCGATGACGAGGCGCTGGCCAGATCGCGCCTGCGCACGCTGCTCGGCGACTGCAAGGCGCCCACCGCGCAGGTCGGCGCCGAGGCGGGCGACGCCGTGCAGGCCATGCAGGCGCTGCAGCGCCAGACGTTTGACGCGGTGCTGCTGGACATCCACATGCCCGGCGCCGATGGCTTGACGCTGGCGCGCCATATCGCCGCCCTGCCGTGCCCGCCCGCCGTGGTGTTTGTCACCGCCTACGCCGAGCACGCGGTGCAGGCGTTTGAACTGGAAGCGGTCGATTATTTGACCAAGCCGGTGCGGCTGCAGCGGCTGGAGCAGGCGCTGCAAAAGGTCGAGCGTTTTATTCAGGCGCGGCCAGCACTGCAGGCGCCGAGGATGGAAGACACCGTGCTGATTCAGGATCGCGGCCGCACCGAGCGTGTGCCGCTGGCAGAAGTGCTGTATTTCAAGGCCGAGCTGAAATACATCACCGTGCGCACCACGCGGCGCAGCTACATTCTGGACGGCTCGCTGGGCGAACTGGAGGCGCTGTATGGCGGGCGCTTCTTGCGCATTCACCGCAACGCCCTGATTGCCCGGCACGCGGTGCGGGCGCTGGAAAAGCATTTCGACCCGGAGGAGGGCGAAGGCTGGGCGGTGCGCCTGCACGGCCTGGACGAGCTGCTGGCGGTGTCGCGCCGCCAGCTCAGCGCGGTGCGCGAGGCGATTGCGGGCTGAGTGCTTCCTGGTCGGGTGGCGGGGCGTCGCCCTGCACCAGCAGCACGGCGTGCGCTGGCAGGCTGTCCAGTTGCACCCACTCGCCCCAGGCGAGCAGCCGGTCGGCGCGGGGCGGAGGCGTTGACGCTTCTCGCTGCCAGCGCAGCGCCAGTTCATGGCCCTGCAGCTTCAGGCGGATTTCGACGCCCGGCCAGTGTGCGGGCAGGCGCGGCGACAGCGACAGGCGCCCCGGCTGCACTGCCAGACCGAGCAGCGTTTCCAGCGCCGCCCGGTACAGCCAGGCGGCCGAGCCGGTGTACCAGCTCCAGCCGCCCCGGCCCACATAGGGCGCGGCGCTGTACACATCGCCCGCCATCACATAAGGCTCCAGCTCGTAGGCTGGGCCGCGCTCCGGGTGCATGCTGCGGTGCGCCGGGCTCAGGTATTCAAAGCTGCGCCAGGCGCCTTCAACATCGCCGGTCAGCGCCTGCGCCATCAGCGCCCAGACGCCCGCGTGCGAATACTGGCCGCCGTTTTCGCGCACGCCCGGCGGGTAGGCCTGGATGTAGCCGGGGTTGTTCGCCGAATGCTGAAACGGCGGATCCAGCAATTTCAGCAGTCCGGCCTTGTCGTCGATGAGCTGGCGCTGCATCGCCTGCATTGCGGGTGCCGTGAAGGCCGGGGTCGAGGCGCCCGACAGCACCGACCAGGCCTGCGCGATCAGGTCAATGCGGCCTTCGTCGTTGGCGCTGGCGCCGAGCGGCGCGCCGTTGTCGAAAAAGGCGCGGCGAAACCACGCGCCGTCCCAGCCCGCCGCGTGCAGCGCGGTGATCCAGCCCTGGCGCGCTTCAAGCCAGCGCTGGGCGCGGGCCGTGTCGCCGCGCTTGAGCGCCACCGGCACAAACTGCTCGACGACGCTGCACAAAAACCAGCCCAGCCAGACCGATTCGCCGCGCCCCTCGTGGCCGACGCGGTTCATGCCGTCATTCCAGTCGCCGGTGCCCATCAGCGGCAGGCCATGCGCGCCGACGAGCAAGCTGCGCTCA
>JAPLPS010000060.1 GCA_026400075.1 Polaromonas sp.
CCGACAAACTGCTTGACGTGTCGCCGCTGGCGCTGCGCATGAGCAGTCCATTCAACGCGAGCTACTGGCTCACGGCGGCCTGAAACGACGGTTTCAGTTTCGCGTAAAAAAGCCCGCAGAGTCTGCGGGCTTTTTTCGTTCAAGCGGGTGCAGTTGGCGCCATCGCCCCCACCTGCTGCGCCAGCGCCAGGTATTCGGCCACCGGCACTTCTTCGGCGCGGCGCTTGACCTCAAACTCGCCCGCAAATCCCTTTTGCTCCAGCCACTGGCCCAGCGTGTGGCGCAGCAACTTGCGCCGCTGGCTGAAGGCCACGCGCACCAGCTCGCTGAGCAGATTCACGTCCAGCACAGCCGGTTCGGCACGCGGCACCATGCGCACGATGGCGCTATCGACACGCGGCGGCGGATCAAAACTCTGCGGCGGCACGAACAGCACGTTTTCCATCGCGTAGCGCCATTGCAGCATCACGCTCAGGCGGCCGTAGTCGCCGGTCGAGGGGCTGGCGACCATGCGGTCTATGACTTCCTTTTGCAGCATGAAATGCTGGTCTTCAATCACATCAACCGCGTCGAGCAGGTGAAACAGGATCGGCGTCGAAATGTTGTACGGCAGGTTGCCGACGACGCGCAGCTTGGGCGCCACCGCCCCGTCACCCTCGTGCGCTGCGCTGCCCGCCGGAGCATCCGCAGCAGGGGCCGGGGCGCTCGAAGGGTGCAAAGCGCGCACGGCGCCTTCTGCACGCACCTGCTCGGCCAGCTGGCGAAAATCGACGCGCAGCACGTCCGACTCGACCACGCTCAGGCGCGGATGGCCGCGCAGCTGTTTGGCCAGATCGCGGTCTAATTCAATCACCGTCAGGTGGCCCAGGCGCTCGACCAGCGGCTGCGTCAGCGCCGCCAGGCCGGGGCCGATTTCGACCATAGGCTGGCCCGGCTGCGGGCCAATCGCATCGACGATGGCCTGAATAATGAGCCGGTCGGTCAGAAAATGCTGGCCGAAACGCTTGCGGGGAATATGTTTCACTGGGGAAGTTCTCGTAATTCGACGTAGGCCCGGCCGCGCAGCTCTTGGGCCCACAGCGCATAGGCTTCATTTTGTTTTTTGCCGCGCAGCAGTTCGCGCACCGTCTCGCGCTGCTCACGCTCTGACAGCGGCGCCTCGCGGCGCTCCAGCACTTGCAGCAGATGCACACCAAAGCGCGACACCAGCGGCTCGGAAATCTGGTTCGGCCCGAGCGCGTTCATCGTGGCTTCAAACTCGGGCACGAACATGCCGGGCGCCGCCCAGCCCAGGTCGCCGCCCTGCTTGGCTGAGCCGTCCTGGCTGTTCTCGCGCGCCAGCGCGGCAAAGTCAGCCTGACCGGCTTCGATGCGCTTTTTGAAGGCGGCGAGTTTTTCCACTGCCGCCGCTTCGGTGAACTTCGGCCTCAGACGCAGCAGGATGTGGCGGGCGTGGGTCTGGGTGACGACGGCATCGGGTACGCCGCCTTGTTTTTTCTCCAGCACCTTCAGGATGTGCAGACCGGCGCCGCTGCGCACCGGGCCAGCGAGCTCGCCAGCGCGCAGGTTTTTTGTCGCCTCGACAAACAGCGGCGGGTAGCGCTCGGCCGAGCGCAAGCCCATCTGGCCGCCCTCGCCGCGCGATTTGGACGCCGAAAACTCGGCCGCCAGCGCCGCAAAATCGCCCCCGGCGCGGGCGCGTTCCAGCACCTTCTGGGCTTTCGCCTGCTGGGCGGCGAGCTGCTCGGGCGTGGCGTTTTCTGGCAGCGGCAGCAGGATTTCGCCCAGATTGAGCATATTGGCGGAAGCGCTTGCGCCGCTCTGCTGGTCGCGCAGGTACTGGTCAATCTCCTGCTCGCTGACGCTGGCCTTGGACTCGACTTCGCGCTGGCGCAGCCGCGTCACCAGCAGCTCGTCGCGCAGCTCGGCGCGGAACTGCTGGTAGTCAATCCCGTCGGCCTTCAGGCGGCGGCGCAGCTCATCGAGGTTGATCTGGTTCTGGCTGGCAATCGACAGGACGGCGGCATCGACGGCGCTGTCATCGACTTTCAGGCCCGAGGCCTGCGCCGCCTGCAGCTGCGCCTTGTCCAGGATCATCCGTTCGAGCAGCTGCGGCACCAGCTCGCTGCGCGGCGGAATCGCCAGGCCCTGCTGCTTGAACTGCAACTCGGTGCGCATCAGCTTGGTGCGGACTTCGTTGTTGGTGATCGGCTCGGAGTTGACGACCACGACGATGAAATCGGCGCTCTGCTGGCCGCTGGCCTGGCCGGTCGGCGCGGGGCTGGCCGAAGCGCTGGGCAGGCGCAGCGAACTGGCGCCCGAGGGTTTGAGCCCCTGAGCCTGCACCCCGGTCAAAGGCAGGGCCAGCAAAAGCACCAAGGCGGTGGCCAGCGGCTTGGCCGGCGCGAAGCCGGTGAAAAAACGGTGTTTAGTCATAAGTGGTGAAGCGGCTGGGAAGGCTGGTGGTGTCGCGCAGGTACTGGTAGCGCGGCACATTGGTCTTGAGGGTTTGCAGCGGGCTGGCGCCTATGCGCGAGAAGCCGACGAGTTCGAGCTGGAACAGCAACTTGGTGCTGGCCGTGGAGGTGCTGCTTTGCGAGCGCTGCAGCACGACGCGGCCAATCCAGCAGCAGCCGTCGTACTCGACGCCGACGACGGCATCGACGAGCTTTTTGTCCAGCGTGCTGTAGTTCAGACGGCCGACGCTGTAGTAGCGCCCGCCGCCCTGGCCCTGACCGGCGCCCAGGTCGCGGCCCTTGTCGCCCCACAGGTCGTTGATCGGCCACTGCCAGCCGACATCGACCTGCTCGCTGATGCCGCGCTGGCGGCGCAACGCGGCGCTGATGGTGCGGTAGTTGCCGGGGTTGTAGCGCACGCCGATGGAGGCCAGCTCGGACTGCCTGAGCTTGGGGTTGTACTGCACGGTGCCGTCAAACGACCACTGCGGCACCCAGTTGACCGAAGCGCCCGCCAGCAGGTCGCTGACCCGGTCGGTGACCGGCAAGGCGCCCGGCAGCGCGACCTTCTGATCGGCAAAGCGCAGGCGCTGGGCGACGCCAAAGCGCAGCGCCTCGGCGCCCGTCACCGGATCCAGCAGCCGCGAGGTCACGCCCAGCGTGAGCAGGTTGGCGTCCGAAATCCGGTCGTTGCCGACAAAGGCGTTCTCGGTGAACACGGTGGCAAAGTTGAAACTGTTCGCGCCCGAGTCGTAGTTGGGCAGATTGCTCTGGTCGCGGAACGGCGTTCGCACGTAAAACGCGCGCGGCTCCAGCGTCTGGGTAAAGCTGCGGCCGAAAAAGCTGGCGGCGCGCTCGAACTGCAGGCCGCTGTCCAGGCTGAAAGTCGGCACCACGCGCGTGGCGCTGGTCGCGCCGTTGGCCAGCGGCACATCGAACTGGTAACTGGTCGCGTGCAACTGCACTTTGGGCGTGATGAAGCCGCCCGGCGACAGCCACGGGCGGCTGAGCTGAAGCTGGGTGAACAGCCGGTTGCCGTTCGTCTGCTTGGTCAGGCTCTCGTCGGCGGAAAAACGCGTGTAGTCGCCGGTCACCGACCAGTCAAAACCGTTGCCCAGCCCGGCCAGCGGCGCATCGAAGCGCGTATAGGCAGCGGTGAGCTGTGGCAGCCGGTCGTAAGGCGGCACGATCGGCGAAGCCACATCCTGCAGCGTTTGCCACTTCAGCGCCCGCAGCGACGAGGTGAAATAGCCCCGGCTCCAGCTCAGCGTGGCGTCCTGGGTCAGCAGCCGCTGGGTGGTCGCGCCGCTGGCTATCGGGAAATCGCGCCAGTAGTCGTTGTCGCTGACCCGGTTCAGGTTCAGGTTCAGCCCGAGTCGGCCCACGGCGCTCAGGCCAGTGTCAATCGAGGCGGCATGCTGCAGCGAATAAGACCAGCGGTCTGTGCCGCGCAGCCGGTCGCCGGGCAGCAAATTGGCGCGCAGCTGGCCCTTGTAGTCCGGCTCCAGGTAGCGGAATTCTCCGGCCAGATCGACGCCGCGCTTGCTCAGGATGGCGGGTGAAAAAGTCGCGTCCCGGTTCGGCGCAATGTCCAGGTAATAAGGCTGGCGCAGCTCAAAGCCGTTCAGTGAATCGATACCGATGGTCGGCGGCAGAAAGCCGGACTGGCGCTTGTCACTGAGCGGAAAGCTGACCTTGGGAAAGCCCAGAATCGGCACGCCCTTGAAGCGCACGACCGCGCCGCTGGCCAGGCCGCGTTCCTGCGCCATATCAAAGTCGATGCGGGTGGCGGTCAGCTCCCAGGCTGGTTTCCAGCTCTCTTCGTTGCCGCGCTCGCAGCTGGTGTAGCTGACGCGGTGCGCCGTCATGTGCTTGTCGTCGATGAAGTCGATGCGCTCGGCCTGGCCGTTGCCCCGGCCCAGCAGGCTGTAGCGCGGGCTGCTGAAAAAGCCTTCAAAGCGCTCCAGCTTGAGCTCCAGCAGCGGGCCTTCAAAGCGGTTGCCCGCGTTGTTGATGCGCACATGGCCCTGGCTTTTGAGCTGGTCGTCGGACTGAACGTACTCGATGCGGTCGGCGCGCATCGAGGTCACGCCCCGGCGCAGCTCGGCATTTCCCTCAACCACGGTTTCCAGATCGGTGCGGCCCGAGATCTTGTCGCCGCTGACAAAGACCGGCCCCTGGCTCTCGGGCGTTCGGGACGGCTGTTCGGCCAGCATCGGCGAGCTTTTGAGCTGCAGCGTGGCCAGCGGCGGTGCGGCCAGCGGCACCGGCGCGGCAGGCAGGGGCGGCTTTGCCTGGCCAGCGCGGGCCTGGGCGTGAGCCGTCCCGGCGACGCTCAGACCCAGCCAGGCGCACAGCGCCAGCCGGGAGACCGCATCGGCCACCGGGGAAAGAAGAAAAGAGGCGCGGGATGCGTGAGGCATCATGGATAAGGAGTGATGAGCCCGTCTGTAAAATCAGGCCTGATTATCCATGAGCCCTTCAACCCGTCGGCGGCCCGCTGCCGCACCGACAAAAGCGCCCCACACCCTTATGACTGTTTCCCCTCTTGCCTGGACTGACCCGGCCCGCGCCAGCGCTTTTTCACAATGGCTGGCCAGCGTCGCGCCGCAGCACGCGCTGCTGCCCGACAGCGTGCGCCTGGCCTCGGCCGACGCCAGCTTCCGGCGCTACTTCAGGATTGACAGCGCCTCGGGCGCCAGCTGCATCATCATGGACGCGCCGCCCGCGCTCGAAGACTGCGCGCCCTTCGTCAAAATCGCCGGTCTGATGCACGAGGCGGGCCTCAGGGCGCCGCAGGTGCTGGCCTGGGATCAGGCGCAGGGCTTCATGCTGCTGAGTGATTTGGGCACGCAAACCATGCTCGACGTGATCGCCCCGCCCGCCGCGATTGAAAACCTGTTTGAGCCGACGCCCGCGCAGTTTGATCTCTACATGGGCGCGACCGACCTGCTGGTGCGCTGGCAGCTTGCCTCAAAACCCGGCGTGCTGCCGCCTTACGACGACGCGCTGCTGTCGCGCGAGCTGGCGCTGTTTCCCGAGTGGTACGTCAGCCAGCACCGGGGTTTTGCGCCGGACGCCGAAGCCATCACCAAGCTGGCGCCGCTGTTCGCGCAGATCAAGGCGAACAATTTGAACGCGCTCGACGGCGCCCGCGTCTTCGTGCATCGCGACTTCATGCCGCGCAATCTGATGGTGGACAAAAACGGCGAGCTGGGCATTCTGGACTTCCAGGACGCCGTTTACGGCCCGATCACCTACGACATCGCCAGCCTGATGCGCGACGCGTTTCTCAGCTGGGACGAGGAAGTCGTGCTCGACATCACGGTGCGCTACTGGCAAAAGGCGCGCAAGGCCGGTCTGCCGGTCGGCGACGATTTCGGCGAGTTTTATCACGCCGTCGAATGGATGGGCCTGCAGCGCCACCTAAAAGTGCTGGGCATTTTTGCCCGGCTGACGCTGCGCGACGGCAAGCCCAAGTATTTAGCCGACGCACCGCGCTTCATGAAATACGCCCGCGCCACCTGCGCCCGGTACCGCCCGCTCGGGCCGCTGATGGTGTTGCTCGACGAGATCGAAGGCAACGAAACCCGCATCGGCTACACCTTTTGAAAGCCCGCCCATGAGCGCCCGTTTTTACGCCGACATCGCGCTGGTTCCCGGCCAGACCCTCACGCTGCCCGACCAGGCGGCCCGCCATGTGCAGGTGCTGCGCCTGCAGCCGGGCGACGCCATCACGCTGTTCAACGGCCGGGGCCATGCCGAAGAGGGTGCCCAGGGCAGCACCGAGGGCGAGTTCGCCGCAACCGTGGTGCGCATGGGCCGCAGCGATGTCGATGTGCTGGTCGGCGCTTACCTGGCCACCGAACGCGAGGCCCGCCGCGCCATTCATCTGGCCGTGTGTATGCCCGCCAACGACCGCATGGACTGGCTGATCGAAAAAGCCACCGAACTGGGCGCAGCCAGCATCCAGCCCCTGATGAGCGAGCGCAGCGTGCTGCGCCTAAAAAGCGAGCGCGCTGACAAAAAGCTGGCGCACTGGCGCGCCGCCGCGTCAGCCGCCTGCGAGCAATGCTGGCGCAACCGCGTGCCGCTGATTCACGAGGTGCTGACGCTGGCCGACTGGCTGAAGAAAAGCGCGACGCCCGACATGGCGCAAACGGCTGGCGCAGCAGAGGCTACGGCCAGCGCCGCCCGCGATGCGACAGGCAATGCCGAAGCCGCGCCCCCGGTTGGCGGCACGCGGCTGCTGCTGTCGCTGCAGCCCGGCAGCCGACCGCTGGCGGAAATCGTCGCGGGCAGCGACTCAAACGCCTTCACCTTCCTGAACGGCCCCGAAGGCGGACTGAGTCCGGCCGAAGAAGCCGCCGCCCTCGCCTGCGGTTTTGCCCCCGTCACGCTGGGGCCGCGTGTGCTGCGCGCCGAAACCGCGCCGCTGGCCTGCCTGGCGCTGCTGACGCTGGCATAACTCGGTGGCATAACCCGGTGGCGGCGCCATCGGGCGGCCACTCCATCGTCCAACCGGATCCCCTCATGAACAAAAACCTCTGGCTTTTAGCCATCTGCCAGGGCCTGTTCCTGACCAACAACGTCACCTTCATCGCCATCAACGGCCTGGTGGGCCTGAGTCTGGCGCCGCTGGGCTGGATGGCGACGCTGCCCGTCATGGCCTATGTCGTCGGCGGGGCGCTCTCAACCGGGCTGGTGGCGCGCGCCCAGCGCCGCTTTGGCCGCAGGCTGTCGTTTCAGCTCGGGCTGGCGGTGGCGGCGGCATCGGCGCTGCTGTGCTGCTACGCCGCCTACAGCCACAACTTCTGGCTGCTGACCACGGCCACGCTGGTGGCGGGCTACTACAACGCCAACGCCCAGCTTTACCGCTTTGCCGCTGCCGAACTGGCCGCGCCCGCGTTTCGGGAAAAAGCCGTCTCGCTGGTGCTGGCGGGCGGCTTATTGGGCGGCGTGGCCGGGCCGAATCTGGCGGCGGCCACGCGCAGCCTGACGGCGGTGCCCTTTGCGGGGGCCTACCTCGCGCTGGCGGGCGTTGCGCTGCTGGCGATGGCGCTGCTGGCTTTTATCGACTTTCCGCCGCAGCCGCCCAAGCAAAGCGGCAGCGACGGCGGGCGGCCGCTGGGCCAGATCCTGCGCCGGCCCGCTTTCCTCGTTGCCGCCAGCGCCGGGGCGCTCGGCTACGGCGTGATGAACCTGTTGATGGCGGCCACGCCGATTGCCATGCAAATCTGCGGCCTGCCCTTTTCCGACGTGGCGCTGGTGCTGGAGTGGCATGTGATCGGCATGTTTGCGCCGGGCTTTTTCACCGGCCACCTGATCAAGCGCTTTGGTACGCTGCCGGTGATGGCGGCGGGGCTGGCGCTGAATGTCGCCTGCGTCGCGGTGGCGCTGACCGGCGTCGAATTCAGCCAGTTTCTGGTCGCGCTGCTGCTGCTCGGGCTGGGCTGGAATTTCCTGTTCACCGGCGCCACCGCGCTGGCGCTGACGGCTTACCGGCCGGAAGAAAAAGACAAGGCGCAGGGCGCGCTGAATTTCTGCATTTTTGCCGTGCTGGCGGTCACCTCTCTGGCCTCGGGCGTGCTGGTGACGACCCAGGGCTGGGCGCTGCTGAATCTGGGCTCGCTGCTGCCGCTGGGGCTGACCGGACTGGCGCTGGCCTGGCTGGCCGTACGCCAGCGCAGACCTCAAGACTTACCCTAAGAAGACTTACCCTGAGAGGGTCGGATTACGGCTGTTTTTCAACAGAGGGACTCCTAGAATCAGCCTGCCTGACGGCAGACAGGCCACAGATCCAGACGGCCATCTGCGCACGCCAGCCCCTTCAACTCTGGAGACCTTGTATGACAAAAAATAAAAAACTGCTCCTCACAGCCGCCTTGCTGGCCAGCCTGCTGGCGCCGCCTGCAGCGCAAGCCCAGAAAATAGGTCTGGCGGTTCCAGAACAGGAAGGATTTTTGACCCTCCTGAGCAACAGCATACTCACAGCCAGCAAAAAAGTGGGCGCCAGCGTGGTGACGGAAAACGCCATGCGCAGCAAAAGTACGCAGCTCAACCAGATCCAGAACCTGATCGCCCAAAAGGTCGATGCCATCATCGTCATTGCGGTGGATACCGAAGCGACACGCGCCATCACCAAAATCGTAACGGAGGCAAAGATTCCGTTGGTGTATGTCAACCGCAAGCCAGTCGATCTGGCGCAATTTCCAGCGGGCGCGGTGTTTGTCGGTTCGGACGAGAAAATCTCCGGCACGCTGCAGGCCCAAGAGGTCTGTCGGCAGATGAATGGCACCGGCCAGGTGCTGGTGCTGATGGGCGACTTGTCCAACGAATCGGCCCGCACCCGCACCCAGGACATTGACGACGTGCTGGCCAAGCCGCCGTGCAACGGCATCAAGGTGGCAGACAAGCGCATTGGCCACTGGGATCGGGCGCTGGCCAGCCACATTACCTCCAACGCGCTGATCACAGGCAAGACTGTCGGGCGCAAGTTCGACGCCATCATCGCCAACAACGATGAAATGGCGCTGGGCGCCATCAGTGCGCTCAAATCGACCGGCCTGTGGACGCCCGGATTCATGGTCGCAGGCATTGACGCGACGCCGGACGGGCTGGCCTCAATGAGGGCAGGCGAGCTCAAAGTGACGGTCTTTCAAAATGCGGCAGGCCAGGGTTCAGCCGCAGTTGATGCGGCTCTCAAGCTGATCAGAAAGCAGCCCGTCGAGCGTTTTGTCAATGTGCCGTTTGAACTGGTCACACCCGCCAACCTGAATCGCTACGCCGCCCCGAACTGAGCGCGCCAAGCGCCAGCCCGCCAGCGCGGGCGCCGCAGCGCTTGAAAACAAATTCTGTTTCAATCGGGGGCTTGCCTCTGCCGCTGGGCGGCACGGGTGTTCCTTCACTTTTTCAGGAGTTTTTTCATGGGTTTATTCGATTCCGTTCTGGGCGCAGTGCTGAACAACAACCAGCAGCAGCCCGCTTCGGCCGCTGGCGCCTTGGGCGCCTTGGGCGCACTCGGCGGCCTGGGCAATCTTGGCAATCTCAGCGGCCTCGTCGGCACGCTGGCAAGCAACCCGCAGCTGATCCAGATGGTGCTGGGCATGCTCGGTAACGACAGTGCGCAAGGCGGCCTGGCGGGTCTGGTCGGCAAGTTCCAGCAAGCCGGTCTGGGCGAGGCGGTGCAGTCATGGATTGGCAACGGCGCTAACCAGCCGGTCTCGGCCGAACAAATCACCAGCGCGCTGGGTTCCGGCACCGTGGCCGACATGGCGGGCAAACTGGGCCTGGATTCCGGCGCAGTCGCCGGTCAGCTCTCGCAACTGCTGCCGCAGCTGGTCAACCAGCTGACGCCACAAGGCCAGGCGCCCGCGCAAGGCCTGGGCAATAGCGGCGATTTGATGGGCATGCTGGGCGGGCTGCTGCAAGGGCGCTAAAGCCCGTCAGGCACGCCGGACGGGTTTGGGGCCGCACCGGCGGCTCGCCTGAATCCGGCTGTGTCCGGCTCGCTTCAGCCCGGCACGCCAGCAATCACCTGCGCCACCGCCGCCGTGAGCTTCTTGGCATAGGGCACATGCAAAAACTCGTTCGGCCCGTGGGCGTTGCTTTTCGGGCCGAGCACGCCACAGACCATCATTTGCGCTGTCGGAAAACCCTGACTGAGCAGGCTCATCAACGGAATCGTGCCGCCCTGGCCAAACGTGCCGCAGGGCGCGCCAAAAAAGTTCTGCGACGCGGCGTTTAGCGCGTTTTCAAACCACGGC
>JAPLPS010000435.1 GCA_026400075.1 Polaromonas sp.
GCGCGAAAAGCCCAGCCACAGCAAAGCCGAAGCCTTCGCCCAATTGCTGATGCAGGCCCGCGACCACACGCCGATGACCGAGCCCTACCTGGTGGCGCTGCAAAATCTGGCCGTCACCAACCCGCTGGAGCGCGACCTGGAATTTCGCAATCGCCAGAACTGGCTGCGCGGCCCCGGCAGCGGCGTGCTGGGCATCACCTACGTGCCGCCAGCGCCGGAGCTGGTGCCGGAGTTGATGCAGGCCATCATGGACATGCTCAACGACCCGAACCCGGCGCAAAGTCCACTGGTCATCGGCGCGCTGGCCAGTTTTGCTTTTGTGTTTGTCCACCCCTTCATGGACGGCAATGGCCGCCTGTCGCGCTTTCTGTTTCACAAGGCGGTTTGCCGCTCTGACGTGCTGAAACAGGGGCTGGTGCTGCCGATTTCCGTCGCCATGAAACGCAACGAAGACGACTACTTGCAAGCACTCAAATCATTCTCAGCCCCGGCCCGGCGGCTCTGGGACGTGCTGATGATTGACGATGAGCATTTCGAGTTCACCTTCAAAGGTGACGCGTCGATTTACCGCTATTGGGATGCTACGGCCTGCGTCGAGTTTGGCCTGCGCATGGCCGAGCAGTCGCTGGAAGTCGATTTGCGGCAGGAAACCGAGTATCTGCGCAACCATGACGCGGTTGCGCGCCAGGTCAACGAACGCATCGACCTGAACAGCAACACGCTGGCGCTGATGGTGCGCCTGTGCCTGCAAAACGAGGGGCGTTTTTCCAACGGCAAGCGCAAGGCTTTTCTGAGCAAAGGCTATAGCGCGGAAATGCTGGCGGTGGTGGAATCGGTGGCGACTGGGGTGCTGGCGGGGCGGGCGGATGACGGGGAGGCTGACAGCGACGATCTGATTCCAAACGCCGAAACACGTACAGCGATGGAAGAGTCGCGCGCCATGATGGCGGCACGGCGCGCCCGCCAGAGAGACGATTAATTTCGTGTCCAGCCGCCTGCCGTTGCCCAGTCCTGAAAAATATGCACCGGATCACACACTGCATGCAACCCAGTTCTCCCCCGGTTGCCGATTTGTACGCCATGAAATCTTGTCCCGCCTTCACGGGCGGTTTTGACGGTAGCCACCAAACTGGCCGGGGCAGGCCATTCGCCATCACTGACAAACACCACGTCGGCTTTTTTCCAGTTTTCTTCCTTCAGTTTGGCGATGACTTTGGCCATCATCCCGGCCTCGTCATTGCCGCCGCCAAACGAAAAACCCAGAAATTCGAGAAGCCGCCCAATGCCGTCTGCTGACAAGTCAAGCTCATGTTCGAGCACGTTGCCCGGCCCACTGTAGGCGTACAAAAAGCAGCGCCGCTTTTCAGCGTGCGCCGTGCGAAGCGCTTCCAGCACGACCGCCTTGGCCACCTGCTCACGCAACCCGTGCATGGAGCCTGATGTATCAATCACCGCGAAGATCGGGCCGCGTTCCGGGCGCGGGCGCTTGCTGTCGATTTCCTCGTGGCTTTCTCGCTCCACCTGAACACGCTCAATTTCAATACCTTCGACCCGGTAAGTCAGCAGCGCACGCTCGGCGCGGCGGGCGTGCCACAACATGCGCAGCTTGGGATGACCAAGCATCAAGGCTTCGACTGGCAGCATCCGCGAAATTTCGCCGCTGCGTTCGAGTCCGCGCATCTCTGCGGGAATCAGGGGCGTGCGAACTTCCCGGCGCTCTTCTTCAAGGCGGCGCACTGGAACCAGAATTTTCTCGGCAACCGACTCCCCGTTTTCCGCCGTGTGCAGGCGCCCGAGAGCACGGACAATTTCACGCAACTGCGGCAGTTGTTCAATCAGCTTGCGCAGACGAAGCAAATCCAGCC
>JAPLPS010000335.1:0-867 GCA_026400075.1 Polaromonas sp.
CGCTGGACAATTTCATCGCCTTTGCCCCGGATGCGCTCTACCCGCTGGGCGGCTACCCCGGCGACGAGGACAAGGCGCGCGAACTCTTCCCCAAGCTCGATCAGACCAAGACCCGCGCCGATTTCCTGGCCGCTGCCGCCTATCTCAAAGCCCTGCCGCAGGGCAACGCCAAAGTCGGCGCAGTGGGCTTTTGCTATGGCGGCGGTATCGCCAATTTCCTGACCACACAGCTCCCCGATCTGGGCGCGGCCGTGCCGTTTTATGGCAGCCAGCCCGTCGCAGCCGACGCGGCCCGGATCAAGGCGCCGCTGCTCTTGCAGTACGCCGCCAATGACGAGCGCATCAACGCCGGCTGGCCCGCTTACGAAGCGGCCCTGAAAGCCGCAGGCGTGCGCTACGAAGCCTTCATCTATCCCGGCACCCAGCACGGTTTCAACAACGACACCACGCCGCGCTACGACGCGGCAGCCGCTCGGCTGGCTTGGCAGCGCACGGTGGATTTTTTCAACCAGCAACTGCGCGCCTGAGTACCCCGATTCAAAACCGCATCCCCGCCCGCCTGGCATGAACGCCGGGCCTTTTCACCCCCAGAAAAAACGAAGGAAAACCCAATGAACAAACCTCTCAAACTCATCGCATCTGTGGTGCTGTCGATTGGCGCCCTGGCCGCGACGGCCACGGCTATCGCCCAGCAGGCGCCCAAGCCCGAGCAACTGATCAAGTGGCGCCAGTCGGCCTACCAGGTGCTGGCCTGGAACACCGGCCGCATCAAGGCCAATGTGGACGGCCAGTTCAACAAGGATGAGGTGGCCAGGGCCGCCAACACGATTGCCGCGCTGGCCAATTCCGGCCTGGGCGCGCTCTACG
>JAPLPS010000335.1:898-7315 GCA_026400075.1 Polaromonas sp.
CAATTCCGGCCTGGGCGCGCTCTACGCGCCCGGCACCGAGACCGGCAAAGGCTGGCACGAGACCACGGTCAAGCCCGAGCTGTTCAGCGACAAGAAAGCCGGTGAAGCCGCTGGCAACTTCAACAAGGAAGCCAACGAGCTGGCCCGCGTGGCCCAGCTGGGCGACCTGAACACCATCAAGGCCCAGCTGGCCAAGGTGCAAGGCACCTGCAAGTCCTGCCACGACGACTTCCGCAAGAAGGACTGAGTCATGAAAAAATCACACCGCACCGCCGCTAGCGCCCTGCTCATTAGTCTTACTGTGTCATAAATTAAGGCGCTGACTCACCAAGCCGCAGTGCGGGCAGTGCCCCAGGGCGCGGATGAGTTCAATGCTCAACAGAATGCGCAGCGTCGTGATCGAGTCGGGCACATGGCGCTGGGCGCGCCGGGCTTCCCCGGGGCATGAAATCGTCGGGAACGACAGGTACTTGGCGTTGGGCGAAGTTTTTTTTTATTTCTGCCTGCGCGTCCAGGCCTTTTTTCAGCCGCTGTGCCATCAAAAAGCCGTAGGCGGCGATGCTCAGCGTGGCGTGGTGGTGAAAGCCGCGCCAGCCTCGGCCCTCGAAGTGGCCCAGGCCGAAGTCCTGCTTCAAATCCTGGTAGTCGCGCTCGATGCGCCAGCGCATCTTGGTCACGAACACCAGTTGCTCCAGCGTTGCGTAATCGGGGGCGGTGCTGAGGAAATACTTGGCTGGCTCCTTGTCGCCCTCGGGCCACTCGATGAGCAGCCACTCTTGGGCACGCATTTCGGTCTGCAAATAATCCCGATGCGCCGCGCGCACGCGCAGCGCAGCAAAGCGCCCGCTCAGCATGTCGTTGCTGCCTTCGCGCCAGCTCACGCGCTGCCACAGTTCGGGCGCCAGGCTCATGGCCAGCGCCTTGACGCTCACCGGCTCGTTGCCCGGCTCGCGGCGCAGCTTCGTGGGCTTTTTGCCGCGCCCCACCCAGGCCTTGGGCGGCAGCGGCGCCGTGCCTGGCGCCCACACGGTGGTGGCCGGGCGGATGCCCACCGCATACAGCAGGCTAAGGGCTGTCAGGCCGTCCCGAAACGCGGTCTCGTCGCCGTAGCCGGCATCGGCGAGCACCACGCCCGCTCGCACGCCCTGGTCGATGGCCCGGCGCATCTGCGCCAGGGCGATGGCCGACTTGGTGGCAAATGTGATTTCCTCGGGAACCCCAGCCGCCTGGCGCCGCACCGGGTCATCGGCCCAGTCCTGGGGCAGGTAGAGCTGGTAGGCGAGGGGCACGCTGCCCTGGCTGCTCGCCAGCGACAGGCTCACAGCCACCTGGCAGGTGTCCTGCTTGCCCAGCTGGCCGCAGTACTGGCGCGCCACCCCGACGGAGTGTTTGCCCTTCTTGGGGAAACCGGTGTCGTCCACAATCCAGTAGCACCCCTGCTGCAGATCCAGCCAGGGCGTCACCCACTGGCGCACCCGCTCCAGGACAGCGTCGTCCGACCACTCGGACCTAGCCACAAAGTGGTGCAACGCCTGGTGGCGCGCGCTCACGTGCTGCGGGTCCAGGCTTGCGGCGATGGGCTCGACGCTCTTGCGCGCCAGCGGCAGCATCAGGCCGGTGCAATACCCCTTCAGTCCCGCGTGGCGATCCGCATGCCCGAGCCCTTCGCTCAAGTGCGCGATATAGCGCTCGAACGCCTTGAATGTCTCCATGACGCCTCCATTTCAGTTCCTGTGGAAGCAAAATATTAGCATAATTTATGACACAGTAAGATTAGCGTGCTGTCACTGGCGGGCCTGGCCCAGGCCCAGACGCCCGCGCCCGCCGCGCCACCCGGCGCCACCGGACCCTTCACCTTTTTCGTCACCAGCAAGGGCGCTGGCAACGGCGCCGACCTCGGCGGCCTGGCTGGCGCCGATGCCCACTGCCAAAAGCTCGCCGCCGCCGCAGGCGCAGGCGACAAGACCTGGCGCGCCTACCTCAGCACCCAGCCCGAGGCGGGCAAACCGGCGGTCAATGCGCGTGACCGCATCGGCGCTGGCCCCTGGTTTAACGTCAAGGGCCGCCTGATTGCCAACAGCGTCAGCCACCTGCACGGCGACGTGCATGAAGAAGCGCGCATCGGCAACGCCGTGAACTGGGCAACGGCCCTCACCGAAAAAGGCGAGTCGGTCAAGCGCGCTGGTGACACGCCCAACGAGCACGACATCCTGACCGGCTCGCAGCCGGACGGCCGCGCCTTCGCCAGCGAAAGCGTCGACCGCACTTGCAAGAACTACACCAGCAGCGCCGCCGATGGCGCGGTGCAGGTGGGCCATTTCGACCGCACCGGCGCTGTGCCGACCGCGCTGTCCTGGAACTCTGCGCACCCGAGCCGAGGCTGCGGCCAGGCGAACCTGGTGAGCACCGGCGGTGCCGGGCTGCTTTATTGCTTCGCTGCCAAATAAGCGGCCCCCAACGGGCAAGGCTTCCCGGCCTTGCCCGCCTTTTTACTGATGGCCTGTCTGGACTGTTAACCGAATGTGGATTGTTCAAGTCGCCCTGCGGCGCCCCTATACCTTTATCGTGGCGGCGCTGCTGATTTTGCTGGCGACGCCTTTCGTGCTGCGCAAGACGCCCGTCGATGTGTTCCCCGAAATCAACATCCCCGTGGTGGCCATTTTGATGAGCTACAACGGCCTGAGCGCCGAGGAGATGACCAACCGCATCACCACGCCGATTGAGCGCAACCTGGCCAACTCGGTCAGCGACATGGCGCACACCGAGTCCCAGACGCTGGGCGGCATCGCCATCATCAAGGTGTTTTTCCAGCCACAGGTGGATCAGGCCTCGGCCATTGCCCAGGTGGTGGCCAGCACCCAGGCCTCGCTGCGCTCGCTGCCAGCGGGCGCGCAGCCGCCCACCATCATTAAATACAGCGCCACCGATCTGCCCATCCTGCAGCTCGGTTTCAGCAGCCCGGCGCGCAGTGTGCAGGAGTTGAACGAGCAGGCCTTCAACGTGCTGCGCACCAAGCTGATCACGATTCCCGGCGCGGCGGTGACTGCGCCCTATGGCGGGCGTTTCCGCCAGATTTCCATCGACATCAACGGCCCGGCGCTGGCCTCGCGCGGCCTGAGCGCCATCGACGTGGTCAACGCGCTGCAGGTGCAAAACCTGATGCTGCCCTCGGGCACCGCCAAAATCGGCGGGCAGGAAATCGCCATCGCCCTGAACGGCTCGCCAGCGACCATCGCCGAGCTGGGCGACATCCCGATCACCACCGTCAACGGCGCCACCGTTTATGTGCGCGACGTGGCCCAGGTGCGCGACGGTGCCCAGGCGCAAACCAACATCGTGCGCCGCGACGGCGAGCGCGGCCTGTTGATGACGGTGCTGAAAAACGGCGGCGCCTCGACGCTGGACATCATCGATGCCATCAAGGCCGAGCTGCCCAAGGCGCTGCGGGCGCTGCCCGAAGACATCACGGTCACGCCGCTGGCGGACCAGTCGGTGTTTGTCTCGGCGGCCATCAAGTCCGTGGTGCATGAAGCGCTGATTGCGGGCGCGCTGACCGCCGCGCTCTTGCTGCTGTTTCTGGGCAACTGGCGCAGTACGGCCATCATTGCGATTTCAATCCCGCTGTCCATCCTGTGCTCGCTGATCGCGCTGCACCTGATCGGCCAGAGCATCAACATCATGACGCTGGGCGGGCTGGCGCTGGCGGTCGGCATTCTGGTCGAGGACGCCACGGTGGAAATCGAAAACGTCGAGCGCCATTTGCACCTGGGCAAAACGCCGCACCAGGCGATTCTGGACGGTGCCGCCGAAATCGCCACCCGCACCAAGCGATTCTGGACGGCGCCGCCGAAATCGCCACCCCGGCGCTGGTGGCCACTGCCTGCATCTGCATCGCCTTTGTGCCGCTGTTTTTCCTGCCCGGCGTGGCGGGCAAGCTGTTCATGCCGCTGGCCCAGGCGGTGGTGTTTGCGATGACCGCGTCTTATATTTTGTCGCGCACGCTGGTGCCGACGCTGGTGATGTATTTGATGCGCCACCAAGCGCGCCATGCAGGCCAGGCGCAGCGCAAGCCGGGCCGCCTGCGGCGCATCCACCTGGCTTTTGATGCCTGGTTTGAGCGTTTTCGTCACGGCTACAGCGTGGTGCTGGCTGCCTTGCTGCAGCGCAAGGCGCTGTTTGGCAGCGGTTTTTTGGCTTTTGCGCTGCTCTCTAGCAGCCTGTACGCGGCGCTGGGCCGGGATTTCTTTCCGACGGTGGATGCGGGCCAAATCCGCCTGCATGTGCGCGCCCCGGCGGGCACCAGCCTGGATGAGATGCCGCCGTTTGTGGACAAAATTGAGCGGCGCATCCGCGAAGTCGTGGGCGCTGATGAAATCGCCAGCATCGTCGATATCGTCGGCGGGCCGTACACGCCCTACAACACCGTCTATAACAACAACGGCACCATCGACAGCAGCGACGTGGAAATCATGGTGGCGCTCAAACCAGACCACCAGCCCACACAAGGCCATATCCGCGCGCTGCGCGAGACGCTGGCGCGGGACTTTCCGGGCAACGAGTTTTATTTTCAGAGCGCCGACATGGTCAGCCAGACGCTCAACTTCGGCCTGAGCGCACCCATAGACATCCAGATTCAGGGCACCAAAACGGCCGAAAACCTGGCCGTGGCCGCGACGCTGCTGAACCAGATCCGCCAGGTGCCGGGCGCGGTCGATACCGTGCTGTACCAGCGTTTTAACCGCCGGGCGCTGCAGCTCGACATGGACCGCTCGCGTCTGGCGCAAACCGGCTTGGTCGCCCGCGACGTGGCGCAGAACGTGATGGTGTCGCTCAGTTCGAGCTTTCAGACTTCGCCGACTTACTGGATGAACCCGGCCAACGGCAGCGTTTATAACGTGGCGGTGCAGGTGCCGCCCTACGACATCGACAGCCTGGGCGCCATGCTCAGCTTGCCGGTCAATGCGCCGAGCAGCAACGGCCAGCCGCGCGAGCCGCAGTTGCTGGGCAACGTGGTGTCGGTGAAATCCGCCAGCCAGCAGGCCAATGTGTCGCACTACAACATCGCGCCGGTCATCGACCTCTACGCCAGCGTCGATGGCCGGGATTTGGCCAGCACCTATGCCGACATTGAAAAGCTCATCGTCAAGGCGCGTGAAAAGCTGCCACGCGGCTCCGAAATCACCGTGCGCGGCCAGATCGAGACGCTGCACACGGCGTTTTCCTCGCTGATCTGGGGGTTGGCACTGGCCATCGTGCTGGTGTATTTGCTGCTGGTGGTCAATTTTCAGTCGTGGCTGGACGCGCTGATCATCGTGTCCAGCCTGCCCGCCGCGCTGGCCGGGATTGCCTGGATGCTGTATCTGACCGGCACGCCGCTGTCGGTGCCCGCCCTGACCGGCGCCATCATGACCGTCGGCGTGGCCACGGCCAACAGCATTTTGGTCGTGTCGTTTGCCCGCCAGCGCCTGAGCGAAGGCGTGCCCGCGCTCACCGCCGCGCTGGAGGCCGGATCGACGCGGCTGCGTCCGGTCTTGATGACGGCGCTGGCCATGATCATCGGCATGATTCCGATGGCCATCGGCCTGGGCGAAGGCGGCGAGCAAAACGCCCCGCTGGGCCGCGCCGTGATTGGCGGGCTGTTGGCTGCCACCCTTTCAACGCTGGTGTTTGTGCCGCTGGTCTTTGCGGGCGTACATCACCGCCTGTCCGCCCGCGTGCGCCTGCCCGGCGCTGCCCCTGTCGAGCCAGTCCCGGCCTGATTCTCCGAACCGGAATTTTTCATGAGTTCTCACGCTTTCACTCACGCCGATACGGCCCGAACAGCCCAGCCGAGTCATTCAGCCCAGCCTGTCCACCCGGCTGATCTAGCGCCTTCAGCTAACTCAGCGCATGGCGTTCAGCCGGTTCATCCCGCTCACTCGGTGCATGCGACTGATTCGGCGCATCCGGCCCCGCATGAAGCGGGCCGCACGCTGCGCCGGGCGCGCTGGCTCGCTTTGAGCGCGCTGGCGCTGCTGCTGGGCGGCGTCGGCCTGCGCGCCTATGTCAATGTCGCTCACGCCAAATCGGTGGAGGAGCGCACCGAGCGCAGCGCCCTCAGATCGGTGCTGACCACGCAGGCTAAGTCCGGCCAAGGTCTGCGCACGGTGGCCCTGCCCGCAACGCTGCGCGGCACAAACGAGGCGGCGCTCTACGCCCGCACCAACGGCTATGTCCGCTCGTGGCGCAAAGACATCGGCGACAAGGTCAAAAAAGGCGACCTGCTGGCCCTGATTGACACGCCCGAGGTCGATCAGGACTTGGCCCAGGCGCAAGCCACGCAGGAACAAATCAAGGCCCGGCTGGCGCTGGCCCAGTCATCGCTGGCGCGCTGGGAAGGGCTGCGCCAGCGCGACGCGGTATCGCAGCAGGAACTCG
>JAPLPS010000335.1:7334-10290 GCA_026400075.1 Polaromonas sp.
GCCTCGCAGGCCAATGTGCGGCGCTTGCAGCAGATGCACGACTTTGGCCGCATCACCGCGCCGTTTGACGGGGTGGTCATCAAGCGCAATGTGGAAGTGGGCGCGCTGGTGGCCGCTGGCAGCGCCGCCAATACCAAAGAGCTGTTTTATCTGGCGCAGTCCGATGCTCTGCGCCTGACGGTGGCCGTGCCGCAGGTTTATGCGGCTGATGTGGCCGTCGGCAAGGAAGTCAGCATCAAGCTGCTGGAGCGCCCGAACGCGCCGGGGAAAGGCCAGATCACGCGGGTTTCGGGCGGGGTGGATGTGGCCACGCGCTCGGTTCAGGTCGAGGTCAGCCTGGACAACCAGCGCGGCGATTTCCTGCCCGGCGCGTATGTGGAAGTGGCTCTGCCGCTGAGTAGTGCGGCCAAAACCCTGCTGCTCTCGCCCAGCACCCTGCAGTTTCACCAGGACGGCGCGCAGGTCGCCGTGGTGGGCGAGGGCGGCAAGGTGAATTTGCGCTCGGTCAAGCTGGGCCGCGATTTGGGGCGGGCGGTGGAAGTGATTGCGGGCATTTCAGCCAAAGATGCCGTGCCCAAGGTGGCAGGGCATGAGACACCAGCAAGTAGGAAAAGTGGGCGAGGTGGCAGGCGTGGGCGCACAAGGAACAGTAGAAGTAGGGGAAGTAGGAGTGGGAGGAGACGTAGGGCGAGGGCAACGCGGGCGCCAGCACTGTCAAGGCCGCTGGCGCCCGCGTCTGTCTTTAGCGGGTTTGACAAGCCTGATGGCGCTGGCTCTGACCGCCTGCGGCAGCGTCGCGCCGCTGCCGGTGGCACTGGGCGAAGCGCCACCCGCATGGCAGACTCCCGCCGATCTGGCATCGGTGCAGGGCGGGGCACCTTGGCGCTTGGCCCAGCCGGGCGACAGCCTGGACAAGGGCGCGTGGTGGCGCTTGTTCAATGACCCCGGCCTGGACACCCTGCAGCAGCAGGCGCGCCAAGCCAGTCCAAGTCTGCAGGTGGCCGCTGCCCGTTTGCGCCAGGCCCGCACGCTGGTGGACATCGCCGGGGCGGCCAGCCTGCCACGCGTCGATGCGGGTTTTCGCGGCACGCGCACCGGCACCTCGGCCAACCGGCCCGCCGCCACGGCGGGTGCCCAGTCCAGCGCCTCCGCGCAGAACGATTTTGTGCTCAATGGCACTGTCAGCTACGAGCTGGACTTGTTCGGGCGCCAGCGCCACGAGCAGCAGGCCGCGCTCGCTTTCGAGCAGCAGGCGCAGGCGGACCAGCTGAACGCGCAGCTGGTGCTCAGCGCCGATCTGGCGGCGTTTTATTTCACGCTGCGCTCGCTGGACGAGGAAATCGCGGTGGTGGAACAAGGCCTGCAGATTCAGAGTCGCGCCGCTGATCTGCTGGCAGCGCGCCACGAGGGCGGCGCGGCCTCCGGCCTGGATCGGGCGCAGCAGCAGGCCCAGATCGATGCCACGCGCACGCAGCTGACCTTGTTGCACAAACAGCGCGGGCAGCTCGAACACGCGCTGGCCACGCTGGTCGGCACCCCGGCCAGCCAGTTCACGCTGCCGGTTGCGGCCCTGCCAGCCAGCGTACCCGGCCTGCCGGTGGCCCTGCCGTCCGAAGTGTTGCAGCGCCGGCCCGACATTGCCGCCGCCGAGCGCGCCGTGGCTGTCGCCAATGCCCAGCTCGGCCTGGCGCAGCTCGCCTGGTTTCCCAGTTTGAGCCTGAGCGCCTCGGGCGGCTGGGAAACCAAAAACATCGCCAGCCTGATCAATGCGCCCAGCCTGCTGTGGGCGCTGGGCGGCAGCCTGACGCAGGCCGTGTTCGACGGCGGGCGCCTGCGCGCCAGAGAGGAGCAAGCGAAAGCTGGCCAGGAACTCGCCGCCGCCAGCTACCGCCAGGTGGTGCTGCGCGCATTGCAGGAAGTCGAAGACGGCCTGCTCGCGCTCAACGCGCTGGCCAGCGCCCAGGCCCAGTCCCAGGCCGCCAGCGCCAGCGCCCAGCGGGTGCTGGACATCGCGCAAGACCGTTATGCGGGCGGCCTGTCCACTTACCTCGACGTGGTCACCGCCCAGCAGAACGTGCTGACCAATCAGCGCCTGTCCAGCCAGCTGCGCGGCCAGCAGCTGCAGGCCACGGCCTACCTGGTCAAGGCTCTGGGCGGCGACTGGTAGCCTTGAATCCGCCGTTTAGCCTATTAATTTGTTGGCTGCATAAGGTCAGTTATTACGAAGAGAACATCTTGTGAAAAAACTTAACAACTGAGCCAATCAAGGGTAACTTTTCGTACAGCTCCTCGGCGGCATCCCAGTAATCGCGGTGATAGCAAACCTTGCCCTCGGCATCGAATTTCAGATGCGAGACGCCGCGTATCACTTGGGTCTCGCCCTTGCGCCACAGTTTCATCCGGAAGCGAAATTCCCAGGCCAGCATGGCGCCGGTCGCATCGACGACCTTTTCAGTCACGACGAACTGCGGCTCGGCCACCTGTCCGAACATGTGCGTAAAAATACGCTGGATCGCTTCGATGCCACGCACCTCGTTGAAGGGATCCTTGAACCAGGCGTCGGCGCTGTAGAACTCGGGAAAGCGCGCGACGCTGGCCGGAGTGAACTCGTTATAAAACTGGATCAGCGCGTCGAGCTTCATTTCAGCCTCCAGTCAAACGGCGAATCAGCGGGAAATACCAGCCATACGGCAGGTGAGCGAGGAACTTCATCAGGCGGGTAAAACGCTTCGGAAAGTGGATTTCAAAATTGCCTGTCCTGAAGCCGTCGAGCATGGCGCGCGCGGCCTGCTCGGGCGTTTGCAGGGCTGGCATGCTGAAATCGTTCTGCGCGGTCAGCGGCGTTGCGACAAAACCGGGGTTGATAACCCAGATGCCTATGCCCTTGGGCGAAAGGTCTAGATGCAGCACCTCGGCGAAATGAATCAGCGCGGCCTTGCCCGGCCCGTAGCACAGG
>JAPLPS010000336.1 GCA_026400075.1 Polaromonas sp.
CGGCATCACATCAGGCGCACCCACCTGCGGCGCAGGCGCCGCCACAACAGAAGGTACTGGCGAGGGGGCACTGGAAGCACCCGTCGCGGCTGCGGCTGAAGCGACGGTGCTACCAGCACTCACCTGCGGCAGCGCGGGCGAAGCTGGCGCTGCTACACCGCCGCCACCGGAAGGTGGAAAGGCCAAAAAGCGCAGCAGCACCATCACCAGGCCGGCATATTCATCCGGCGCCAGGCTTAGCTCGGCGCGGCCATGCAGCACCATGCTGTAGAGCAGCTGAGTTTCATCAGCGGCCAGCGTGGGGGCGAGTTCGCGGGCGGCTTCGGTATCCGGGTCGGTGGCATCTAGGGCGCCGGGCACGGTTTGCTCCACCGCCATTTGTTGCAGCAGGCGCGCCATTTCTTCCAGCGTGCCAGCGGCTGAGAGGCCTTGCGCACGCAAAGCATCGCACTGCGTCAGCACTTCTTTGCCCTTGCGCTGCGCCAAAGCGGCCACCAAACGCTGGGCGTGGCGCCTATCCACGGCGCCCAACATGCTGCGCACGCTGGCTTCTTCCAGCTTGCCGCCGCCGTAGGCAATGGCTTGATCGGTGAGGGAGAGCGCGTCGCGCATCGAGCCACGTGCGGCCCGGCCAATCAGGCGCAGCGCGCCAGAGTCCGCCGCAATCTGCTCGGCTTGCAGCACCTGGCCGACGTATTCGGCCACGGTTTGCGGCGCCATCGGCCGCAGGTTGAATTGCAAGCAGCGGCTGAGCACCGTGGGGAGCATCTTCTCCGGGTCGGTGGTGGCCAACACAAACTTCAAGTACTCGGGCGGCTCTTCCAGGGTTTTGAGCAGGGCGTTGAAAGCGTCCTTGGTGAGCTGGTGCGCTTCGTCAATCATGAAGACTTTGAAGCGGCCCACGGTGGGCTTGTAGGCGGCGCGCTCAATCAGCTCACGCACTTCGTCGATGCTGCGGTTGGAGGCGGCGTCCAGCTCCACATAGTCGATGTAGCGATCCGCATCAATTTCCCGGCAGGCGGCGCATTGGCCGCAGGGGTGGGCGGTGATGCCGCCTGTGCCATCCGGCCCGGTGCAGTTCAGGCTCTTGGCCAAGATGCGCGACACCGTGGTTTTGCCAATGCCGCGCGTGCCGGTGAATAAATAAGCGTGGTGCAGCCGCCCGGTGCTGAGCGCGTTGCCCAGCGCCTGCACCACATGCGACTGCCCCACCATTTCAGAAAAATTGCGGGGACGGTATTTGCGGGCGAGGACGAGGTAAGACATGGCCTCATTCTAATTTGACGCTCAAGACGGCAGCGCCTGCGCCGCAACCCGTCCAGCAGCGAGCCAGGCTCAGTGCGGAAATACAGCCAGCGGCACGCCGATGCCGTTCGCCAGCGGTGGCGTGCGCGCCACGTTCATGATCATCGACACCGTCGTGAAGTAGCCCACCAGGCTCATCATGTCGATCACGCCCGCTTCGGTGAAGGCAGCCACCGCACGCTGGTAAGTGGCGTCCGAGACGCCGTGCGTGTAGGCCAGCTCGTCACAAAAATCGTAAGCCACTTCCTCGTCCGGCGTCATGCCGGTCGGTCGGCCCCCTTCGGCCAGCGCGTCCAGCGTCTCCTCGCAGACATCGGCCCGCAAGGCCAGCGGGTAATGCAAGCGCCACGCGAACTGCTGGCTCCACTGGCGCGAGACGAGCAGGATGACGAATTCACTGATGCGCGGCGCCAGCGTGCTGTTAAAACGCAGGTATTCGCCCACCTTCTGCAGCCGGTTCATCAGCTCCGGACTACGCAGCAGCGCATTGAAAGGGCCAAACACGGCGCCACGCGGCCCGTCAATCAGGGCCTGCGCAGCGGCTTGTTGCGCCTCGCTCATCGCCTCAGGCGCGAGCGCGGGCATGCGCTCGGGGCCAGGCATGCCGTGCGGTGAGTCGGCGGGTGTATTGCTCATAAAAATTCCTTGAAAAAATCAGTCCTGCGGCAGTGCCCGCCAGGGCCTTGGGTAGGGCAGATGCGGGCTAGACCGGGCGACGCTCCAGAATCAATCCAGCATAATTACTCAATTGGGCAAATTTAGTCCTCTCTTACCATGATGAAAAGTGAATAATAAAAACGGGCCATTCTCAAAATGAGAAACATGGATTTGGACTCGCTGCAGATTTTCAAGGCGGTGGCGGACTTCGGCGGCATCAGCAGGGCGGCCGAGCAGTTGCACCGCGTTCCCTCAAACATAAGCACCCGCGTCAAAAACCTTGAAGCGCAGCTGGGCGTGGCGCTGTTTCATCGCCAGAGCGGCAAGCTGACGCTGTCGGCCGAGGGGCTGCTGCTGCTGGACTATGCACAGCGCCTGCTGCAGCTCTCGACGGAGGCCACGCTGGCGCTGCGCAGCGGCACGCCGCGTGGCACGCTGCGCCTGGGAACGAGCGAAAGCACGGCAGCGACGCGCCTGCCGTCCCTGCTGTCGCGCTACCACCGCCACTTCCCCGAGGTTCACATTGAGCTGGTGACGGGCACCTCGGGTGCGCTGCTGGTCAAGGTGCGCAATTTTGAGATTGACGCGGCCTTTGTCGCCGAAGCCTTTGTAACGCCGGGACTGGAAATGCAGTCGGCCTTTGTCGAAGAACTGGTGCTGATCAGCGCCGCAGGTGCGCCCCCGATCAGGACGCCACAGGATGCACAAAACCGCACGCTGATCGCCTTCAGCACGGGCTGCAGCTATCGGCGCATTCTGATGGAGTGGCTGGGTTCAGCCGCCGTGCGGCCAGAGCGAGTGCTTGAACTTGGCTCCTACCATGCCATCGTCGCCTGCGTTGCGGCGGGCGCGGGCATCGCCATCATGCCGCGCTTGATGCTGGAGGCGATTCAGGCACACGAGGAGCTGGCCGTGTTTGCGCTGCCGCCGCAGGTGGCACGCAGCAAAACCGGCCTGGTGTGGCGCACCGGCCACGCCTCGGTGGCGCTGGAAGCCCTGCGCGGCGAACTGCCACCGCTGGCCAGCGCAGAAACGCCATGCCGACGCGAAACCGCCTTTTGCCCTTGGTAGCGCCTTTAAATCTGGCCTCTGGCTAAAAGCTCAGGCTCAATCCCCCTATAATCCGCATTGACGAGCCTTCCCGCATGGTGAAGCGGCCAACCGGGTCAGGTGGGGAAACAAGCAGCCCTAACTGTAGAGCCAGTGCCGGGGTCAAGGCTCGTCACCTTATTCAGACAATTCATCTTTCACTGCAACGCTGGGCGGCTGCAGCATCACCACAGACCCGTTCCGGCAGACTTCAAGGTTGGAACCATGCGTCTTTTGTCCTTCTCTCTTCTTGCGCGCGGACTCTCAAGCTGCGCCTTGGCACTGGCCACTGCTGGCGCGCTGCACGCGGCGCCGCTGGAAGTCACCTCGCTCGTCCAGGCCGCCGCACCCGGCAAGACGCCAACCGTCCGGCGCTTCCCCTTCGTGACCAGTGTGGATGGCCGTGCCGCTGCGCGCATCAATAACCTGCTGTTTATCGAAACCTTTGAAGTGCCCGCGCCTGTGCATACCAGCTACGGCCTGCGCGAAGTCAGCGAAGAAGTCTGGCAGCGCCAGCCCGAGATTGATTTTCAAGTCCAGCGCAACGACGGGCGCATTTTCTCGGTGATGCTCTCGGCCGAAGGCTGCGGCGCCTATTGCGAAAGCTACACCACGCCTTACGCCTTCGACGCGGCCAACGGGCGCCATCTCAGCGCTGAAGACCTCTTCACCCCTGCTGGCCGGGCCGCGCTGGGCAAGCAACTCAAAACAGCCAACCCAAGCTGCAAGTCCAGGCCCAGGCGCTGGTCTTGTCGATGGAGCGCTGCAGCAACCATGCCCTGCGGGCAGTGGACAATCTGGGCGAGTTCAGCCTGCGCTTTGCGCCGGAGCAGCTCAAACCCTGGCTGAGCGCCTATGGCCGCGCCCTGCTGCTGAGCGAGGCTGTGCCCGGCACGGCGGCGCCCACAACCCCTTGGGAACAGGTGCTGCACGGCAAAATCAGCGCCAACATGCCGGTAACCCTGTATCTGGGCGCGCTCAACCCGGACTGATCACTGAGCGGCAGCTATTTTTATGACCGCTACCGCAAGTCGATTGCCCTGTCCGGCCGCTTTGAAGCGGGCACCCTGACACTGACCGAGGCCGACAGCAAGGAAACGCCGCCGCCCCGCCTGGTGCTGACGCCGCAAGGCCAAGGACTGCGCGGCCGCTGGGAAGGCACCAGCACGCTCGACATCGTGCTGCAACCCTGAAACCGTGAAAACCCTGCAGCGCGCGCCAGTTCCAGCGCGGCGCTGCCTGAACAAATCAGCGGCTCACCTCCTCAACCGCCTGCGTCGTCTGCAGCGCGTGCAGCGCAATCTGGGCCGTCATCAGGGCCAGCGAGGCCAGCGGGTAGGTGCCGCTGATGATGCTTTTATAAGCCACTTCAGCCGCAACGGCGTCCTGGCCCAGCCCTTCGACGGCGGCGACGATGCATTCCTCGATGCTGTCCAGCCCGGCGTCGCCATACAGCGCTTCGCCTTCGTTGCTGACGCGGTACTCGAACTGGTCATGCTCAATAGGGTCGATGTTAAAACGCACGATCATGGCAACTCTCTTTTTTCAAAAACACGGTGAATGAGCGGGGAATTTAACCCATGCCATGAATCGCCCGCCGCGCATCAGGCCAGGCGCCCGAAATCAGCCGCCAGCCGGTGAATCTTCAGCGTCGGCCCGGCCACCGCCCCTGACGCCAACCCGAGCAAATGCTGGTGGTGCGTAAACACCATCACCTGCGCCTGCCCGGCGAATTTCTCCAGCGCGCAAAACATGGCCGCTGCCCGCTCGTCATCGGCGGTCATGAACACGTCGTCGAGCACCAGCGGCATCGTGCGATCCGGCTGGCGCTGCAGCTCCAGCGCAGCCAGCCGCAGCGACAAATAGAGCTGGTCGGCGGTGCCTTCGCTCAGCGCGGCCACTTCCATCGCCTTGCCGTGCAAGGGCTGGGCCAGCAGCACCGGGGCGTCGTTGTCCTCATCGACTTGCAAGCGCACAAAGCGCCCGCCGGTCATCAGCCGGAAATAATCGCCCGCCAGCGCCACCACCGGGCCTTGTGCTTTTTCCCGGTGACGCTTCAAGGCTTCGCCGAGCAGCGCCTGCGCCAGCTTGAGCTGTGCCCACGGGCGCACCCCAGCGCGGTAGCGGGCAATCGCCGCCTCCATTTCCTCTCTGGCCTGGGCGGCTTCGTCGGACGTGTCCACCTTGGCCAGCTCGATCTGGGCGCTGTGTTCGGCGGCGATGGCGGCTTTTTCATCGGCGTCGAGGCGCGCAATGGCGTCGGCGCAGGCCTGCTTTTCGCCGTCAATCGCCACGCTGTCCAGACCGGCGAGTTCGGCGCGCAGCGCGTCGGCGTCTTTGGCCGAGGTTCTGGCCAGTTGCTGCTGCAAATCCATCAGCCGCGCCGCTGCCGTGCGCCGCTGCTCGGAGCGGGTTTCGGCCTCGGGCAGCGCGTCGGCGCTGTCGGCGCTGGCCTGGGCCACCAGTTGCACCAGCGTCTGCGCGGCGCTTTGCAGATCGGTCTGCGCGTGTTGCTGGCGCCTAAGCTCGTCTGCTTCGCTGCGTTCGGCGGCGGTTTTTAACTGCACCGCCTCGCGGGTTTTTTCCAGCCGCAGCGCGAGCGCGTCCAGCCAGGCCGACGGGTGTTCCCAAACCGGCTCCTGCACCAGCTGGCCCAGCGCGCTGGCTTCGCCCAGGGCGGCGTCTTCGCTGTCTTGCAGCGCCTTGAGCTGGCGCAGGTGCTCGACATGGCGCTGGTAATCCTGCACCCAGCGTTGCAACTCGGCCAGCCGTGCCTTGAGGGTTTCCGCCGCCGCGCCCTGGCCTAAATACAGCAGCCGGGCTTTGTCGTCGAGCGCGCTTTGGCAGCCCTGGTGCAGCGCCGTCAGGTCGGCGACGCTGGCCTGCGCGGCCTCGATCTCCTGCGCGGCGGCGGTGAGGCGCTCGTGGCCGTCCAGCGCACTCTTGCGCCGCGCCTGCCATTCGCGCACCAGCGCCGCCGTGCCTAGCGGAAGACCCAGCCGCGCCAGCGTCTGCCGCCAGTTGTCGTCGAGCGCGGCCAGCGCCCCGGCCTGCTCGGCACGGGTTTGTTCCAGTTCAGCCAGCGACTGCGTCATCTCGGCGATGCGCTGCTCGCATTCGGCTATGGCAGTCGCACGCTCCGCACCTTCGCGCAGCAAATCAGCCTGCCGATCCGCCTGCGCCTGCGAGCGCTCGAAGGCGTTCGGTAGCTCAGCGAGCGCTGGCTGCGCCTGCACGGCCTGCTGCGCCGCTTGCGTGGCCTGGCCCGGCGCGTCGATCAACGCACTGCGCAGCTCTTGCCACAGCGCCTCGCGCAACGCTCTGGCCTGGCGCAAGGTTTCGGCGGTGACGACTTCGCCGGTGGCTGACAGGCTTTTGTGTCGCCGCTGCTGCGTAGCCAGATCGGTTTGCAGCTTTTTAACTTCGCTCTGGTTTAAAGCGGCCTGCTGCGCGAGATCGCGCTGTGCCTGCTCATAAACATCAATTTCAGCCGCCGCCAGCCAGCGCGAGGCGGTCAGCGCCTCGGGCGAATCCAGCCCCAGATCGAGCAGCGCCTGCGCCAGTTGGCGCTGCTCGGCGCTGAGCGCGGCCTGCAGCGCAGCCAGCCGCTGCGGCGCGTCGCCCAGCGGCTGCGCCTGACTCAGCGCCAGCGACAGCGCCTGCTGCAAAGGCGGCGCGGGCGCGTCCAGCAGCTCGCGCTGGTGCTGGGCCAGCTTGCGCTGCGCCGCGTCCAGTTGCTTTTGCGCGTTTTCCAGCGCCTGCGTCAGGCGCTGGAGTTCATCGAGCAGGCGCGCCAGTTCAGCCTGATCCGCCGCCGAGGGAGCGCGCTGGAAAAACGCTTGCAGACTCTCCGGGCTCTGGCCGGTGCCGATGATTTGCCCAGCTTGCAGCAGCAACTGGCCGCTTTCCGAATCGCTTTCGGCCTGCAGCTTGAGGCGCTCGCCGCGCCCGTGCCGGGCCAGCGCCAGATCGGCCACCAGCCGGTCAATCGCGGGCGCGTGCGTCAGCAGCAGCGGCTCGATGTGCAGCGCCTGCAAACCGGCGCGGCACTCGGCCAGCGCGGCGTCGGCCTCAAGCAGCGCCTTGCGCGCCTGGGCCTGCTGCTGCAGCGCGGCCAGACGCTGTTCTCTGGCATCTTCGGGCAACGCCACATGGCAGCGCCACATGGCTTTCAACCTGCGCCCAGAGCTGCTCGTTCAGCGCCAGTTGCTGCAGCAGCGGCTCGACTGCGCGCAGCTCGGCCAGCTCGGCCTGACGCCGCCGCTGCCCGGCCAGTTCGGCCCTGACAGCGGCCAAATGCAGTTCGGCGGCTTCATGCGTGCCCTTGAGTGCTTTCCACTGATCGGGCTTGGTGATAGCCAGCTTGTAGCGGTGTTTGGCTTCTTCGAGCTGACGCAGCGCGTCGTTCAGAATCGGCGCCTTGCTGCGCGTGTTGAAATATTTTTTGGCGTCCGCTTCCAGCGTTTGCAGCATCTGCTTGATGCCCGCCGAGCCGGTGCTAGCCTCGAACAGCGCCGCGCCCAGTTCGCCCTCGCCCTGAATCAGGAGCTTGCCGCCCTGGCGCAGATGCTGCGAGTCCAGACCGTACATGGTCTGAAACTGCTCGCGCGCCACGCCGCCGGTGAGCGCCAGCAGCACCTCGGGCGCGACCACACTGCCCGCCACGGGCACGCCGGTGTGCGGGTCGGCACCCATGAGGGTGTCCTTGTTGCCCTTGCGCCGGGCCAGGCCGATGGCGCGGCCCGCCGCGTCCTCAAAGCAGCCGCCCAGCAGCATGTCCTGGCACGGATGAACACAATCGGCGCCGCTGCGCGATGGGATGCCGTAGCGCAGATCGCCCATAGCCCGCAGTGCAGAGGACTTGCCCGCCTCGTTCGGCCCGTAAATCAAATGCAGGTTTGCCGGGCCGGAAAAGTCCAGCGAAGTATCTGTGAAGGGGCCAAAGGCCTTGAGAAAGAGGGTTTGAATTTTCATGGCTGGGTTTCGGTGGCGTTCAAACGGGTAAGCAATGTGGCTTCTGCATCCTTGAGCAGCGCCAACAGCGCCTGCGTGTCGTCCAGCCGGGGAATGTCGCCGGACGCGTCCAGGGTGTCATGCGCCAGCGCCGCCAGCACGTCCGGGGGCAGCTTGCCCAGCACGTCGGCTAGAGCGTCGCGGCAGAACTGCCCCAGCGCAGCGCCATCGTTAGAGAGCACATCCACCCAGCGCACAAGCTCACCCAGCGCGTCGCTGCCCTGCCCCAACTGCTGGCGGTCTAACGGCGAGCGCAGGGCGATCTTGACCTGCTCGATCCAGACATCGGCGCCCGACACATCCTGCGCCGCCGCCTGCACGGCTGCGGCCAGCGTGCCGGGCTGGCTCGCTTCCAGCGCGTGCAGTGGAGTTTCGCCCGTCAGCAGCACCCGCATCGCATGCAGCACCTCGTCGGCACCGGCCACAGCTGCCTGCAGCGCCTGCGCCACCTGCCGGGGCACATCTTCCAGATGCTGGATAGGCTGCAGGTCCACCTCCAACTGGTGCCAGCGCACCACGTCGAGCGGAATGAACGCAGCCGAGACCACCGCGCCCTCCACCGTCACCAACTCGCAGCCCTTAGCGCCGGTTTCTCTGGCATGGCGGCCCTGCAGATTGCCCGGAAACACCACGCGGGGCACTTCGCACACAACCTGCCGTGCGTGGATGTGGCCCAGCGCCCAGTAGTCGTAGTTTCGGGATTTCAGGTCTGCCAGGCTGGCTGGCGCGTAGGTATCATGCCCGTCCGCGCCGGTCAGGCTGGTGTGCAGCAGGCCGATGTTGAAGCACCCCGGCACGGCTGGCGGGTAGTTCTTGGCCAGGTTTTCATTCACCTCACGGTTAGGGAAACTGTGGCCGTGAATCGCTACGCCCAGCGCTTCGAGCCGAACGGTTTCAGCCGTTCGACTTGAAAACACTTTCACATTTTCCGGCCAAGGAATCTGCCGCGTCATGTGGCTCTGCGCATCGTGATTGCCCTGCACGATGAAGACCTTGATGCCGATGCGCCCCAGGCGCACGATCTGCTCGCGAACGAAGAGGCCCGTGTGAAAGTCCTGCCAATCCCGGTCATACAGGTCGCCAGCGATGAGCACAAAATCCACCTGCTGCGCAATCGCCAGTTCCACCAAGCGCTCCAGCGCCCGGCGCGTGGCGCCGCGCAGGCGCTCTAGCGGCGCACCTTGGTAGCGACTGAGCCCGCGCAGAGGGCTGTCAATGTGCAAGTCGGCAGCGTGAATGAATCGCATGCGTCTGTTTCTCCGTTATCTTTTTTGAGCTGCCTATCCGGCAGTGAACTACGTTTCCGAACAGGGCCACTTTTATCACCTTTTCTGAGCTGCCTATTCGGCAGTGAACTGTACGGCCTCAATTCCCAGCACTTGCGCAAATTTCTGAGCTGCCTATTCGGCAGTGAACTGGTCTCGCCGGAAGTGCTGCTGGCGCTGACTTTTCTGAGCTGCCTATTCGGCAGTGAACCCGGTAAATGGTCATGTGCCTTGTTCGGTAAATTTCTGAGCTGCCTATTCGGCAGTGAACTTGAATTTAAACACGCTTTCATTTTTTCGGCTTTTCTGAGCTGTCTATTCGGCAGTGAACGGTAACTTCTCAGGCGCGATGAGCCTGACCACTTTCTGAGCTGCCTATTCGGCAGTGAACGATGAGCTGCACACCGTCACCAAGCCCAGCTGTTTCTGAGCTGCCTATTCGGCAGTGAACTGTCCGAAGAAGAGTACCGCTCTATTTTGATTTTTCTGAGCTGCCTATTCGGCAGTGAACTCGCAGTGCCACCAACACGCGT
>JAPLPS010000312.1 GCA_026400075.1 Polaromonas sp.
CCGTGATAGTCCAGCCCGCCGCTGATACCATGCCAGCGTTGCTTCTCGCTGAATGGGCTAATCATTGGCTTGTCGCCTTGGCACAGTCGGCGGATGTCGCCGCCGCTGAGGATGGCGGATGGGTGAACTGCTGGTGATTGACGCTTGAGTTGTTCGGGCTTGCTGCCGTATTCGACGGGCTTAAATCCGGCTGGTGGTGTCGAGTCGGCAGCCTCTCTAATTGTGCCAAAATCGTCGATAAACCAAAATGTATCCATTATTTTGACTCCATCCACTCAGCCGTTATTGGCATGAGCGGCTTAAAAAAGTGTTGGTAGATGGCCTCGGCGTATACCCTAATTTCGTATTGGGCTTCGGGTGCGCGGCGCAGGCTGAGAAAATGCATGAGGTTGTGTCACTGCCGTGTCTATCGCCGTGGTGGTTCCGGTGGCCTTGAGCACGCTGAGCGGCATTGCCAATATCCCGCAGGTGCTGCTGGAAGTCGGGCGGGTCTATCAGTTCGACGCCTTTCAGGTGATACGCCGCATCGTGCTGCCCGCTGCCGCGCCCAGCCTGTTTACCGGCCTGCGCCAAGGCGTGATGCAGGCCTGGATTTCCGTCATCTTTGTCGAGTTGCTCTCATCGAGCGAAGGGCTGGGATTTTTCATGGCCTACAGCCGCTCGCTCAGCCAGATTGACATGGTCATTGTGGCCATGATCGCCATCGGCGTGGTCGGCATCGTCATTGAGCTGACCTTGCGCCTGATCGAGTCGCGCCTGCAAGGCTGGCGTCACTCGGCTTTTTGACAGCGAAGGAAACACCCTGTGTCCAATACCGCCTCTTTACCTGCCGTACCTGCCGCATCCGCTGGCGCTTCATCGGTGCCCGCTGCCTCATCAGCTGACAGCGCCTCAAATCCATTGGCCAGCCAGAGCGCTTTTAATTGGCGCGGGCTGGTGCTGCCCTTGGCCATCGTGCTGGTCTGGTATGGCGTCACCGCGCTGAATCTGGTCAACACCAAACTGATCGTGCCGCCCGCTGGCGTCGTGGCTCAGGGTCTGAAAGAGCTGGCCAATGGCAATTTTTACCTCGGCATCGGCCTGAGTCTGTGGCGCGACCTGTCCGGCTTCTCGCTGGGCGCGCTGGCGGGCATTGCCGTGGGGGCGCTGATCGGCGTCTCGCGTCTGGCTGACAAGGTGATTGGCCCGACCTTTCACACGGCGCGCCAGATTTCGCTGTTTGCCTGGCTGCCGCTGCTCTCGGCGCTGGTGGGCACGGGGGATCTGTCCAAGATCATCTTTATTGGCTTTTCGGCTTTTTACCCGGTGGTGCTGGGCACGCTCGAAGGCGTGCGCGGCGTGAGCCGGGCGCATGCCGAAGTGGCGCGCGTGTATGGCTTTACCCCGGCGCAGGTGTTCTTCAAGCTGATCCTGCCAGCGGCCTCGCCGCAAATTCTGGCCGGGCTACGCCTGGGCCTGATCTACGCCTGGCTGGCCACCATAGGCGCCGAATACCTGCTGGTCAACGACGGGCAGGGCATTGGCAACACCGTTTTCAAGGGCCGCATGGCCTTCAACGTGGAGCTGATCCTCTTTGGCCTGCTGGCCATAGGCCTGGTCGGCAACGTCTTCAACCGCATCGCGGCAGCGGGCGAGCGCCGCCTGCTGCGCTGGCGCGCCCCGGCCGCGCGTTGAGCGCACGGCCTCTCCCTCCCCACGCCACGCCACGCTGTCACACCCCCTCTTTTGAAAGGAATCGCTTCATGCCTCAAGCCGGCACCATCGAGATCAAAAACCTGAACAAACATTACGAGGTCAAGGGCAAACCGCTCAAAGTCCTTGAAAACATTTCCCTGTCCATCCAGCCAGGGGAATTCATCAGCATCGTCGGCTCCAGCGGCTGCGGCAAATCGACGCTGCTGCGCCTGCTGATCGGGCTCGAAAGCGGCTACGAAGGCCAGATCCTGCTCGACGGAAAACCGATCACCGGCACCAGCCTGGATCGGGGCATCGTGTTCCAGGAACACCGCCTCTTTCCCTGGTTGACCGTGGAGCAAAACGTCGGCCTGGGCCTGCTGAACGCGCCCGGCACGCAGGCCGCGAAGGACAAGAGTGTGCAGGAGCACATCCATCTGGTGGGCCTGAAGGGTTTTGAAAAAGCCCATCCTTATCAACTGTCTGGCGGCATGTCCCAGCGTGTGGCGATTGCCCGTGCGCTGGTCAATCGCCCGGAGGTGCTGCTGCTTGACGAGCCTTTCGGCGCGCTGGACGCGCTGACCCGCACCCGGCTGCAGCAGGAGCTGCAGCGCATCTGGCAGGCCGAAGGCATCACCGCCATCCTGGTCACCCATGACGTGGAAGAAGCCGTCTATCTGGGCGACCGCGTGGTGGTCATGCAGCCGCGCCCTGGGCGCATCAAGCGCATCGTCGATGTGCCGCTGGCCCGTGCCCGCGACCGGGCCAGCGCCGATTTTGTCGCCATCAAGGACGATGTGCTCAGCGAATTCAGTCACGAGATCAACCACGCCACCGTGGCCGAGCGGCTGGAGCGCTCTGCTGAGCGTCTAACCGCTTGAGCGTCAAACCGCCTGATCTTTATCTCCCCATCACCCTTTGACTTTTTTTACCTCCACTCGAAGCAAATTACCATGAAACTGCACCGCATTCTCATCGCCCTCACCCTGGCCGCCAGCGGCTCCCTGCTCTGGGCTCAGGAAGCCGCGCCCATCGCCCCGGCGGCGGCGGCCCCCAGCGCCACCTATGTGCCGCCCGCCTGGACTTACAAGACCAAGCAGCTCAACCGCACGCAAGTCGATGCCCTGCTGGCCAAGCCCAATAAACTGGTCATCATTGACCTGCGCCGCCCGGACGAGCTGGTCAAGTACGGCAGCTTTCCCATCTACCTGAATGTGCAGCTCAAGGAACTGCCAAACCTGCTGGCCTACATCCCCAAGGATCGCACCATCTTGACGGTGTCCAACCGCGCCCACCGCGCTGGCGCAGCCGGTGACCTGCTGACCAGCAAGGGCTACAAGGTGGCCGGTGCCACCGGCTCCGAAGACTACCGCGAAGCGGGCGGCACCATCGTCAGGCTGGAAGCCCCCGCCTCGGCCGCCGCCAAGTAACGTCAACCAGCATCAAGGCCTGTTTCAATTTGGGCCTGCTGCATTGAAAGGAGTGCCTCATGCGCATCCAGGAAACCTTGCAAAACGTCCCGTATGACAACGCGGGCCGGGCGGCCACGCCGCTCCCTGTCCAGACCCAAGACATCCGTATCCAGCTGTGGGATTTGCCCGTGCGGATTTTTCACTGGTCCCTGCTGGTGGCGGTCGGCACCGCCATCGTGACCGGCCAGCTCGGGGGCGGCTGGATGGGCGTGCATGGCAAGGCCGGGCTGGCCATCATTGGGCTGGTGGTGTTTCGGATTTTGTGGGGCTTTGCCGGCTCCACTTATGCGCGCTTCGCCACCTTTGTGCCCACACCCGGCCAGCTGCGGGCGTATCTGCGCGGCCAGTGGCGCGGCACCGGGCACAACCCGCTGGGCGCGCTGTCGGTGCTGGCCCTGCTGGGTTTATTGGCGCTGCAGGCCGGAACCGGCCTGCTCGGCAATGACGACATCGCCTTTGCCGGCCCCTTGGCCGGGCTGGTCAGCGAGACGCTGAGTTCCAGACTGACGGGCTTGCACCATCAGCTTGCCACCGTGCTGTATGCGCTACTGGTTCTGCATGTGAGCGCCATCGTTTTTTACGAAAGGGTCAAGAAAGACAAGCTGGTCAAGCCCATGCTGACCGGCTGGAAGGAGGTAGCTGCCAGTGCCAAGCCGCCCCGCCAGGCCGCGCCACTGGCGCTGCTGGTCTGCGTCCTGCTGGCACTCGGCGCCGCCTATGGCGCCAGCGGCGGGTGGATCAAGGGCGCCGCCGCCGACCAGAGCGCTGCCAGCGAAACGGCTACCCCCGCCGCGCCACCGGCCAAGACGCCGGCCTGGTAAAGCCTGCGGCGCCGTTGGTGTCGAGAGGCTAACACTCAGACACCCTTCTTGTCTGAGCGCCGCGCCAGCCAGTCGCCGCCCATCTGCACGATCTGCACCAGCACCACCAGCGCCACCACGGTGACCACCATCACGTCGGTCTGGTAGCGGTAATAGCCAAAGCGGATGGCCAGATCGCCGTGGCCTGGAACTGCTGCAGGATGGTGAGCAGCCGCTCGGACGGCACGGTGCCGACGTGGATCGACAGCGCGCCGACCTTTTGCGCGCCCAGCACGCAGGGGCCGCCGACGAACAGCGAAAAATTCAGCGAGTGGCAGTAGATGTCTTCCGGGCGCAGGCCCGAGGACCAGAACTGGCGCGCCTCGTAGTCCATCCAGTCTTCAAAATCCTGCGCGGTAATAGGGCGAGTTCTGGTAGGCGTGGGCCAGGTGCTGCTGCAGCAGACGCAGCTTCAAAGCGTCCCAGTCGGCGCGGGACTGGGTTTCGAGCGGCTCGTCCCAGTATTTCTGGTCGCTGGGGGCGCGGGGCGCTGGAGGATGCTGGGCATGAAAATTCCCGTGGGTCGGTTTTCATGGGGAGTAGACCGGACAGGCTGATAGGTCAGCGTTTGGCGGGAATAGTCTTTCAGGCAGCTGGATAAGCCAGCAGGAAAAATCTGCCCAAGTTGGTACCTTCGCATTCAATCCCGCCACAACCGTGCTCATCCACCCATTGATCAAACGGGCAATGCAGCAGAGTCGAAAAACCCGGCTTGGCAAAACAAGCCAGGCAACACCGGCCTGACCCCTAATTCCAAGCAGCCTGCCCGAGTCATCACGCAGGGCGCGCCGCGCTGAGCCTGCGCACCACCGCCACCAGCCGGTCAATCTCGTCAAAGGTGTTGTAAAACGCCAGTGACGGGCGCACGGTGGTTTCCACGCCAAAGCGGCGCAGAATTGGCTGGGCGCAGTGGTGGCCGGTGCGCACGGCAATGCCCTCCTCGTTCAGCGCCTTGCCGACTTCTTCGGTGCTGTAACCGGCCAGTACAAAAGACATCACGCTGGCCTTGTCCGCCGCCGTGCCGATCAGGCGCACGCCGGGAATCGTGCGCAGCTGCGCCATGCCGTACACCAGCAACTCGAGCTCGGAGCGGGCGATGTTTTCGATGCCCACGCGATTCACGTAGTCGATGGCCGCGACCAAGCCCACCGCATCGGCGATGT
>JAPLPS010000154.1 GCA_026400075.1 Polaromonas sp.
CAGGCTTACGCGCTGGGCGTGAAAGAACTCTGGGAAATCGATCCAACGAAGCACAAGCCCGGCCTCGTGGTTCACACCGCTGGCTGGCCGATGGACAGCGCGACTTATGGCGGCGGCTTTCTGTATCACCTGGAAAACAACCAGGTCACGCTGGGCTTTGTCACCGGTCTCGATTACGCCAATCCGTATCTGAGTCCGTTCGAGGAAATGCAGCGCTGGAAAACGCACCCGTCAATTCGCCAGTATCTGGAAGGTGGCAAGCGCCTGAGCTACGGCGCGCGGGCGATTACCGCTGGCGGCGCATTGAGCCTACCCAAAACCGTGTTCCCCGGCGGCGCGCTGATTGGCTGCGAAGCCGGTTATCTGAACGCCAGCCGCATCAAAGGCAGCCACGCCGCCATCAAAACCGGCATGCTCGCCGCTGACGCCGCCTACGAAGCGGTAACAGCAGGCCGCCAGCACGACGAACTCAGCGCTTACCCAAAAGCCTACGAAACCAGCTGGCTCGCCGAGGAACTGAACCAGGCGAAAAACTTCAAAGGCTGGTTCAAAAAAGGCATGTACATCGGCACGCTGATGACCGGCGTCGAGCAGTGGCTGCTGCCCAAGCTGGGTATCAAAAGCCCGCCGTGGACGATCCACCGCGACAAGCCTGACCACGTCATGCTCAGACCGGCGTCAGAGTGCCAGCCCATCGTGTATCCCAAGCCGGACAACAAGCTGACGTTTGACCGCCTGACCTCGGTGTTCATCAGCAACACGAATCACGAAGAGCACCAGCCAGCGCACCTGACGCTGAAAAATTCCAGCATGCCGGTCAACATCAACCTGGCCACCTACGCCGGGCCGGAAACGCGCTATTGCCCGGCCGGTGTCTATGAGTTCGTCAAAAACCCGGACAACTCCGACCGCCTGCAAATCAACGCCCAGAACTGCGTCCACTGCAAAACCTGCGACATCAAGGATCCGACGCAAAACATCGTCTGGGTCACACCCGAAGGCGGCGGCGGGCCTAACTACAGCGGCATGTAACGCGCGCGGCCCCTCGAACAAAAAACCATTTCAACCACAGCGGAGACAAAACATGAACAACCTGAACGGCTACGACATTGAAGACCTGAGCGTCGGCATGAGCGCCACCTTTTCCAAAACCATCACCGAAGCCGACATCGTGCTGTTTGCCGGGGTCTCCGGCGACACGAACGCGATTCACATCAACGAGGAATACGCGGCCACCACCGCGTTCAAGGGCCGCATTGCCCACGGTTTCCTGTCGGCCAGCGTGATTTCGGCGGCGGTAGCGAACCGCCTGCCCGGCCCCGGCGCGATTTACATGGACCAGCATTTGAAATTTCTGGCGCCGGTGCGCCCCGGCGACACCGTTCACGCGACGGTCAAGGTGCGCGAAGTCTACGCCGAGCGCGGCCGCGTCGTGCTGGAAACCACCTGCACCGTCAAAGGCGTGCTGGTGATTGACGGCGAGGCGCTGGTCAAAGTCGATTCGTCGGCCCGCCGCGCCATCCGCGAAGCCGCCGCTGCCGAATCCCCAGCCGCTGCCGCTGCTGCTATGGCCGTCGCTGCCGCCTGAAACCCCTTTATTCAACCCTTATTTAG
Source organism: Polaromonas sp. (assembly GCA_026400075.1). Taxonomy (GTDB): domain Bacteria; phylum Pseudomonadota; class Gammaproteobacteria; order Burkholderiales; family Burkholderiaceae_C; genus Polaromonas. The sequence continues at coordinate 1,615 of JAPLPS010000154.1, forward strand.
TAAGCGCCCATGAGCTACCACGCCCCCCTGAAAGACATGCTGTTTGCCATGCAGGAACTCGCTGGCCTGTCCAAAGTCAGCGCCCTGCCCGGTTTTGAAGACTACGACATCGACACCGCCCAGGCCGTGCTCGAAGAGTCGGCCAAGTTCTGTGAAGGCGTCGTC
>JAPLPS010000180.1 GCA_026400075.1 Polaromonas sp.
GGATGCAGTCGGCGCCCAGCAGCCAGGCGCCGGGTTCGGCGGCAGTCTGGCCAGGGGCAGGGCAGACGCCCAGGTCATCGAACCATACTTGCCCCGCCTGATCGCGGCCGCTGGCGGTGAACAAGCCGGGCTTGAGCGTTAGCAGGCTGAGGGTGAAAACATTTGAGTTGCTTGATGCGCGGGCCGGGCTGGACTGGCTGGCGCTCTGGCCGCTCTGGCCGTTTATGACGCCGCTCATCGCGCCGGTGTCGGCGTTCAGGCCGCTAGGCAGATCGACGGCCAGCCGCAGCGCCGGGCTGGATTGCATCAACGCCAGCCATTGCTGCATCAGCGCGCTGCCGGGCCGGTTTGGGTCTAGCGTGGCGCCTATGCCTAATAAAGCATCAATGCAGAGGTCGAAATCCTGCGGCGCTTCACTGAGCATAGTTACGCCCGCATCCAGTGCCCGCTGGCGCGCGGCCTGCGCGTCGGGCGGCAGCGCGGTTTTTCCGGTGGGCAGGCCGGTCCAGGTGAGGCTGACTTTTTTGCCCCACTGGTGCAGGTGCAGCGCCGCTTCAAAACCGTCGCCGCCGTTGTTGCCGGGGCCGCAGGCAATCCAGATATGCCGCGCGTGGGGCGCGAGCGCCAGCGCCAGCCGGGCCACGGCCAGACCAGCACGCTGCATCAAGGTGTGCGGCGCCAGCGCGGCGGCGGCTTGCTGCTCGATGTGGCGGGTGGCGGCAATGCTGTAAAGCGGCTGGCCAAAAGAAGGGGAGATTCTTTGCATCCGGGCATTGTCAGTCATTGGGATGTAAAAAAGCCCGGAAAATCGGGCTTTTCCAAGTTCGGTGAAGGCTTATTCGTCGGCTGGAATCCGCAGCACCTGGCCGGGATAAATTTTGTCCGGGTGGCTCAGCATGGGCTTGTTGGCCTCAAAAATCTGCGGGTATTTGTTCGGCGTGTCGTAGAACTGTTTGCTGATCCTGGACAGCGTGTCGCCGCTGACAACTTCGTACATTTCCGATTCTGGCGTGGCGTTGGCCACCGTCATCATGTCGTTGACGGCCGAGACCTTGGCGACGTTGCCGCAGCACAGCAGCACTTTTTCCTTGGTCGCTTGATCGGATGCCTCGCCAGCCACTGTCACGGTGGCGCTGGGCGCGTCAAAGCTGACTTCCAGGTTCTCGACTTCAAGGTTCATGCTTTTGATGTAGGTGGCAATGGCCTCGCCAGCGGTCTGGCTCAGTGCCGCCACGTTTTCCGGTGTGGGCGCGGCGGCAGCAGCCTGCTGGGCCTCTTTTGCGGGGCCGTGCCCGAAAAGCTTTTCACCGGCTTCCTCGATAAAACTGAACATTCCCATGATGCTTTTTCCTCAGAAAAAATGGCCCGGTACAACACGCCGGGCTCCGGTCACTTTACCGCTTTAAGTTTTCCATGCCGTGTCAGCGGCGCAAAAAGTAGTCAGCAGCAAGGCTTGGTCTTACTTTGTCTTAACCCAGGCGGCGGCTGTCCAGCCCTTCCATGTCGATTTCGACCGGTTGCTTGGCCATCAAGTCGGCCAGTGCCCTGGCGCTGCCGCAGCTCAGCGCCCAGCCGCTGGCGCCATGACCGAAGTTGAACCACAGGCCGGGGCGGCCGCTCTGGCCGATCAGCGGCAGGCCATCGGGCAGCGTCGGGCGGGCGCCTTTCCAGATCTGCACGTCGCCGTTGCGGCCGGAATGCTGGGCGGCGCCGGGGAACCAATCCTGCAGAACTTTGTACAGCGTGTTCAGGGTCGCTTCGCACTGGTGCCCGGGCGCGCCGCCGATTTGCGCGCCGCCAGCGACCCGGACGCGGTTGCCGAGCCGGGAAATGGCCACCTGGTAGCGCTCGTCGATCAGCGCGCTGCGCGGCGCGTTGATCGATTCGCGCACCGGGGCGCTGACCGAATAGCCATAAACAGCGGCCAGCGGCAATTGCAGGCCCAGCGGGCGCAGCAGCTCGGTCGAGGCCAGACCGGCGCAGATCACCACCTGGTCAAAGCAGCGCAGCTGGTTTTCTCCGGCGACCAGCAGCGTCGAGGGCTGAATCCGGTCAAGTTGCGCCACCGTCGTGTTGAACTTGAAATGGGCGCCCAGGCGCTGGGCTTCATTTTTCAGCAGCAGCGCGAACTGGCGGCAATTGGCCACTTCATCGTCGGGCAGGTGCAGCGCGCCGAGAAAATCGATGTGGGGGCTGAGCGCTGGCTCAATCTGCCGCGCTTCATCGGCGTTGATCTGCTTGAAGGCCACGCCAGCGTCGCGCAGCACCTGCAGGCCGGGCGCAATCGACTGGCTGTCTTTTTCCGTGCGCAGCAGCACCAGGCAACCCGGACTGCTTTCGTAGTCGAGCTGATGCCGGGCGGTCAGCAGGTGCAGCCGCTGGCGGCTGTAAGAAGCCAGGCGTTGCAGCCGCGCGCGGTTGCTCAGGTAGGTTTGCAGCTTGCAGGCGCGCTTGCATTGCCAGAGCCAGGCCAGTTCACGGCCCGACAAAGGCGTGTTCAGCCGCAGCGGCGTATGGCTGCTAAACAGGTGGCCCAGCACTTGGCCCGGCATGCCGGGCGCGGCCCAGGGCGCGATGTGGCCGCTCCCAAGGATGCCCGCATTGGCAAAGCTGGCTTCTTCGGCAGCGGCGCTGCGGCGTTCAAAGACCGTGACTTCATGGCCATCGACGGCCAGTTCATAAGCGGTAGTCATGCCGACAATGCCGGCGCCAATGACCGCTACTTTCATGCCCGACGGCCTGAAAGGGGAAATGGCAAAGAAAAAACGAAAAACTTGTAACTCATTTTGATGATGGGTGAGAGGCGCCGCCTGTCGTGGACGGGCGGGCGAAAGCAGCTATCGGCTTGCCGTGGAGGGGAATGTTATACTCAGCGGGCTTTGCAGATGACGGATTCGTCGTTTGCAGGGCTCAATCGCAAATCGGCCATTCAAGGTGTTGCCCGGTAATCCTTCCGGGCGATAAGCGCTGATTTTAGACCCAACCTTTGGAGTTAAATTATGTCCACGAACATGCGTGAAATGCTGGAAGCCGGTGTCCACTTCGGTCACCAAACCCGTTTTTGGGATCCCAAGATGGCTCCGTACATCTTCGGCCACCGCAACCGTATTCACATCATCAACCTGGAAAAATCGCTGCCGATGTTCCAGGACGCGATGAAGTTCGCCAAGCAGCTGACCGCCAACGGCGGCACCATCCTGATGGTGGGTACCAAGCGCACCGCGCGCGAAACCGTCGCCGCTGAAGCCCAGCGCGCCGGCATCCCTTACGTTGACCAGCGCTGGCTCGGCGGCATGCTGACCAACTTCAAGACGGTCAAGACCTCGATCAAGCGCCTGAAAGAAATGAAAGCCCAGCAAGAAGCCGGCCTCGATTCGATCAGCAAGAAAGAGCAGCTGACCTTCAAGCGCGAAATCGACAAGCTGGAAAAAGACATCGGCGGCATCCAGGACATGGCTGCACTGCCAGACGCCATTTTCGTGATCGACGTGGGTTTCCACAAAATCGCGATTCTGGAAGCCAAGAAGCTGGGCATCCCGCTGATCGGTGTGGTCGATACCAACCACTCGCCTATCGGCATCGATTACGTAATTCCTGGTAACGATGACTCGTCCAAGGCTGTTGAGCTGTACGCTCGTGGTCTGGCTGACGCCGTTATCGAAGGCCGTAACAGCGCCATGACCGAAGTGGTCAAGGCTGTTTCGGCTGAAAGCTCGGATGAGTTTGTGGAAGTGGACAGCTCGGCTGCCTAAACAGTCCGGCGCTACGCCAGACGCGGAAAAGGGGCTCGCGTAGCCCCTTTTTCACAATCTAACGATATAAAAGAGGGTGCGCCGTGTGGGGCGCCCTTGAAGTCAACACGACAAAACGGAGAATTAAAGATGGCAATTGCAATTACCGCAAAGATGGTCGCTGAACTGCGCGCTAAAACCGACGCCCCGATGATGGAGTGCAAAAAAGCACTGACCGAGGCCGAAGGCGACTTCGACAAAGCTGAAGAACTGCTGCGCGTCAAGCTCGGCAGCAAGGCTGGCAAGGCCGCTTCGCGTATCACTGCTGAAGGCGTGGTCGCGCTGGCCCGCGAAGGCGATGTCGCCGCGCTGGTCGAAATCAACTGCGAAACCGACTTCGTGACCAAGAACGACAGCTTTCTGGCGTTCACCAACGCCGTCGCTGAAGGCATCGTCAAGAACAACCCGGCCGACGTGGAAGCCATTGGCGCGATGCCTTTGTCGCTCGACGGCTTTGGCCCGACGGTCGAAGAAGTGCGCAAGGGCCTGATCGGCAAGATCGGCGAAAACATGAGCGTGCGCCGCTTCAAGCGTTTTGAAGGCAGCACCGCCGCTTACCTGCACGGCACCCGCATTGGCGTGGTCGTCGAATTCGCCGGTGACGAAGCCGCCGCCAAGGATGTCGCCATGCATGTTGCCGCGATGAAGCCTGTCGCGCTGTCCAGCGCCGACGTGCCTGCCGAACTGGTCGCCAAAGAGCGCTCGGTCGCTGCTGCCAAGGCTGCTGAAGACGCTGCTGTCGCCGTGGCCGCTGGCAAGTCGGTTCAGTCCGACGAAATCGTTGCCAAGCGCATCGAAGGCGGCGTGCAGAAGTACCTGAAGGAAGTCAGCCTGAACAACCAGACTTTCGTTAAGAACGACAAGCAGACGGTCGAGCAGATG
>JAPLPS010000239.1 GCA_026400075.1 Polaromonas sp.
GGCGCGGTGCTGACGAAAGGCCGTGTCAATCTGCAAAAAGCCGCTGAAATCGTGATTTACGAATTCCGCGCCGCCACGCTGGGCCGCATCACGCTGGAGACGCCCGAGGAGTTCGCCCAGTGGCTGGCCGCCGGTCAGCAGTTAGATGCCGAGCGGCAGGTGAAAAAAGACAAGATCGAAACCAACCGGCTGATCAAGTTCAAGAAAATCCAGCGCCCGCCCAGGCCTGAATAGGCTGCAAAGCGCGTGCGAAGGGCGGCCCTGTACCACGCTGTTGTTACGCCCCTTTACGCTTGCAGGAGATGCCGGTTGATATGGGTCAATCGGGGTGGCATGCTCATTTTCACAATGGGCGAATGACCCTTTTACATTCATCCTCCTTCGCAGTCAGTCATTCATCCGGTGCATCGGTTCGCAGGCGCCGAAAAATGGCGCTTGCTGCGGATGGCCGGGCGGTGCATCGGGTGTATTGGCAGCTGTTTGCGGCGGCGCTGGCCGGGGCTGCTCTGCCCTGGTTGGGCTTGCTGCTGCTGACGGCGCTGCAGGCGGGAGCGGCTCAGGGCTGGCTGCTGCAGGCGGGCGTTTTGTTCTGCTGGGCCGTGATCGCGGTGCAGTGGAGTCTGGTGCTGATGCTGCTGGCCATCGGCTTCAAGGCTAAACGCGCCGACGGGCCTGTGGAACGAGATTGACTCCCGTCGAACAGGCTGGCCGCGCTTGTCGGCTCACTCGAAGGCGGGCGACTGGGGCTTGACCACCGGCTTGCCAGCGGCCTGCCAGGCGTCGTAGCCGCCCGCGATGGATTGAATATTCAGGTAGCCCATATCGTGCAGCACGAGAGCCGACAGCGCGGCGCGGCCGCTGGTTTTGCAGTACAGCACGATTTTCAAATCACGCGCTTGCAGGGCGGGCGTGGCGCTGAACCTGAATTCGAGCAGGCCGCGTGAAATATGCGTGGCGCCGTTCAGGTGCCCGGCGGCGTATTCCTCGACTTCGCGCACATCGAGCAGCAGGTCGGCGTCGCGGATCGCTGCTTCGGCCTGATCGACGGGGATTTCCTGGATGCGGGTTTTGGCGGCGGTCACCAGATCATGGGCGGTTTTCATAAGCAGACTCCTGTAACGGTTGACGATGAGAGGGGCGGGCGCTGGCCGACCCAGCGCGTCACATGGGCCAGACCCTGATGGCCGGGGCCTTCGGACAGGGTGATTTTGCCTTCCCAGGCCAGCATGGGGCTGAGCAAAGCGTCGAAATCGGCGCTCAGTTGTTCCGGGGTGTAAAGCATGTCAGCGTCTTTCGGGCCGCCGCTGCTGTGCTGCAACTGGGCCGGGTGAAAGGCTTCCAGAATCAGCCAGCCGCCTGGCTTCAAGCCTTGCGCCAGTCGGCGGTGGACGCTCTGGCGGATGGCGCCGGGCAGGTGGGTGTAGATCAGCACGACGGCGTCCAGGCTGGCCGCTGCGGGCGCCCAGTCGCTCAGATCGGCCAGCTCGCTGGCGTAGTGGCCGGGCGCAGGCGGCTGGCCTGATCGCGCAAAAAAGCGTTCGGCTCAAGGCCGTATTTGTAGCCGGGCTCGGCAAGGCGCTGATCCCAGAAGTTCAGGGGGGAGGTCATTTTTGAAAAATTTCTTCAAGAGGGGGAAGGTGAATTTTGCACCGCTTCAGGCCTTTTTGGGCCGGTTGCTCAATTAACAGGCATTGTGTTCCAGGCCACGGCTGGCGCGGCTTTGCGCGGGTCGAGGGGGAGTTATCCACAGGGTACTCCACAGGAAATGGGGGTAAATCAGCGCCGTTTTTTCCGGGCTAGTCTTGACCTTTTCCGGGTTGGGGGCTAGGTCTTTTCTTGACAATAGGCTATGTTTTTGGGTCTGAATTCATTTTTTAGTCGGGTGCTGTAATGAACTGGTTTAAAAAAATACCGCAATCGCACCGCTCCGCCAGCGGGCTGGAGTGGCGGTTATGGCGCAAGCTGCCGCTGATTGCCTTGGTTGGCACGGTGCTGCCCTTGCTGTGCCTGGGGTTGCTGCATCTGCTGGCTGATCCGCAGGCCGACGCTGCCCAGCTGCGCTGGCTGCAGATGATGGGCTATGTGCTGGGCGGCGTGATTTTGTTTCACTGGACGATGGTGTTCACTGTCGGCATCGGCTGCGTCATCGTCATCATCATGAAAGGCCCCGGCTACGTGGCCGACGGCTACCGCGTCTCGCACAGCGACCAGCCGCGCGCCAGCATGGAAACCGCCGAAGAAGCCATCGGCCACCGCCTGCCCGAGAACGAGCGCGGCGACAATCGCCCTTTATGAAAACCATTCTTCCCCTGCAACTGCTCGTTGCCCCCGACCTGAACGATCCGCAGCCGCTGATCCTCTACCACGGCCGCCGCTGCCCGGACGGCTTCGGCGCCATGATGGCGGCCCGGCTGTTTTACGGCGACAGCGCCGAATACCTGGGCCTAGACCACGGCGACACCAAAACCGTCGATGACCTGCCGCCGCTGGCAGGCCGGGCGGTGTACATCCTCGATTTTTCGTTCGCGCCCGACATCATGCAGGCGATTGAAGAGCGCGCCGCCAAGCTGGTCATGCTCGACCACCACAAAAGCGCCGCCGAAAAGCTGACCGGCTTTGCCTGCCGCTGCGGCGTGGTTCACTTTGACATGAGCAAATCCGGCGCCCGGCTGGCGTGGGAGTTTTTCCAGCCCGCCACGCCGGTGCCGGATTTGATCCGCTTCATTGAAGACCGCGACATCTGGAATTGGCAGTACCCCGAAAGCGCTGCGTTTTTGTCGGCGCTGGACATGGAGCCTCAGGAGTTCAGCCGCTGGGTGGAAATCGCCGCCTTCACGCCCGAGCAGCAGACGCAGTTCATGGCACGCGGCGCGGCGATGGACGAAAAATACCGCAAGCTGGTGGCCGACATGGTCGAATCCGCCCAGCCGCTGACCTTCAACGGCCAGCAGGGTTTGATGGTCAACGTGCCGGGTGTGTTTCACAGCCTGCTCGGGCACATGCTGTCGGAAAAATGCGGCACCTTTGCGCTGATGTGGAGCGCGGGCAAAAGCGGCATCAAGGCCGGGCTGCGCTCGCAGCGCGATTTTGACTGCATCGCGCTGGCCGAAAGCATGGGCGGCGGCGGCCACGCGCAGGCCTGCGGTTTCAGGATGGGCGTCGAGCGCCTGCCGGAGCTGCTCAGCGGCGTGTTTGACGCACAGGTCAAACCTTTGGCTGCCGCCGATGAGGGCGTGGCCCCGGCTCAAACCGCCAGCGTCTCGCCCCAGTAGTGAAAGGTGAAAGGGCGCGGGCCGGGTAAATAACGCGTCTGCAGATCGACAACACTGAAACCGGCCTGCGCCAGCAGCGCCGGAATATCGCGCCCCAGGTGGCAGCCGCCCGCCAGCTTGCCCCATAGCGGCTGCAGCCGTGCCTGCCAGCGCCGCACCGCCTCATCGGGCGCGCGGCCATGTTCGCAAAACAGCAGCTGGCCGCCGGGCGCCAGCACCCGGCGCATTTCGCGCAGCGCCGCCAGCGGGTCGGGAATCGTACACAGCGTGTAAGTGATCAACACCGTGTCAAAGCTGGCATCGGGCCGGGGAATCTGCTCGGCGGACAGGCCGACCAGCTCCACGTCCAGCCCGGCCTGCGCAATACGCTCCAGCGCCCGAGGATGAAATTGCAGCGCCGGGTCCAGCCCGGTGATGCGGCTGACGCGGGTTTTGTCGTACCACGGCATGTTCAGCCCGGTGCCAATACCGACCTCCAGCACCCGGCCCCGCGCCAGCGGCACGACGAGCTGGCGCTGGCGGCCAATCATGGGCAGGCCGCAGGCAAAGTCCAGCGCAGGCGGCAGGATGTGGCGTTCGTACCAGGATGCGGTCATGAGAGCCGGTCTTGTAGCGCATCGGCCACCGCTTGCGTGCCGGTAATTAACCAGATTTTGGGCTGCTGCAGCACGCGGGTGACAAAGGCGTTGTCCTGCGCGATGCGTTTGGCCAGCTCGCCGGGTTGATATAGCGTTGGGTTGACGCTGCGGCCCAGCGTGGCGGCGGCGCTTTCGAGGGCGCTGTACACATCGGCATAACCCAGGCTGGGGCTGACGATCATCACGTCAATGTCGCTGCTGGCGGTGTCCTGCTGCTTGGCGACTGAGCCATAGACAAAGGCCGCCTCAATTTGCGGCGCCAGCGGTGCCAGCGCCGTGCGCAGCACGTCGGCCAGCCCCATCGTTTTGAGAATCAGGCCGCGCAGCTCGGCAAAAACCGGCGCCTGCGCGTTGGCCTGGAAGTGCTTTTGATTGCCCTGTTTGCTGATCGTGAGCAGGCCCGCTTGCGCCAAGGCCGCCAGTTCACGCTGCACGGCCCCGGTGCCCGACTGCGCCAGCGCAATGACTTCATTGGCGTAAAAGCTCTGGTCTGGCCTGCCGAAAAGCACCGCCAGCACGCGCTGGCGCACCTTGGGAAACAAGGCATCGGCCAAGCCGGATGTAGCGGAAGTGGTTTGTATCGTACCCATATTGGGTTGCATCATACCCAATATGGGGTTTATGTGACTTTGGCCCGGCGCTTTGGCTTGGCTTTTTCAGCGGGCAGCAGGCTGGTGTAGCGCTGGTACAGCTCGAACAGATACGCCACGCGCTCGGCGTCGTTTTGGTAGCTTTTTTTGCCGCCGCCCAGTTCGTAGGCTTTGTCCACCGCCGCGTCGAGTTTTTGGTGCGCCTTGACCAGCGCGGGCGGCATAGTCAGCGGGTCGTACAGGTCGGCCAGCGACGAGCCGGGGAATTGGGCACGGGCGTCGAGCACGGCTTGGGCGGCGGTTTCTATGGCCGCTTGCGCCTTTTGGGCCGGGGCTGAAACGGGAGCAGATGACAAGTCGGGCCAGGGGAAGTTGTTATAGACGATGCTGGCGGAATAGCGGTAGTCGCTTTTGAGGCGTCCGCAGACGTACCGCGTCCACGCCATGTGCATGGTCGAGTTCAACACGCCAAAATGGTACGGCGTTGCTGACTGGACGGAAAAAAGTTCGCTGGCAATCACGGTATCTGGAGACAAAAAACCAATCGGTATCCAGTTGCGTCGCTCCGACGAGGTTTTCGGTATGGCTAAAAAAGCCGTTGTTGGCTGGCGGTCTTCCGCAAACAAACTGGAAAATCGCGCGTTGTCGCGTGTGGCGGCTTTTGTACTGGCAAGCCGAAACTTGCGCACGGCATTCACGCGCTCCAAAGCCCACGGCATTTTCGCGAGCAGGTTGGGTGGACAGTCTTTCAGCCACAAGCAGTAACGGGGGGCACCGTTGATGAATTCTTCGGCGCTCAGATAAGTGCGAACGTAAGCGCTCATGGCGGGGGCGTGAGCCAATAGCGTTTGTTTTTCCTCGGCACTGAGCAACAGGTGACCGCCATCCGTTGGTTTACTGCCAAACAAAATGGCGGGGACTTGGCTGATCGGACTGGACCTATTGGGCAGCGCCACGTTGACGCTGTCCACGAGATAGGGGTTGATGTTGAAGGCGGGAACTGGATGGGGCTGGCCTGAAATTTCCTCATAGTCATAGATCACCTTTTGCTTTGGCTCATTCATGCCGAAACCTATGATGACGCAGTGAACTGCCGCTTTCCCGCTGGCCTCATTGCTCCACTTGAAGGTGCGGTGGGCGAAATGAATACTGACGCCTTGCGCCAGTAGCCAGCTCCATAAAACCCCGACTTGTTCACCTTGGGTAATGCTGTTGGTGGAGACAAAGGCAATACTCGGCGATGAATCTGGTGAGAGCTTCATGTAGGTCGTGGCTTTGATATACCAGCCGCTCACGAAGTCAAGAACTCCCGCGCCCGGTATGCTGGCTGTCACGCTTGCAAGGTCAAGTTTCTGCTCCGCGCTCTGGTAGGTCTTCCCCAGAAACGGCGGATTCCCCAGCACAAAGCTGCAGCGCCCGGCCGGAAGCACCTCATTCCAGTCCAGCCGCAGCGCGTTGCCCTTCACCACATGCGGCGAAGTCGTCAGCGGGATGCGCGCAAAGTACAGGCCGAATTCTTCGCTCACCCGCAGGTTCATCTGGTGGTCCATCAGCCACAGCGCCACCTGCGCAATCTGCGCCGGAAACTCCTCAATCTCAATGCCGTAAAACTGATCGACGTTGATGCCGATGAGTTGCTTCACATCGACGCTGAGCTGGCCCGACGGATGCGCGGCGCGCAGCACGTCCAATTCCAGCAGGCGCAGTTCGCGGTAGCTGATGACCAGAAAATTGCCGCAGCCGCAGGCCGGGTCAAAAAACGTCAGCCGCCGCAGCTTCTGGTGAAACTCGGCCAGCCGGTTCTTGTTGCTTTTGACCCGTGCAAACTCGGCCCACAGCGCGTCCAGAAACAGCGGCTTGATGAGCTTGAGGATGTTTTCCTCGCTGGTGTAATGCGCGCCCAGGTTGCGCCGCGCCTTGTCGTCCATGATGCTCTGGAACAGGCTGCCGAAAATGGCGGGGCTGATCGCTGACCAGTCCAGCGCGCAGGCGTCGAGCAGCGCTTCGCGCATGGCGGCGCTGAAATCGGCCATCGGCAGCAGTTCTTCAAACAGCTTGCCGTTGATGTAGTCAAAAGCGGCGACCTGTTCATCCAGCGCCTTACTGCGCCGCGCTTTGGGCGTGTTCAGCGTTTGGAATAGCTGGCCCAGCCGTGCGCCCAAATCCGAGCCGTCTGCGGCGGTGCGCTCTTCGACAAAGGCGCGAAACGCCTGCGCGGGCTGAAAAATCCCGGTGGCGTCGGCAAACAGGCAAAACAGCAGCCGCACCAGCAGCACTTCCAGCGGATGGCCGGTGTAGCCGCTGGCCTTGAGCGCGTCGTGGAGTCGCCCCATGCGCTCGGCGGCGCGGATGTTGACGGGGTCTTGCGGCTTGATTTCCAGCGTTTTGTAGCCCGCCAGAAAGCCGAACACCTTGATGTGCTTGTGCAGGTCTGGCAGCGCAAATTCAATGGTTTCGCCAGTGGCCAGCTTATGCACCCGAAAGCGCGCAAAGTCGCAGACGATGACCAGCTGCGGCAAATCGCGCTCGGCAATGCCGGGAAAGTAAGCCAGCGCCTGATCCAGCGCGGCGTCGAGGTTCTTGCCGCGAGATTTTTGTTCGACCAGCAGCATGCCGGGCCAGAACAGATCGACAAAGCCGTCGGTTCTGGCCTTGGCGCCGGGCAGCTTTTTGACGGCGTGTTCAAACGTGGCGACGCGCTTGTCGGTGATGCCGAAAATCTCGAAAAAATCAATCCAGAAGGGTTTGCCCTGGCTGTCTTCGCTGGCCGCATCGGCCCAAGTGCGGCTGAAGGTCAGGGCGCGTGATTTGATGTCGTTCCAGCTGAGGGGCATGAGGGCTTTGCGGGTTGAATGAGAAAGCGGCTGGCTATTATCTGGGGTTGCCACTGAACCCACTGAGGAGAATTTGATGAGTTTGAAATTTCTGCCCGCTTCCCTGCTGGCCTCTGCGCTGTTTGCTGCACTGGGAATGGCGCCTGTCATGGCGCAGTATGGCGGCGGCGCTTATCCGCAGGGCGCTGGCCAGGGGCAGCAGGGCGGCACTTACACGCCGGGCATTGACCGGGCGCAGCAGGCCATTGGTGCCCGCATTCAGCAGGGGCTGGCGTCGGGCCAGATCACGCCGCCCGAGGCGCAGGCGCTGTACCAGCGCGAGCGCGAAATCATTGCGCGTGAGAACCGCTTCAAGGCCGATGGCTATCTCAGCCATCAGGAGCGCCAGCAGCTGCGCGCTGACCTTGAAGGCCTGAACGCCGAAGTAGACCGCATGCTGAGCAACCGCGACCGGATGCGCCGCGCCGACAGCACGCCCGGCATCGACAGACGCGAGTTTGAGGTCAGCCAGCGCATTGACGAGGGCGTGCGCTCGGGCGTGCTCAATGAGCATGAAGCGCACCAGCTGCGCCGACGCGTGCGTGAGATTGAGCGCCGCGAAGCCTATTTCAAGTCCGACGGCGTTGCCACCGCGCAGGAGCGTCTGCAGCTGCGCGACGAGCTGGCCGCGCTCAATGACGAGATCGACCGCATGATGCGCCACGGGCGCCAGGAGCGCCGCGATGACCACCGCCGTGATGACTACCGCCGTGATGACTACCGCCGCGACGGCCGTTAACCGTTAAGGCTGCTGTGCCTGGATCGGTATTGACTTGAAGAGGGTGCCGCCGTCGCTGGGCATCAGGCCCTCCAGCGTCACGCCGTCCAGCACGGTCAGGTAGGAGGCGGTGGCGCGGTAAAGCACGCCCTTGAGGCTGCAGGCGCCGCTCATGATGCAGTGGTTTTTGCCCGGATCAAAGCATTCGGCCATGTAAAAGTCTGGCTCGGTGCTGCGCACCACGGCGCCGATGTTGATCTGGTCTGGCTCGCGGCCGAGCTTGAGACCGCCGTTGCGCCCGCGCAGCGACTCCACATAGCCCAGGATGCCGAGCTGATGCACGACTTTCGTCAGGTGATTTTTGGCGATGTTGTGCGCGTCGGCGATGTCCTGGATGGTCACCAGCTGCTCCCGATTCGCGGCAAGGTACATCAGGGTGCGCAGCGCGTAGTCGGTGTAGGTAGTCAGTCTCATGGGCTGGTGGAGCTCCCGTGGAAAGGGTGTTGCCGCCCCTGGCGGTTTCTGGTCGAAGGCAGGTGTGATTCTATCGGCCGATGGCAACACGCAGCTGACTCCAGACGCTTGTAACTGTGCGGTAAATAGCGGGTAAATGCTGGCGTTCCTTACACGGCGTTAACAAAGCCAAGCCAACAATCAACGCACACTTCACCCACTCAGGAGAACTTCATGACCCCGAAATTATTGACCGCTTCCTTGCTGGCCTCTGCCCTGTTCACCGGGCTGGTAATGGCGCCTGTCATGGCGCAGCAAGACACTTACACGCCGGGCATTGACCGGGCGCAGCAGACGATTGACGCCCGCATCCAGCAGGGCGTGGCCTCGGGCCAGATCACGCAGCCGGAGGCGCAGGTGCTGTACCAGCGCGAGCGCGAAATTACCGCGCGCGAGAGCCGTTTCAAGGCCGATGGCCATGCCAGCGTCCAGGAGCGCGAGCAGTTGCGCGCCGACCTTGCTGGCCTGAATGCCGAAGTGGATCGCATGCTGAGCAACCGCGACAGAATGCGCGGCGCCAGTCAGGCCAACAGCACCCCCGGCATTGACAGGGGGGAGATGCAGATTGGCCAGCGCATTGACGAGGGCGTGCGCTCGGGCCGCATCACTGCGCGTGAAGCGCGCAGGCTGCACCAGCGCGAACGCGAGATTGCGCGCCACGAAGGCCGCGCCAAGTCCGACGGCGTCGTGACCCCGCAGGAACGCCAGCGACTGCGCAACGAACTGGCCGCGCTCAACGCCGAAGTGAATCGCATGATGCGCAACCGCGATTCTTACCGCCACGACGGTCGTTAAGGAAGTCTCAGCGCAAGTTCGACTGCACCCAGCGCACGATGTCGGCTGCGCCCATCGCGCCGGGCTGGCGCGCCACTTCGCGGCCATCCTTGAACAGGGCCAGCGTTGGAATGCTGCGGATGTTGAAGCGCGAACCCAGCGCCGGAACCGCTTCGGTGTCAACCTTGACCAGCCGCACCTGCGGCTCCAGCTGCGCGGCGGCCTGCTCGTAGGCGGGCGCCATCTGGCGGCACGGGCCGCACCAAGGCGCCCAGAAATCGACCAGCACCGGAATCTGGTTGCGGCCGATGTGCTTGTCAAACGCCGCCTCGTCCAGCGCGGCTGAATGGGCGGTGAACAGTGCCTGTTTGCAACTGCCGCAGGTCGGCGCGCTGCCGAGCTGGTCGGCGCGAACCCGGTTCGTGGTGTGGCAGTGCGGGCAGACGATGTGGGGTGATTCAGTCATGCGCTGCATTTTGCCCCTTATCGTGCTTTGGCGGGCAGCATGCGCAGCAAGGTGTTGTCGCGCTTGATGTAGTGGTGAAACAGGGCGGCAGCAGCATGCGCGCCAATCAGAAAATAGCCCAGGGTGCCGACGAACTCATGGACTTCCTTGATCTGGCCAGCCAGCTCTTTGTTTTTTCCGATCAGCGCCGGAAGCTCCAGGCCAAAAAATGGAATCGGCTTGCCCGCTGCGCTCAGCAGCAGCCAGCCCGCCAGCGGCATGCCGATCATCAGGGCGTACAGCGCCACATGGGCCAGTTTTGCAAGCATCTCTTGCGAAGCGGGCGGGGTGGGTTGAATCGAAGGCGCTGGGTGTTTGATGCGCATTGCCAGACGCAGCCAGACCAGGGCAAACATCAGAAGGCCGAGCATGAAGTGCAGGCTTTTCATATTTTCACGCGCGTCGGTGCCTTTTTCAAACAGCACGCGCAACTCAATGCTGGCGTACACGCCGACAAACAAGGCCAGCATGACCCAGTGCAAGGCAATGGATGCCCGGTGGTAGTGATTCCCTGTGGTGTCGATATTCATTTTTTCTCCTTCATGTTGATGAAGGCCGGATGGTAAAACGCCCGGATTAAGAATCGCTTAAGCCGTTTGGTGATCCAACGGAGATGGCTGCGTCCCGCCGTGTTCCAGGCTGCTTCCTGGCGCCAGGCCGTCCAGCGTGTACAGGCCGATGGCGGCGCGGATCAGCCGCAGCGTCGGAAAACCCACCGCTGCCGTCATGCGCCGCACCTGGCGGTTGCGGCCCTCCTTGATCGCCAGCTCAATCCAGGTGGTCGGAATCGACTGGCGAAAGCGCACTGGCGGCTCGCGCTCCCACAGCGCGGGCGGCGGCGCCATCAGGCGGGCGCGGGCCGGGCGCGTCGGGCCGTCGTTCAGTTGCACGCCGTCGCGCAGCGCCTGCAGCGCCGCTTCGCCGGGCACGCCTTCGACCTGCACCCAGTAGGTTTTTTCGAGCTTGAAGCGCGGGTCTGAAATGCGCGCCTGCAGCTTGCCGTCGTTGGTCAGCAGCAGCAGGCCTTCGCTGTCGGCGTCGAGCCGCCCGGCGACATAGACGGCGGGAATGTCAATGAAGTCCTTGAGCCCGCGCCAGCGCCCTTCAGCGGTGAACTGGCTGAGCACGCCATAAGGTTTGTTAAAAAGAATCAGGCGGGAGGCGTGGGAAATTTTCATAGGCGCTATTTTCCCGTCAGGATGGAGCAGATCCGCGAATGCAGCGTGCGGATTTTGTGCGCCAGATGATGGCTGACGGTTGCGCGATGGCTGCGGGCGATGGCGCGCACCGCCCACTTTGACAGCCGCTCGCGCCAGTTGCTGGTTTGCAGCTGCTTGAAGCGCTCACAGTCGTTGCAGAATTTTTCAAATTGTGCGTACTCGCAGGCGATGGATTGGGCCGCCGCCTTCAGCAAACCGACCTCATTTCGGCAAGCCTGGTCAAAGCCGCGCCTGGATTCAAGGATGCGCATGGCCCTGTCCAGATAGGTTTGCGCCATCCGCGAGGACTGCAAAAAGCCATAGTCATTGAGGGAAATGGTGGCCAGCCGGTGCGTTCCCTCGGTGATGAAGGCGGCGATTTCGTCTGAAATTTCGGGCGTTGGCATATCAGGCCGCATGGCTTTCTCCCCCCTGGTTAACACATCCGGCCCACGGGAAACAACGGTTGCCAATGGTACTAGCGTGCTTTCATTTCAGTCTAGACCTTTCTTTTTCCGGTGACTATGGCCGGGCTGCAGGTTGCCGCGTAAAAGGTAACTACGGCCCGGGCCGCCTTAATGCTTGAGCGCCAGCGCCAGAATAATCAAGATCAGCACCGCCAGCACGGCGAAGGTGATCTTCACCCAGCTGTACGGCTGCTCGCCGGCAATCGCGCCGGTGTAGCCGTTGACCAGCACCTGAAAATTGCGCGCGCCGTAGGTGTAGCTGACCAGCCAGACCGGCACCAGAATGTGCTTGAAGGTGCGGCCCCGGTAAGTGGCCTCAACCTGCAGGTTGCGCTGCGTGTCGCCCGGCACTTCGCGGCGGCACAGGGTTTTGATTTGCGCCTGCATGTCGTCCTGGTTGAGCTTGGCGGCCTTGTGCAGGTCGATCTGGTAGCGCTCCACCGTCCAGCCGCGCACGAATTCGGGCGAGTACGGCTTCAGGTCGGTCAGCGTCGGAAACGGCTCGATCTGGCGCAGCAGCGCCGCGTGGACGCCGGTGGTGCCGGGCACCAGCGCGTCGTCAAAGAAATGCGCCAGGCTGCCCGCTGCGGGCACCCAGCGGGTGCGCTGCACCTGGCGGGTTTGCGTCTCGCCCTTGTCGTCGCGGTAGCTTTCGGATTCGTAGTAATGGTGACCGGCCTCGGCGCGCCAGTGGGCGTTGACCTGCGCGTCAAACGTCCAGTAGGGCAGATAGACGCCGTGCAGCGTGTCAGTCAGCGCGGCCGACTTGAGCTTGTTCGGCGCAAACCAGCGCGAGCCGTACCACTGGCGCAGGCTCTCGCGCATCTGCCCCTCGCTGACCTTGAAGGCCAGCAGGCTTTGCGGCGTGATGGCTTCGCTGGTGGACTCGTGCGCGATGATCGACGGCGAGCCGCAAAACTCGCAGCGCGTGGCCACCTTGCCGCCGACAAACACCGAGATGGCACGGCAGCTCTGGCATTGCACCTCGCGCTTTTGGTCGCCCGGCTGCTCGCCCCAGCCGCGCCCGCTGGCCGGGTTGCGCAGGGCGGCTTCGAGGTCTTGCTCGACGATGCTCGCGCCAGCGGCGGCGCTTGCGTTGGCACCAGGGGTGGCGCTTGCCTCGGCGCAGGGCACGATGGTGCCGCAGTACGGGCACACGAGCGCCTGTTTGGCGGCATTCCATTGCAGGTCGCCGCCGCACTCGGGGCAGGGGTGTTTGCCGAGGGCGGCGGCGGGGACGTTGATTTCAGCCACGCAGGAACTCGTCAAAAGCGCTTTTGGCAATCCGGTAAGCGCTGCCGATCTTGCGCGCCTTCAGGTCGCCAGCGGTGATGGCGGCCATCACGTCTTCGACCGGCACGCCCAGCAGTTGCGCCGCCTGCTCGGGCGTCAGCACTTCGAGAGCGGCGGCGCTGGCCGCTGCCGGGGCGGGCGCGGCGGCTGCTACCGGCGCAGGCGCCGCAGCAGGCGCGGGCGCAAATCCTGAACCCGGCGCCGGGGCAAATCCCGCTGTTGGCGCGGGCGCAAAGCCGGAGGTGCCCTGCATGCTGCGCATCATTTCCTGCGCCATGCCAAAGCCCATCGCCATCTGTGCGGGCGCGGTGGCCGCTGCGCCCGCTTCGCCGCCCTGGCCCATCGCGGTGCCCAGCTGGTACTTGACGTAGTCGTTCAGGTTGCCGACCACCGCCATGCTGGAGCGCTTGTCAATGGCTTGCTCCACCTCGGGCGGCACCGAGACGTTTTCGATCAGGAAGGTGGTGATTTCCAGGCCGTATTTGTCGCGAATCGCCGGATTCACAATCGGCAGCAGCGCCTCGCCCAACTCCGAATAACGCTGCGCCACGTCCAGCGCTGGCACGCCCGCCCGTGCCAGCGCTTCGGTGAAGACGCTGACAATGCGCGAGCGCATCGTGTCGGCAAACTCGTCGAGGCGGAAGTTTTGGTCTGTGCCCGCCACTTCCTTGAGGAATTTGGGCGCATCGACGATGCGGAAGTCGTAGCTGCCAAAGGCGCGCAGGCGCACCACGCCAAAGTCGCGGTCGCGCATCATGATCGGGTTGGCCGTGCCCCATTTGTTGCCGGTGAACAGGCGCGTGTTCAGGTAATAAACATCGCACTTGAACGGCGAGTTGAAGCCGTATTTCCAGCCCTGCAAGGTGGACAAAATCGGAATGTTCTGCGTGGCCAGCGTGTGCTTGCCGGGCTGGAACAGGTCGGCGTACTGGCCTGTCGAGACAAACTGCACCAGCTGCGACTCGCGCACGATGAGTTGGGCGCCGTTCTTGATTTCCTTGTCCTCGTCCGGCCAGCGGTAAGACAGCGTGTCGCGCGAGTCATCGGTCCATTCGATGATGTCAATGAATTGATTCTGGAAAACGTCGAACAGGCCCATTTGTGTGTCCTTGTCTGGTGGTGCTGAAAAAGAAAATCTGGCGCGTGAATTATCAGCGCCGCTGCGGCTTGGGCGCCGGGCGCTTCAAGCAATCAGAAACAGCGCCGGATCGACCATCGCCCGGTTCAGCATCACGCTCCAGTGCAGGTGCGGCCCGGTGACGCGGCCGGTCGCGCCGACGGCGCCCAGGCGCGCGCCGGTTTTGAGCAGGTCGCCCGGCGCCACGTCAATGGCGCTCAGGTGGCAGTACATGCTGAGCAGGCCGCCGCCGTGGTCGAGCCAGACGGTGTTGCCGTTGAAGAAATAGTCTCCCGTGTCAATGACCCGGCCCGGCAGCGGCGCGACGACCGGCGTGCCCGTGCCAGCGGCGATGTCCATGCCGCTGTGCGGATTGCGCGACTGCCCGTTAAACACGCGGCGCAGCCCGAAGGAGCTGGAGCGCCGCCCCGGCACCGGCACGCGCATGCGCAGCATCGAGGCGTTGGGCAGCGGCTCGCTGAAGGTGGCCATCACCTGCGCCAGATGCGCCCGCTCGCCCTCGTAGCGCGCATTGTCCTGTGGCGACAGATCGACCGTGCCGGGCGCGACTTTCAGGCGCTGCTCGCTGTAGCGCTTGGGCGCGACGGTGTAGCTGATCTGGCGCTGGCCGCCGCTTTCCAGTTGCACTGAAATGCTGGCTTCGCCCGGCGCGGCCGACAGCGGAATGCCGACCAGCGCCGTCCATTCAATCGCGTCGCCCAGCACCAGCAGCGGCACATCGCCCGCCTGTGCCACGGGCCGAGTCGCCGCCGGGCCGAGCGAGAGCCGGGCCACGCCGCCGGGAACCTGCGCGGCGTCTGGCCAGACATCGGCGCTGGCGCTCAGAGAGGAAGAGGGCGCGGCGACAGCCGGTTGCAAAGCGGGCAGCGCCAGCAGGCCAAGCCCGCCGAATAAGGCGGCGCGGCGGCTCAAGGCATCAAGGGTGAAAGCGTGGGGATCAGTGGACACAGGCGTTGGAAGGTTGAAGGAAAAATGCGGAAAAATGCGGAAAAATGCCGAAAAATGCCGAAAAATGCCGAAAGGGCGAGTGCGGCTGACGCTTCAGCAAAGCGTATCAGGCTCTGGCGCGCAGCCCCTGCACCAGCGCGCCCAGCGCAATGCCGCCCAGCGCCCACAACAAATCCCAGTTGCCCGCGCCCAGACCGGCAATTGCCGGGCCGGGGCACACGCCGCACAAGCCCCAGCCGACGCCAAACAGCGCCGCGCCGACGGCGGTGTCGCGGTTCCAGGCGCTCGGGTGGGCGTGGAAATGATCGCCCAGCAGCGGACGCGCAAGCAGACGCGGCGCCAGTTTGTAAGCCAGCAGCACGACCAGCACCGCGCCGCCCATCACCAGCATCAGGCCGAAATCGGAAAAATGCAGAAAGCTCAGCACGACTTCGGGCCGGATCATGCCGGACACCGACAGCCCAAAGCCAAACAGCGCGCCCGCCGCCAGCGTGGTCAGCG
Source organism: Polaromonas sp. (assembly GCA_026400075.1). Classification (GTDB taxonomy): domain Bacteria; phylum Pseudomonadota; class Gammaproteobacteria; order Burkholderiales; family Burkholderiaceae_C; genus Polaromonas. The sequence goes on from JAPLPS010000239.1 coordinate 15,430, forward strand.
AGCGCGCCAGCATCAGACCCGCGCCGCTCACGCCAGCCACCTCGCGGCCAGATTGGCGGTCAGAAACGCCGTCGCCATGAACGTCAGCACCGCCAGCAGCGAAGGCAGTTGCAGCGAACCCAGCCCGCAAATGCCGTGGCCCGAGGTGCAGCCGTTGCCCAGCCGCGCCCCGTAGCCGACAACAAATCCGCCCACTAGCAACTGCCACGCGGGCACCGCTGTGGCCTCGCGCACGCCGCCCGCAAAACCCAGCCACCACACCAGCGCGCCCAGCATCAAGCCAGCGGCATACACCAGCCGCCAGCCACGCGAATCGACAAAACGCGCCTGCTGGAAAAACGCCCGCCGCACCACAAACGACCAGGTGGACGAAAACACC
>JAPLPS010000017.1 GCA_026400075.1 Polaromonas sp.
AGATCGAACCCACGGTCTTGGCACCGTAGTTGTAGGCATCGGCGCCCACGGCGTCTATGCCCAGCAACATGTCTTTCAGGTTCCCGGCAATCGTGATTTCCTCCACCGGGAACGCGATTTCGCCGTTCTCCACCCAGTAGCCGGATGCGCCGCGTGAATAGTCGCCAGTCACGTAGTTCACGCCCTGGCCCATCAGCTCCGTCACAAACAGCCCCGTGCCCAGCTTGCGCAGCATCGCCGTCAGGTCGTCGCCCGCCTTGGTCTTGCGGCTGCTCATCGTCAGGTTGTGCGAGCCGCCTGCGTTGCCCGTGGTGCGCATGCCCAGCTTGCGCGCCGAATAGGTGCTCAGGAAATATCCCTGCACACGCCCGGCTTCGACCACCTGGCGGGCGCTGGTCTTGACGCCTTCGTCATCGAACGGCGCGCTGCCCTTGCCCTTGAGCAAAAATGGGTCTTCGTGAATGTCGATGTGCTTCGGAAACGCCATCTTGCCCAGGCTATCGAGCAAAAACGTGCTCTTGCGGTACAGCGCGCCGCCGCTCACGGCCTGCACAAAGCCGCCCAGCAGCCCCGCCGCCAGCGGCGACTCAAACAGCACCGGGCATTCAGTCGTCGCAATCTTGCGGCCTTTCAGGCGCGCCAGCGCCCGTTCGGCGGCATAGCGGCCCACGGCTTCGGGCGAAGCCAGTTCAGTCGCGTCGCGCATCGAGCTGTACCACGCGTCGCGCTGCATGTTTTTGCCCTTTCCGGCAATCGGCGCCACCGAAATGCTGTGGCGCGAACTGGCGTAGCCGCCCCGGAAACCCGTGGTGTGCGCGGTGAAAAAATGGCTTTGCTGCGCCGACACGCCCGCGCCTTCGCTGTTGGTAATCAGGCGCGACGTGCTCAGCGCGGCAGCTTCGCACTGCAGCGCCAGCCGGGCCGCGTCTTCGGACGTGACGGCCCAGGGGTGAAACAAATCCAGCGCCGGATACTCGCGGGCAATGTCCTGCTCGTCGGGCAGGCCCGAGGTGTCGTCTTCGGCGGTGAAACGGGCGATGTCGTAAGCCGCCTGCACCGTCTGCTTGATGGCGGCCTTGGAAAAATCGCTGGTGGACGCGTTGCCGCGCTTTTTGCCGACATAGACGGTGATGCCCAGCGACTTGTCGCGGTTGCGCTCGACCGATTCCAGCTCGCCCTTGCGCACGCTGACCGACAGGCCGCAGCCCTCGGAGGCTTCGGCCGCCGCGTCAGTGGCACCGAGCTTTTTGGCGTGGCCCAAGGCGGTATCGACCAGGTCTTCAAAAAAGTCGCGGTGGTAGCTGAAACCGGCTTCGGGCTGGCTGGTTTTGGCGCGGGATGAACTGGAAGAAGATTTTTTGGTCATATTGGTAGCTATGATACTGACCTGCCGTTCATGGCGGTGCAATCCGCCCAAAAGCCGCAGCGCGCCACCCGCCAGACAGCCCGCATTTGCCGGATCGCGAACATCGCCGAAAATGTCTGCGTATCATCCCGGCACGCCAAGCCCCTTTAACCGAAGCGCAACGCTGGCGCCTGAGCCAGCGCCCTTCACACCCCCGCTAAAAACCAGCGGGGCTTTCCCGAAAAACACCTGATGAACAACAAAAACCCCAAGCCCATTAAAGGCTACTGGTCTAATGGCCGCTTCGTAAAACCCGAAGAAATCGCCCTCGAAGAAGTCGGCCCGCCGAGCAAAACCCAGCTCAAGGCCGAAGCCGACGAAAAGCAGGCGCTGGGCGAAGCCCTGTTAACCCTGCGCGCCGACCTGATCGCCCGGCTCGATCTGCCCAACAAGCTGCTCGACGCCCTGAAAGAAGCCAAGCGCATCACCCATTTTGAAGGCCGACGCCGCCAGATGCTGTACATCGGCAAGCTGATGCGCCCGCTCGACATCGAGCCGATTCGCGCCGCCATCGACGAGCAGGCCAACGGCTCGGCCGACCTGACGCTGGCGCTGCACCTGGCCGAGCAGTGGCGCGACAAGCTGATCGCCTCCGACGAGGTGCTGGCCCAATGGATGACCGACTACCCGGACACCGATTCGCAGCAATTGCGCGCGCTGATCCGCCAGGCGCGCAAAGACATCGCCAAGCCCGAAACGCCGGGCGAAGCACCGCGCCACGGCAAATCGTATCGCGAGATTTTCCAGCTGGTGCGTCTGGCCATGAAGCAGGCACCAAGCGCATGAGCGGCGAACTGAGCGCCACCGATAGCGTCAGCGCGCCTCACGACGCCGTCAAAATCGGCATCGTTTCGGTCAGCGACCGGGCATCGAGCGGCGTCTATGAAGACAAAGGCCTGCCCGCGCTGAAAGACTGGCTCAGCCGCGCCCTGCGCAACCCCATCACCTTTGAAGCGCGCCTGATTCCCGACGAGCAGGCCGCCATCAGCGCCACGCTGATCGAGCTGGTCGATGCAGGCTGCTGCTTGGTGCTGACCACCGGCGGCACCGGCCCCGCCCTGCGCGACGTGACGCCCGAGGCGACGCTGGCCGTGGCGCACAAGGAAATGCCCGGCTTTGGCGAGCAGATGCGCCAGATCAGCCTGAAATTCGTGCCAACGGCGATTTTGTCGCGCCAGGTGGCGGTGATCCGGGACAGCAGCCTGATCCTGAACCTGCCCGGCCAGCCCAAGGCGATTGCCGAGACGCTGGAAGGGCTGAAAAACGCGGCGGGCGAATCCGTCGTGCCCGGCATTTTTGCTGCCGTGCCGTATTGCATCGACCTGATCGGCGGGCCGTATATGGAAACCGACGACGCGGTGTGCAAGGCGTTTCGGCCCAAGAATGCGCAGCGGCCAAAAGCGGGCTGACAGCCACTGAATAGGCGTTCTGCGCAGGGATGCAGCGCCATTCAATCAAAAAAGCAAGAAAAATCAGAGGGAGTTGAACATGCCTATTTACCGTTGCAACCAATGCGGTTTCATCGCGGAAGAAGCGGCCACGGCGGTCGGCGGGAAAATACCCTGCGCACGCTGCAGCACGGCCAGCACCGTTTACGGCACGGTGTTTTATGTCGAAAAACTGCTGGAGCGCTACGTGGCGGCGCTGCGCGAAGTCAAGGCGCTGCAGCAGCCTGACCCGGCGCCGGAAGCAGCCGCAGCCCCGCAGGACACACCCGACGCCGCCCCCGAGCCTTCGGCGCTGCGGGCGATGGACATGCACAACACCACGCTGCTGGCCACCGCCGAGCAGCATGCGCCGCTGCAGGCGTGGTTTCAGGCGCGCCAGATTGAGGCACGTTTTGACTACGCGCAGGTCGATACCAGCGGCTTTTTTGACGATGCTGCGGCCATGATCGGCGACGGCTACGCGCTGTTTGGCGAGCTGATGGATAGGGTGTGTTTTGCCTACCGCAAAAGCCACAGCACCGTGAATCTGGAACTGGGCAACCTCAGCCATAAAGACGCGCAAGCCATTAACCAGCTGTGCCGCCAGTTCTACAGCCATACGCTGTTTGCGCGCTACCACTACCAGAAACCGGAAAAAATCGTCCGCCTGACGCTGCAAACCGCGCCCGCCGTGCGCCAGTTTTT
>JAPLPS010000053.1 GCA_026400075.1 Polaromonas sp.
CCAAGCCGCGACGTGATGCAGGCCGCCGCCAAGGCAGCCCGCTCGGAAATGATGACCCGCATCCGCGACACCAAGGGTGCCCAGCCCGCACGCAGCGGTGGCGGCGGTGGCGGTGAACGCAGCGCCAATGCAGGCGGTGGACGCGGACGCGGCCCGGCTGGTGGCGGCAATGCAGGCGCTGGCCGCAGTGGCGGTGGCGGTTTTGGCGGCAATGCAGGCGGCCACAGCGAGCGCCGCAGCCCGGCCCAGCCGCGCCAGAATGCAGGCTATCCAGCGTCCAGCCAGCCTTACGGCCAGCCACGCGTGAGCCACGCAGCGCCGCACCCGCGTGAAAGCCATTCGCAGCACCACGATTTCGACAACCACCAGCCCGCCAGCCACGCCTCGTCGGGCTTCCCGTCGTCCGGCCAGCCCACCAGCAACCGCAACAACTTCCGGGGCGCTCGCTCCGGCGGCGGCGCCGGTGGTGCAGGCGGCGGTGCGGGACGCGGTAACGGCCCACGCCGCCCCGGCGGCCCAGGCTCGTTCAACGGCCGCTAAGCCACAGCCATTCCCGGCGGCTCACTACGTGAGTGGCCGGGCTTGACGCAAATCGCCCGACAGCCCCTGCGGCTGCCGGGCGATTTGCATTCTGGCCAGCCAAAAATCGTGCCACCAATGCGCCAATCTGCACATTTGATGACCTGGATCAGCGCGAACTGCCCGGCTATTGCGTAAGCTGCCGGATTGCTCAAAAGGAGACTTGACATGCCCAACCTCGAATGGTCCGACGCACTGGCCCTTGACCTGCCCGCAATGGACGACACCCACCGCGAATTTGTCGATCTGCTGGCCGTGGCCGAAGCCGCGCCCGACGACAGCCTGCTGGCCCACTGGAGCACGCTGGTGGAGCATACCGACGAGCATTTCGGCCGCGAAGACCAGTGGATGCAGGCCACGCGCTTTTCCGCCTCCAACTGCCACAGCATGCAGCACCAGATCGTGTTGCAGGTAATGCGCGAAGGCATCAAACTCATCAATACAGGCGACCTGGCCACCGTGCGCCAGATGATCCGCGACCTGGCGATCTGGTTTCCGCAGCACGCCAACAGCATGGATGCGGCGCTGGCCCAGCACCTGCGCAGCGTCGGCTTTGACCCGGCGACCGGCCTCGTAGCCATGCCCGAGGCTTTGCCGCAAGAAGTCATCCACGGCTGCGGTGGCGCAACCTGCTCCGACAGCGCGGGAGACCAGCCAGCCGAAAGCGCCGAAGCTGCCGCCCAGGCCGCATAAGCGTAACAACTGTGAGCCCGATATTGCTGTTTACAGGACGCTGGCTTATCCTATCGTTCAGCCTCACCTGCAGCCACTTTTGACCGGCTCGCGCCCTTGGTGAGGCCTCACAAGGAGAATCGACTATGCATCGATGCAAAACAAATCTTGCGCAGGGAGCGCTTGGCAACAACACCCCGTCCACCCCCGCCCAACGCTGCGCGCCCGGCGCGGCGCACCACCTTTCATCAGGTGCCATGATGGGGGTTTGTGCCGCCTTTGCGGTCGGTCTGGCCGCCGGAACACTGGCGCTGCGCGAGCAGCACCGGAGAAAACAGCAGACAAAAACGCCAGCACAGGAAACCGGCGAAGCGCCGTTCGTCGTGCGCCGGGTTCGGGCTGGCCAAGTGGTTTAAGCCGTAAAATTAAACCATGCGATTTCTTCACACCATGCTGCGCGTTGGCAACCTGCAACGCGCCATCGATTTTTACACCCAGGTGCTGGGCATGAAACTGCTGCGCACCTCCGAAAATCCGGAATACAAATACAGCCTCGCCTTCGTCGGCTACGAGGGCAATCCGGCGCAGGCCGAGATTGAGTTGACCTACAACTGGGGCACCGACAGCTACGACCTGGGCAGCGCTTTTGGCCATCTCGCGCTCGGCGTGCCCGACGTAGCGGCGGCCTGCGAAAACATCCGGGCCGCTGGCGGCAACATCACCCGCGAGGCCGGCCCGGTCAAGGGCGGCACCTCGGTCATCGCCTTTGTCACCGACCCGGATGGCTACAAGATCGAACTGATCCAGCGCCCCGGCGATGGCGGCGGCGTCGGCCTGCGCTGAGCGCGCCCGGCCCGCCGAACCCGCTCAGGCGTGCGAAGCGCGTGACGGGTAAAGCAGCACCGGGTCAGACTTGGGCCGCGCGTCTGCGCCGCCCGCCTCACCGACCGAATCAGGCGATGCAGGCGACTCCTGGCTAGCCGACTGAAGCTGAAACACCTCGCTGATTTCGACCTCAATACGGGCGATTCGCTCCGCATACATCCGGGCCAGGGCACTGTGGTGCTCGGCGGCGGCCTGGTGCTCTATCCGTCCCATATTGGCCTCTTCCAGATACTCGCGGGATTTGCGAATATGTGCATCAGCCGAGCGCTCAAACAGATGAAACCTCATGACGATCCTCCCTGTACGCAAAGCCAAAGGAGGGCCTGAAAAACCCGGATTGCCTGAAAAAAACTTTGGCCTGCCCGATGCATCGTCGTGCAAAAAATTTCCGCCCGCTTGCGCCGCATCAAGCACGGCCACAGCAGCCCATCCGGATTAACCCTGAATGACAAGGCCCGGCGCCCGCGCTATTCAAGGCTGATTTCGACCCGGCGCGCCTGGGCATCATTGCCGCTGTCGCTGACTTGTTTGGGCTTTTTAAGCTCGATTTGTGCTTCGGGCACGCCTGCAGCCCTCAGGGCGTCGCGCACCACCAGCGCGCGCTGCGTGGCCAGTACGGCATTTTGAGCGCCGCCGCCGGTGGCGTCATGAAAACCCGAAATTACCAGCTTGCGGCCCAACTTCGCGCCCTCAACCAGATCGGCAAGCACCTCTGCAGCGCCGACAGCCAGCTCCGCATTGCCGGACTCAAAATAAAACTTCACCACGCCTTGCTCAACCTGTACGCTGGCACCGTCGGCGAAGGCCTGCGCGCTGGCCTGCGCGGCGTCCATGCTGTCCGACTCGGCTTCCAGCAGAGCGCTCGGCGCAGCAACTGGCACCTTGGCCGAGGCGCGGTCGATCCCAAAGCCGATGACCGTGGCAATCACCAGCGCCACCAGGCCAAAAACCAGCAGCAAGGCCACACGCTGCTGGCTGTCATCGTCTTGAGAAAACATCACGGACTCCGTTAAAAAACTGTCCCGGATTGTAGGGTGCGGCTGTCGGCGCTGCAGGGCGCACCGGGGCGATAGGCTGCGCTGGCTGAGCCAGCTTGTACGCAGCCGCAAACCCACTTACAGTGAGCTCTTTCACCACCCGCCAAGGAAACTCATGATCCGTCCCGCCATCCTGCTGCTCAGCTTGCTGACCCTGAACGCCTGCACCACCCTCAGCACCGGCCCGCACGCGGTGGCCCCGTTGCAAAGCACCAGCGGCAACACCGCCACCGGCGCCGTCAGCTTCACCCAGAATGGTGACAAAGTGCGGGTGTCAGGCGTGGTGCGCGGGCTCAAGGCCAATAGCGAACACGGCTTTCACCTGCATCAAAAAGGCGACTGCTCCAGCCCCGATGCCATGAGTGCAGGCGGCCACTTCAACCCCGACAACCAGCCCCACGGCCAGCACAGCGGCCCGCACCATCACGCGGGCGACCTGCCCAGCCTGAAGGCCGATGCCAGCGGCGTGGCCCAGTTCAGCTTTGAGTCCAGCGCCATTTCCGTCGGCAGCGGCGCCAACGACGTTGTCGGCCGGGCGCTGATCGTGCATCGTGACGCGGACGACTACACCACCCAGCCGACCGGCAATTCCGGCCCGCGCGTGGCCTGCGCCGTCATCACCCGAAGCTAACTTTATACTTTGGCCATGTCCAACAGCACCCCCTCCCTCGCCGATCTGCGCAAAAGCTACGAGCGCGCCGAACTCAACGAAGACGCCTCGCGCGCCGACCCGCTCCAGCAGTTTGACCAGTGGCTCAGCGAAGCCATCACGGCGCAACTGCCCGAGCCCAACGCGATGACGGTGGCCACTGTCGCCAGCGACCTGCGCCCGTCAACCCGCGTCGTGCTGATCAAGGGTTTTGATACACGCGGCATCGTCTGGTTCACCAACTACGCCAGCCGCAAGGGTCAGCAGCTGGCGGGCAATCCGTATGCAGCGCTGCAGTTTCACTGGGTCGAGCTGGAGCGCGTGGTGCGCATCGAAGGCCGGGTCGAAAAAGTCTCGGACGCTGAAAGCGATGAATACTTTCACAGCCGCCCGCTGGACTCGCGCATCGGCGCCTGGGCCAGCCCGCAAAGCGAGGTAATTTCCGGGCGCGGCGTGCTGGTGGCCAATGCCGCCAAATTCGGCGCCAAGTTCATGCTGAGCCCGCCGCGCCCGCCGCACTGGGGCGGCTACCGGCTCAAGCCTGATCTGTGGGAATTCTGGCAGGGCCGCAAAAGCCGACTGCACGACCGCCTGCGCTACAGCCAGCAAGCCGATGATGCCTGGCTGCGCGAACGCCTGGCGCCCTAAACGCTCTCAAGACCGACCGCCTTTTCGAGCCGCTCTTGCAGCCGCTTGATGCCTTGGTGCGCCACAGCGTCCAGCTGCGCGACGCTGACCTGCTCTGGCGCGATTTCGGCCAGCGGCACCAGCACAAAAGCGCGCTGCGCCATGCGCGGATGCGGCACCGTCAAGCGGCTTGAGTCGATGCGAGCGTTGCCGTAGAGCAACACGTCCAGATCCAGCGTGCGCGGCGCATTGCGGTACGGCCTTTGGCGCCCGGCCTGCAATTCCAGCGCTTGCAACGCATCGAGCAACGCGGGCGCGCTCAGGCCGGTGTGCAGCGCGGCAACGGCATTCAGGTAATCATTGCCCGGCGCGGCCACTTCGACGCCTGAATCGGTGTCCAGCGGCGCGGTTTTATACAGGCTGGACACCCGCAGCACCCGGCTCAGCGGCAGGCCATCAAGCGCCTGAAGCGCCCAGCGCAGCGCCGCCGCCGCGTCGCCCAGGTTGGCGCCGAGCGCAATATAAGCCGTGACCGGCTCGCGCCCGATGGCGGCCTTGTCGGCGGGCTCAGGACGCGCCAGCGCCTGCACTTGAGTCTGGCCTGGCGATTCGCCCAGGTTCATGCCCTGCTGTCCGCTCAGTAATCAGATGCGGGGGCGAAAGCGCCGGGCGCGGGCGGCGCCTCGTTGGTGCTCTGGGGGCTCTGGGCGCTTGGCGCGTCCGGCCCGCCTTCTGCGCCCGATCCGCCTTGCGCACTGTCTGCGCCTTCTGCACTGCGGTTCGCGGGTTTCTTGCGGCGGCGGCGCTTTTTGGCGGGGGCGGCGTCACCCTCCTGCCACGCAGCTTCGACGCCGTCCAGCACGCCTGCCGGGCTGGCGACGGGCGCAGCCACCGGCGCCCTATCAGCGGCAAAGTTGTCCGCGCCAGCCTCGGCGGCGGGCGCTGCAGGTGCTGCAGGCGCAGCGGGCCGCTTGACGCGCACGCGCGGCGTCTGCGGCTTTTTCAATTGGGACTCGCGCACCGCTTCCACCATCGCCTGGCGCTCGTCGTCATAGGCAGTGCTGAAAGTTTCCCACCACTCGGACAGCGCCGTATCAATCTCGCCGGTCTGGCCGCGCAGGCGCAGGAAGTCAAAACCGGCGCGAAAGCGCGGCTGCTCCAGCAGCGAGTACGGCGCGTTGCCGGTGCGCTTTTCAAAACGCGGCTGCATGCTCCAGATTTCGCGCATGTCGATGCCCAGCTTGCCGCGCCCGGACACGTCGCCGATCCGGGCGTTGAAAGCCTCGTCAATCGCGTCCTGCAGCGCAGGCATGGGCGCGTCGCCGCGCTTGAGGCGCCCCTCCCAGCCGTGGCGCACATCGGCCCACAGCACGCACGACAGCAGAAAGCTAGGCGCGACCGGCTTGCCTTCGCCGACACGGCGATCCGTGTCCTGCAGCGCGAGTTTCAGGAACGGCTCCTCGGCCATTTCAACAACCACGTCAAGCAGCGGGTAGATGCCGGTGTCCAGCCCCAGCTCCTTGAGCTGGGCAATGCTGGCCAGCGCGTGGCCGGTCTGCAGCAACTTGAGCATTTCGTCGAACAGGCGCGACTGCGGCACGTCGGCCAGCAGGCCGCACATCTCGCGCAGCGGCGCGGCCGTCTTGTCTTCAAATTTAAAACCCAGCGCATTGAGCTTGGCGCCAAAGCGCACGGCGCGGATGATACGCACCGGGTCTTCGCGGTAGCGCAGCGCCGGATCGCCAATCATGCGGACGATTTTCTTTTTCGAGTCGCCAATGCCATTGTGGTAATCGACGACGATTTGCGTTTCCGGGTCGTAGTACATCGCGTTGATGGTGAAGTCGCGCCGCGCGGCGTCTTCTTCCATCGGCCCCCAGACGTTGTCGCGCAGCACGCGCCCGGACGCATCGACGGCGTGCTTCATGCCCGCGAGCTGGTTTTTGCTGGTGCGCTCGTTGCCGCCGACCTGCTCGGCCTGGCTGCTGTGCAGATGCGCGCGGAAGGTGGAGACCTCGATCACCTCATGCTCGCGGCCCCGGCCGTAGATGACGTGAACAATGCGAAAACGCCGCCCGATGATGAAGGCGCGGCGAAACAGCGATTTGACCTGCTCGGGCGTGGCGTTCGTGGCCACGTCGAAATCCTTGGGGCGCAGGCCGACGAGCAAATCGCGCACCGCGCCGCCGACGATATAGGCTTCAAAACCGGCTTGTTTCAGGGTTCGCACCACGTCCATCGCCCGCTCATCGACCAGTTTCGGGTCAATGCCGTGGTCTTTGGCTTCGATGTCGTGGCGCTTGCCGAAGGGCGATTTTTTGACGCGGGTGGCGCTGGGCTTGTCGCCGGATTTTGGGTCGGGCTGCTCACCGGGTACGGGGCTGGCTGTTTTACGAAACAGCTTGCTGATGAATTTTTTGATCATGGTCTTCTAAAACGGGGCGGGACAGACCGGCTCTGCACCCAGTGCAGGCGCTGTGTCCCTCGGATAAATACGGCAGTCTGGCCGGGCGCTTGCGGGAGCGGCGGACTAAAACAGGTCAAGTATGCGCCATCCCCGCGCCAGCGCCACGGCGCGCAGGCGCTCGTCCGGGTTGGTGGCGACGGGCCAGGTAGCTTTTTCCAGCAGGGCCAGATCGTTCAGCGAGTCGGTGTAGAACGTGGTTTGCACATTGTCCCAGCTTAAGCCGCGCGCTGCCAGCCATTGCGCCATGCGCGTGACCTTGCCTTCTCTCGCCGAAGGCGTGCCCTTGATTTCGCCGGTCAGGGCGCCGTCGGCATCGCGCTCCAGCTCGACGGCGATCAACTCGCTGACGCCGAAAGCCTGGGCAATCGGGCGCGTGACGAACTCATTCGTGGCGGTGACGATGACGATTTCGTCGCCCGCAGCGCGGTGCTGCTCAATCAGCGCCCGGGCCTGAACGGTGATCGCTTTAGTCACCACCTCGGCCATGAATTGCTCGTGGGCGGCGCGGGCTTTGTCAGCGCCCTGCTCGCGAATCGCCTGGGTGGCAAAGCGCACGTACTCGTGGACATCGAGCACACCCGCGCGGTATTGCTCGAAAAACTCAGCGTTGCGGCGCTTGAACTCGCTGGCGTCGCACCAGCCCAGCGCGATGGTGAACTCGCCCCATTCGTAGTCCGAGTCCATCGGAATCAAGGTGTGATCCAGGTCGAACAGCGCTAATCGCGGGCATGGCGCTGCGCTTTGTCCGACGCAAGAGCGGCTGTCCGCCAGGCTGCCTTGAGGCGCTGCGCCGTAATTTTCTACGGCGCCGGTGTTGTCAGGGGTCGTCTCAATCGTCATTCATTCTCCAGCATGGATTTGATCAGCGGGATCGTGATGACCCGCTTGGTTTGCAGCGCGTAGCTGTCGAGCTGGTCGAGCAGCTCCATCAGGCTGCCCAGGTCGCGGGAAAAGCGCGTCAGCATGAAGTCCATGACCTCGTCGCCGAACAGCATGCCGCGTGCGTCGGCTTCGCGCTTGATGACGGCGCGCCGCTCGGCGTCGCTGAGCGCCTGCAGCGCGAACACATGGCCCCAGCCCAGCCGGGTGCGCAGGTCTTCGCGCAGGCTCAGGTCGGCGGGCGGCGCATCGCCGGAGGCCAGCACCCAGCGCGGCTGGCCGTCGTCGGTGCTGACTGCATTGACAAACCAGTTGAAGGCGACGCGCTGCTGCTGCGCCGTGTACAGGTGGCAGTCGTCCATGATGATGGCCGACCAGGCTTCGTTGAACTCGGGCGGCTCCAGCATCGACGCGTCCATCCAGCCGCTGGAGGCGCCGTGGCCGCGCAGCGCTTCGCTGACCGCCTTGAGCAGGTGCGTCCTGCCGCTGGCCTCGTTGCCCCACAGGTAGGTCGGCACGGGCGGCTGCAGCGGGCTGTCGGCCCATTGCTGGAGCTGGCGCACCACGGCATCATTCGGGCCGCTGAAGAAGTTGGCGAACGTGGGGTCGGTGGACAGCCCGATGTCGAGCGCGAGTTGTTTCATGACCGTCATGGACTTGCTCATTCCAGGTAGAGCTTGCTAAGCAGGTAGCGGGCGCGCAGGCGGCGAATGCCCACCAGCAGCACGGCGCTCGAAGGCAGGGCAATCAGCACGCCGATAAAACCCAGCAGCTGCCCAAACGCCAGCAGTGAAAAAATGGCCGCCAGCGGGTGCAGGCCGATGCGCTCGCCGACCAGCCGGGGCGTGAGGTAAATGCTTTCGACCAGCTGCCCGGCGCCATAGACTCCGGCCACGACCAGCACGCCATACAGGCCGCCAAACTGCAGCACGCCCGCCAAAATCGCCAGCGTCAGCCCCATGCCAAAGCCGAGGTAAGGAATGAAAAACGCCAGCCCGGTAAAGACGCCCACCGGCACTGCCAGGTCAAAGCCGAACAGCGCCAGCGCCACGCTGAAATACACCGCCAGCACGCCCATCACCAGCATCTGGCCGCGCAGGTACTGGCCCAGCACCGAATCGGCTTCTTCCATGAAGCTGTCAAATGCGGCGCGCATCCGCAGCGGCACCAGCTCGACCAGCAGGCCGATAAAGCGATCCCAGTCCTTGAGCAAAAAAAACAGCGCCACCGGAATCAGGATCAGATTGCCCAGCACCGCCAGCGCCACACTGCCACCGAGCTTGATGGACGACAGCACCGAGCCGATGGCATCTTCCACATTGGCGTTCAGGTACTTGACGACAAAAACCTGCACGCTGGCCAGTTTCAGCGACACCTTGATGCCCAGCTGCGCCAGCCAGGGCGTCAGATGGCTGACGATGCGATCGGCCAGCAGCGGCAGCTGCTCGCGCAGCAAGGGCAGCTCCTTGGCAAAAATCGGCACCACCAGCAGCAGCACGGAAATCAAGACCAGGATAAACAGCGCCTCGACCAGCAGCACCGCCAGCACGCGCGGCATGCGGCCCCGCCACAAGCCGTCGAGCCAGTTGACCAGCGGCGTCAGCGCATAGGCCAGCACGGCCGCCACGACAAAAGGCGTCAGCACCGGCCCCAGCAACCACAGCGCCAGCAGCACCAGCGCGGCGATCAGGCACCAGGCGGCGGCGCGTTTTCGGGTTGAAGTCAGTTGCATAAGCCTTGGGCGGTGAGCCTGCCAAAAAGAGTCCGGCAGCGACTACGAAGGTAGCCTTTAGAATCTCAGACTCGATTCTATCGGGCTTGCAGGCCTGCTTCAGACGGCAGCCAACGCCCCCACCTCAAGCGTCCACCGGACGCTTTCCACCGCTTTAAAGCCCTGACACCATGACCACTACCCCCATTTCCTACAAAGACGCTGGCGTTGACATCGACGCGGGCGATGCCCTGATTGAGCGCATCAAGCCGCTGGCCAAAAAAACCATGCGCGAAGGCGTGCTCGCTGGCATCGGCGGCTTTGGCGCCCTGTTTGAAGTGCCCAAGCGCTACAAAGAACCGGTGCTGGTCAGCGGCACCGACGGCGTGGGCACCAAACTCAAGCTGGCTTTTGAATGGAATATGCACGACACCGTCGGCATCGACCTGGTCGCCATGAGCGTCAACGACGTGCTGGTGCAAGGCGCCGAACCGCTGTTCTTCCTCGACTATTTCGCCTGCGGCAAGCTGGACGTGGACACGGCCACCGCCGTCGTCGCGGGCATCGCCAAGGGTTGCGAGCTGAGCGGCTGCGCGCTGATCGGCGGCGAAACCGCTGAGATGCCCGGCATGTCCCCGGCAGGCGAATACGATCTGGCCGGTTTTGCCGTCGGCGCCGTCGAAAAATCGAAAATCCTGACCGGCCAGAGCGTGGCCGCTGGCGATGTGGTGCTGGGCCTGGCCAGCCACGGCGTGCATTCCAACGGTTTCAGTTTGGTGCGCAAGTGCATCGAACGCGCCGAAGCTGCTGGCAGCGTGCCCGCCACGCTGGACGGCAAGCCCTTCAAGCAGGCCATCATGGAACCCACGCGCCTGTACGTGAAGAACGTGCTGGCTGCGCTGGCCGCCCACCCCATCAAGGCGCTGGCCCACATCACCGGCGGTGGCCTGCTGGAAAACATCCCGCGCGTGCTGCCCGAAGGCATGGCCGCGCATCTGAAAAAAGGCAGCTGGCCGCAAACCGAGCTGTTCGCCTGGCTGCAAAGCACCGCCGCGATTTCCGATTTTGAAATGAACCGCACGTTTAACAACGGCATCGGCATGGTGGTGGTGATTGACGCGGCCAATGCGGCTGCCTGCGCCGCCACGCTGCGCGAGGCGGGCGAGACGGTTTATGAGATTGGGGTGATTGCGGCGCGGGGTGAGGGGGCTAGCGTTAC
>JAPLPS010000246.1 GCA_026400075.1 Polaromonas sp.
CCCTATAGCGAACCCCGCCACCAATCCGGCGCTCACGCTGAAACCGCTGGCCAATCCGGCGCTCACCTTGAGGCCGCTGGCCGCGCTGCTGCGGCTGCACGACGCGGGTCTGTCCGCGCTGCTCGACGGCTGGCTGAGCGGCTGCTACACCGCCGACAGCTTGAGCGACGCGCTGGCCGAGCGCCACAAGCTCCAGCCGGGCGAAACCATTTACGTGACCGGCGGCCACGCGGTGATGGCGCACAGCGTGAGTTTTTACGCGCCCGATTCGGAGCAGGCCGGACTGCTGGCCCGCGCTGGTGAAATCGACAATCTGGAAAAAAACGCCAAAGCGCAAACTTTAATCAGCGAAGAGGCCCGCCTCGCGCTGAGCCGCGCCGAAGCGGCTTATCTGGAAGCCTCGCAAGCGCTGGCCAGCGCCCGCCGCACCGCCGCCGACGGCCAAAAGCACAGTCACGCGCTGCAAGTCGAAGTGCTGCGCCTGAGCCAGCAAGCCGAACAAATCAAAGCGCGCAGCGGGCAAATCGCAGGCGACATGGCCGACATTGAAAGCCAGCTCGACGAACTGCAAGAGCGCCGCGCCACCGCCGAAGGCCGTTTTGAAGAACTCGATTTGCAGCTCGCCGACAGCCTGAACGACGCGACGCCGCCGCGCAAGGCGGATTGCAGGACGCGCTGGACTGCAAGCTGACCCGCGAAGCCGAACTCAGCGCCCGGCGCAGCCAGTACGACGATTTGACCGCCCAATTGCGCACCAATGATGAGCGCCGCCAGCAACTGGAGCGCGAGCTCGACCCGCTGCGCCAGCGCATCACCGAGTTTCAACTGAAAGAGCAGGCGGCCCGGCTGGGTTTTGAGCAATACGCCCAATTGCTGGCCGAGGCGCAGGCTGATTTGGCCGCCGTGGCCGAGTCGGTTCAGGCGGGCGGCGTGCGTTTGGGCGGCTTGCAGGGCGACATTGACCGCCTGCAGCGCGACATTCACGCGCTCGGCGCGGTGAACTTGGCCGCGCTGGACGAACTCAGCACCGCCACCGAGCGCAAGCAGTTTCTCGATGCCCAGTCCGCCGACCTGAACGAGGCGATGGCGACGCTGGAAGATGCGATCAGGAAAATCGACATGGAAACCCGCGAGCTGCTGTCCAGCACCTTTGAGGCGGTGAACGGCCACTTTGGCCGGATGTTCCCGGAGCTGTTCGGCGGCGGCAATGCCAGATTGATGATGACCGGCGACGAAATCCTCGACGCAGGCGTTCAGGTCATGGCCCAGCCGCCGGGCAAGAAAAACCAGACGATTCACCTGCTCTCGGGCGGCGAGAAGGCGTTGACCGCGATTGCGCTGGTGTTTGCGATTTTTCAGCTCAACCCGGCGCCGTTTTGCCTGCTGGATGAGGTGGATGCGCCGCTGGACGACGCGAACACCGAGCGTTATGCCAAACTAGTGGCCAGTATGAGCAAAGAAACCCAGTTTTTATTTATCAGCCACAACAAAATTGCGATGGAAATGGCCGAGCAGTTGATCGGCGTGACCATGCAGGAGCAGGGCGTTTCCCGCATCGTGGCGGTGGACATGCAAGCGGCCCTGCGTTTTGCCGAAGCAAGCTAAAACATCATGAGTACATTACAAATCTTTTTGGCGGTCGGCGGTGGCGTGGTTCTGGCGGGGCTGGTGGCGCATGGCGCCTGGTCGGCCCGCAAGAACCAGCCCAAGCAGGCCACGCCTGTGCCGCCGCCACCCGCCCCGCCGCCCCCGGCCGTCAAGCCGCAGCCGTCGCCGCCCGTGCCCGTGCCAGCGGCCCCCGCTGCGGCCAAGGGCAAGGCCAGCATCAGCGCCAAGACCGAGTCGCCCGCCAAACCGGCCAAGCCCGCTCCCGCCGGTGACGGCAAGGCAGCGGCCAAGCGCCAGGACGCCCCGGCTTTTGAGGCCGACTCGAACCTGGCGGGCCTGACCGAACTGACCGCGCCCGAAAAAAAGCCCAGTCTGGACATCCTGATCGACGCCATCGCCGCCGTCTCGCTGGAGGCCGCGATTTTTGGCGAAGCCGCGCTGGCCGCCATGCCGAGCACGCGCCGGGTCGGCAGCAAGCCTTTCAGCATCGAAGGGCTGAACGTCAGCGGCAGCGTGTGGGAATATCCCGTTGCCGGTCAGCGCTACAGCGCCTTTCAGTGCGGCGTGCAGCTGGCCAACCGCACCGGCGCACTGAACCAGATCGAGTATTCCGAGTTCGTCATCAAGACTCGCGCCTTTGCCGACGCCATCGGCGGCGAAGCGCAGTTTCCCGACATGAACGACGAAGTGGCCCGAGCCCGCGAGCTCGACCAGTTCGCCGTTGACCACGATGCCCAGCTCGGCATGACGCTGCAGGCCGTCGATACCGCCTGGAGTCCCGGCTATGTGCAGCAATGCGCCGAGCAGCTCGGCTTTGTCTCCGGCCTGATTCCGGGGCGCATGGTGCTGCCTACCCAGCAGCCTGGCCAGGCGCCGATTCTGGTGCTCAGTTTTGACTCGCGCGCCGCGATGGCCGAAGACCCCGAAAAAACCGCGCTGCGCGCCTTCAGCATGGCGCTGGACGTGCCGCAGGTGCTGCGCGCTGAAAAACCTTTTGCGCGGATGTGCGAGATTGGCCTGAAGCTGGCCGCGCACATGGGCGGCGTGATCGTCGATGACAGCGGCAACCGCATCCGGCCCGAGGCGATGGAGGTGATTTACAACGACCTGGAGCAGCTTTACGAGCGCATGGATGCGCGTGAGCTGTCCGCTGGCTCGGTGCTCGGGCGGCGCCTGTTTTCCTGAGTTCAGGAGGCGTTGAGGATTCCCGGCGGCCTTGAGGGGCCGCTATTTTTTGACTTATTCCTTTCGTGATGAGTGAGCTTTTTCATGTCCAACCTTGACCTGTTTGCGCCAGCCCCGTCCACGCCGCCTGCGCTGCCCGCCGCCGTGCTGGAACGCGCCGCCGCCCTGCGCGCCGAGCTGAACCTGCACGCCCACCGCTATTACGTGCTCGACGAGCCGAGCATTCCCGATGCGGAATACGACAAATTGTTCCGCGAGCTGCAGGCGCTCGAAGCGGCGCACCCCGAATTGCAGACGCCCGATTCGCCGACCCAGCGCGTTGGCGGCGCGGTGCTGGCCGGGCTCGCGCCGGTGCGCCACGCCGTGCCGATGCTGTCGATCTGCACCGAAACCGACGTGTCGGCGGCGGGCGCGGAAAAGTTCGAGC
>JAPLPS010000010.1 GCA_026400075.1 Polaromonas sp.
TTTTCCTTCAGGCGCACGGCTTCTTCGATGGCGATTTCGTCAAACGGGTTCATGCTCATCTTGACGTTGGCAATGTCAATGCCGGAGGCATCGGATTTGACGCGGACTTTGACGTTGTAATCGACTACACGCTTGACGGGTACCAAGACCTTCATGACAGGGCTCCAGAAATTATTAATTGACGTTGACGTAAACGTAAGCTCTCTATTCTATGCTGCGGCATCGGTGGTGCCAAGCACCCTGCTGGCGGCGATGGGGTCATCTGTGCAGCAGGTTTCGCAAAAAACGGTCATTCTTTTGAATCGGAAAGAGGCCCGAACTGCCAATTAGAGCATTTCAGGCACTTTTCGTCATGCGGGTGTCAGTTTTATTGGCTCGCTGGCCGCCGTGCGGACAACCCGCTGCGGATAGGGAATGTCGATATGGTGCTCGCGCAGGGATTTCAAAATCATCAGATTGACCAGCGAGCGCAGGTTCTGCATGCCGTTTTCCGGGTCGCTGATCCAGTAGTTGAGCGTGAACTCCAGCCCGTCGGCGCCAAAATTGGTCAGATTCGCCCCTGGTGCCGGATCGGCCAGCACGCGCTGCTGGGCCACGGCGGCCTCGATCAGCAGGCGCATCACCAGCGCCTCGTCGCTGTCATAGCCGACGGAGACGACGGTGGACTGCAGCACCTGCGGATCGGTCAGCGACAGGTTTTCAATGCGGTTGCTGATGAACATCTCGTTGGGCACGATGGACTCGCGCCCGGACGGCGCCCGCACCACGGTGTAGCGCGCCTTGATGTCGGTGATGCGGCCCTCGAAGGTGTCCACCCGAACGCTGTCGCCGATGCGCACGCTGCGCTCGGCCAGCATGACAAAGCCGCTGACGTAGCTGGCAGCGAGCTTTTGCAGGCCAAAGCCGACGCCCACGCCAATCGCGCCGCCCAGCACCGACAGCGCGGTCAGGTCAATGCCGACCGAGGACAGCGCCAGCAACAGGCCGACAAACATCAGCACCGCCCGCGTGGCGTTGCTGACGGCCTTGCGCAGCGACAGCTCGCCGCCGGTGGCTGCGCGCAGCAGCCGGTTTTCAATCGCGGCGGAAATCCACAGCGCCAGCAGCAGCACCACGCCCGCCGTGAGCGTGCCTTCGAGCAGGGTACGCACCGACAGCATCGAGCCGCCGACTTTCCATTTGATCTGGTCCAGCTCTTCGAGAATGACGGGCAGCAGGCCGCTGACCCACAGCACCAGCAGCGCCCAGGCCAGCCAGGACACCGAGCGCTCCAGCACCCGCATCATCGGCGCCGCCGGAAACGCCACCTGCAGCACCTTGACGCTCAGCCGGATGACGGCCAGCACCAGCAGCACCGGAATCGCCACCTTCAGCAGCGCCTGCGGAAACTTCAGCACCAGCAGCACCGTATGCGCCGCATAGACCAAAGACAGCAGCAGCAGCGGAAACAGCACGCCATCGACGAGGCTGCGCCCGAACAGAATCGACGAGTCCTGCCCGCCATGACGCAGGTGGCTGACGCCACGCGCCAGCAGCCAGACCAGCAGCCAAGCCAGCAGCGCGCAGCCGATCAAGGCCGCCAGCTCGGTCAGGGCGCTGGGCTGGATCAGCGCGAGCAGCCAGGCATCCAGGTCTTCAAAGCGGGAAGGCGCCAGGGGATTCAAATTCAGCAAGTCGGCGCTGGCCATTGGGGCTTTCTTTTCTCGATAAAGGCCTGCACGCCTTCCTGGGCAACCGGGTGCATCATGTTGACGGCCATCGTCTGGCCTGCCAGCTGGTAAGCGGCCTCAATGCCGGTTTCGCGCTGCTGGTAAAACAGCGCCTTGCCCATCGCCACGGCCTCGCGCGGCTTGGAAACAATCGCGGCGACGAGTATTTCAACCTCGGTGTCGAGTGCTTCGAGCGGCACGACGCGGTTGACCAGCCCGCCCGCTTGAGCCTGTTCGGCAGTGATGAACTGGCCGGTCAGCAGCATTTCCATCTCCTGTTTGGCGGGCAGGTTGCGCACCAGCGGCACGCTCGGCGTGGCACAAAACAGGCCCGCGTCAATGCCGTTGACGCCAAAGCTGGCCCCGCTGGCGGCCACAGCCAGATCGCTCTGCGCGACCAGCTGGCAGCCCGCCGCCGTGGCCAGCGCGTGAACCCGTGCAATCACCGGCACTGGCAGGCGCTGGATGCTCAGCATCACGCGGGTGCATTGGGCAAACAGCTTTTGGTAATAGGCCAGCTCGGGCTGGGCGCGCATTTCCTTCAGGTTGTGCCCGGCGCAAAAGGCTTTTCCCAGCGCCGACAGCACGACGACGCGGGCGCTTTCGTCCCGCGCAATGGCGTCCAGCGCGGTTTGCAACGCGGTGAGCATGTCCTCGCTCAGCGTGTTGAAGCTCGCGGGCCGGTTCAGCACCAGGCTATAAACGCCGCGCCCGTCGCGGGTAAGAAGAACGGGCAACGACACATCAGTCAATTCAGTAACAGTATTCATCAGGAAATTTTAAAATTTTACAAATCAGCCAGCACGCGGATATGCGCCTCGACGCTGCGGCCCAGCGCGCTCAGGTTATAGCCGCCTTCAAGCGCCGAGACGATGCGCCCTTGCGAATGACGCCGGGCGACTTCCTTGATCTGCGTGGTGATCCAAGCGTAATCCTGCTCGACCAGCCCCATCTGGCCCAGATCGTCCTCGCGGTGCGCGTCAAAACCGGCGCTGATGAAGATCATCTCCGGCTCGAACTCTTCCAGGCGCGGCAGCCACATCATCTCGATCAGCTCGCGCACTTCCATGCCGGTGGTGTAGGCGGGCAGCGGCAGGTTCACCATGTTGGCGTCCTGATTCTCGGTGCCGCCAAAGGGAAACAGCGGGTGCTGGAAAAAGCTCAGCATCAAAATCCGGTCGTCGCCCCGGATGATGTCTTCAGTGCCGTTGCCGTGATGCACGTCGAAATCGACAATCGCCACGCGTTTTAGCCCGTGGCGCTCCAGCGCATATTTGGCGCCGATGGCGATGTTGTTGAAAAAGCAAAATCCCAGCGCCTTGGCGCGCTCGGCGTGGTGGCCGGGCGGGCGCACCGCGCAAAAGGCGTTTTCCATCTCGCCCGCCATCACCGCATCGGTGGCGGCAAGCACCGCGCCCGCTGCGCGCAGCGCCGCTTTCCAGGTGTGGACATTCATCGACGTGTCGGGGTCGATCTGCACATGCTCCGGGCCGCCCGCCAAAATATCGTCAACCAACTGGGCGCTCAGGCCGCGCAGCGCCGCCACCAGCATGCGGTCGTGGGCCAGCTCGATATCGACCAGCGGCGCCTGCGGGGCTTCGCGCCGGTCCAGCGCATCGCCGACGCCGGTGATCAGGAGCCGGTCTTCAATCGCATCGAGGCGCGCCGCGCACTCGGGATGGCCCGCGCCCATGTCGTGTTTCCAGCAGTCTGGATGCGTGAAATAGCCAGTCTTGTTCATGAGGGTAAATTTTGTTAAAAATTTGCGTTATGGTTCAAGGCATGAACGTCAAAGAAAAACTCCAAACGCTCCTGAATCAGCTTAACACGGTGATTGTCGGAAAGCCTACGCAGGTCAGCGACTGCGTGGCCTGCCTGCTGGCGGGCGGCCACCTGTTGATTGAGGATGTTCCCGGCGTCGGCAAGACCACGCTGGCCCATGCGCTGTCGCGCTCCTTCGGCCTGCAGTTCTCGCGGGTCCAGTTCACCGCCGACCTGATGCCGAGCGACCTGTCCGGCGTGTCGATCTACGAGCGCCAGAAGGAAAGCTTTGTCTTTCACCCCGGCCCGGTGTTTGCGCAGGTGTTGCTGGCCGATGAAATCAACCGCGCCAGTCCCAAGACGCAAAGCGCCCTGCTGGAGGCAATGGAAGAAAAACAGGTCACGGTCGAGGGCCAGACGCGCCCGCTGCCGCAGCCGTTTTTTGTCATTGCGACGCAAAATCCGCACGACCAGCTCGGCACCTACGCGCTGCCCGAGTCGCAGCTGGACCGCTTTCACATGCGTATTTCGCTGGGCTACCCAGACCGTGCCGCCGAGCGCGAGTTGCTCCGGGGCGGCGACCGGCGCGACCGGGTGGACAGCCTGCCCGCCGTGTTGACGCTGCCCGAGCTGCGAGAGCTGCAGCAGGCGGTGCAGCAGGTGCATGCGGCTGATCCGCTGCTGAACTACATGCAGGACTTGCTGGCCGCGACGCGCTCGGGGCGCTGGTTTTTGCAGGGCCTGAGCCCACGCGCTGGTCTGGCGATTTTGCGCGCCGCCAAGGCGCAGGCGTGTTTGAGCGGGCGCGATTATGTCGCGCCCGTCGACATCGCCGCCATCCTGCCGCAAACTGCCTCGCACCGGCTGGTTCCGGTCAGCCATGCCGGGCGCGGCGCGACCGAGCAGGTGCGCGCCATGCTGGACGCCGTGCCGCTGCCATGAGCGCGGCCGCCTCCCGCTCCGGGCCGCCGGGCTTGAACGCCGCCAGCCTGCCCTCTGGCACAGGCACAGGCACGGGCGCGGGCGCAACCGCCCTGCTCCACCCGTTCAAGGCTTTTCGGGCGCGCTTTAGAAGCTGGTTCGAGTCGCGCCTGCCGTTCACCGACAGCCTGCTGCTGACGCAAAAAAGCGTCTATATCCTGCCAACCCGCCCGGGGCTGATGCTGGTGCTGACGCTGATGGTGCTGCTGGTAGCCTCGATCAATTACCAACTGAATCTGGGCTACCTGCTGACCTTCTTGCTCGCGGGCACGGCGCTGGTCGGCATGCACGTCAGCCACGGCACGCTGCGCGGGCTGGCGCTGAGCCTGACGCCGCCGCCGCCCCGCTATGCAGTCGCCAGCGCCCCGTTTGACATCACGCTGACGAACGCCCGCCGCAGCACCCGCTACGGCATCGGCCTGAGCCTGCTCGACCCGCAAGCCGCCGACGGGCAAGCCGACAGCGGCGAGCTGCACTGGGCCTGGACTGATGTACCCGCGCAGGGCAGCTGCGTCGTGCAGGTGGCCTTCACCCCGGCGCGGCGCGGCCTGCACCGGCTGCCGACGCTGACGGCCGAAACCCGCTTTCCGCTGGGCACCTTCCGGGTCTGGACGGTCTGGCGCCCAGCCGCGCAGGTGCTGGTCTATCCGGCGCCGGAATTGAACGCGCCGCCGCTGCCGCCCGGCGAGCCGCGCTCCCAGGGCGCAAGCGCCACCGCACGCCGCCAGAGCAGCGGCGAATTCGACGGCGTGCGCGGCTACCGGCGCGGCGATCCTTTGAAAAACGTGCTCTGGAAAAAAGCCGCCAAGGCCGACGAGCAAGGCAACGGCCTGGTCGTGCGCGACACCGAGCAGGCCCAGCGCCATGAACTGTGGCTAGACCTGCGCCAGGCTGGCCCGCTCGGGCTGGAAGGCCAACTCTCGCGCCTGTGCGCCTGGGTGCTGCAAGCTGAAAAAATCGGCCTCGACTACGGCCTGCGCCTGAACGCGCTGGAGATTGCGCCCGCCAGCGGCGAGGCGCACAAGCGCCATTGCCTGGAGGCGCTGGCCACATGCTGACGCCTTCCGCTGACATATCTGGCACGCGGGGCACGCTGCCCCGCCTGAAAAACCTGCCGCGTGAGAGCCGCGACACGCTGTTTTTACTCGCCGTGATCGCCTGGGTGCTGCTGCCGCAGACCGCCAATCTGCCGCTGTGGTGCAGCGCCGGTGCGGGCGCGGTGCTGCTGTGGCGCGGCACGCTGGCGCTCAAGGCCGGGCCTTTGCCTGGCAAGCTGTGGCTGATCGGACTGCTCGGCCTGACCGTGGCCGCCACCTACGCGACGCACGGCACGCTGCTCGGGCGCGACGCGGGCGTGACGCTGCTGGCGGTGCTGCTGACGCTGAAAACGCTGGAGCTGCGCGCCCGGCGCGACGCTTTCGTGATTTTCTTTCTCGGCTTTTTCTGCATGCTGAGCAATTTTTTCTACTCGCAGTCGCTGCTGACGGCCTTCAGCATGGTGCTGGGCCTGCTCGGGCTGCTGACGGCGCTGGTCAACGCCCACATGCCAGCGGGCAAGCCGCCGCTGCTGCAGGCGGCCAAGACTGCCGGGTTCATGGCCCTGCTGGGCACGCCGATCATGCTGGTGCTGTTCCTGCTGTTTCCCCGGATGGCGCCCTTGTGGGGCATGCCCGGCGACACCATGACCGGGCGCAGCGGCCTGAGCGGCAGCATGGAAGTCGGCACGATGGCCAAGCTGGCGCTGGACGACAGCGTCGCCCTGCGTATCCGCTTTGAGGGACAGCCGCCGCCGCAGCGCGACATGTACCTGCGCGGGCCAGTGCTGTCCAGCTTTGACGGGCGCAAGTGGGAGCCGATCCCGCCCTGGCGCCACACGCTGCCCGCCAGCCTGGAGTTCGCCGGTCCCGCCTTGAACTACGAAGTCACGCTGGAGCCGACCCAGCGGCCCTGGCTGTTCGTGCTCGACGCCAGCGCCGAGCGCCCGGCCTTGCCCGCTTACCAGCCCGTCATGCAGGCCGACCTGCAGTGGCTGACCCGCCAGCCGATCACCGAACTGGTGCGCTACAAGGCCAGCAGCCACCTGCAGTTCAGGCACGGGCCACTGCAGCCGATGCTCGGGCTGCACGATTTTGTCGAACTGCCGCCGGGCTTTAACCCGCGCACCGTGGCGCTAGCCGCTGAAATCCGGCGCGACCCGCGTTACGCCCAGGCGAATGCGGCCGCGCTGGTGCAGGTCGCACTCGACCGGCTGCGCACCGGCGGCTACAGCTACACGCTGGAGCCCGGCCTGTACGGCAGAAACACCGCCGACGAGTTCTGGTTTGACCGCAAGGAAGGCTTTTGCGAGCACATTGCGTCGAGCTTTGTCGTGCTGATGCGGGCGCTGGACATTCCGGCGCGCATCGTCACCGGCTACCAGGGCGGCGAGCTGAACCCGGTCGATGGCTTCTGGACTGTGCGCCAGAGCGACGCCCACGCCTGGACTGAAGTCTGGCAGGCAGGACTCGGCTGGGTGCGGGTTGATCCGACTTCGGCGGTCGCGCCGGGACGCACCGGCGCCGCCCAGCGGCTGAGCGCGCCGCAGGGCTTTGCCGGTCAGGTGTTCGGCAATTTAAGCCCCACGTTGACAGCCCAGCTGCGCGCCGCCTGGGAGGCAACCAACAACCACTGGAACCAGTGGGTGCTCAACTACAGCCAGAACAAGCAGTTCGACCTGCTGAAAAACATCGGCTTTGACTCGCCCAGCTGGGAAGATCTGAGCTACCTGTTGATCGGCATCATCGTGCTGGCCAGCCTGGCGGGCGGCGGCTGGACGCTGTGGGAGCGCGCCCAACACGACCCGTGGCTGCGCCTGCTAGCCCAGGCGCGCAGGCGGCTGGCCGAGGGCGGCATTGACAGCACGCCCGCCACCCCGCCGCGCCAGCTGGCCCGGCTAGTCCTGGCGCGCTACGGCAGCACCGCCCAGACGCAGGCGCTGCACGACTGGCTGCTGCAGCTGGAAACCCAGCGCTATGCCGCCAGCGCCGCCACGCGCCAAAACCAGGGCCAGCAGCTGCGCCGGTTAAGGCAGCAGCTGCGCCGCCTGAGCTGGCCTCTTTAACCTCCAGGCCCAGCCTCCCGGCTTGCCTGCCCCATTGCCTCTTGTCATGACCGCTAAAAAATCGTTTTTCAATTTCAAACTCGCCGCTGTTTGCAGCGCCGTCCTGGCCGCAGCCGCCTGCACCCATCAAGCCACGCGGACTGACAACCAGGAAGCCAAGCCGACCGAGCCAACCAAAACCCCGGCACCGACCCCGGCATCCATCCCAACACCGACGCCGATTCAGCCCCTGCCCCCGGCGTCGGTGCCCGCACCGGAGCAGCCGCCAGCCCCCGCCGAAATTCCCGCCCGCTCCCCGAAAACGACGCCCTACGCCAGCCGCCCCGAAGTCATGGCCTTTGCCGACGCGCTGGCCCGCCGCAACCAGCTGGATCCGGCCTGGGTGCGCCAGGCGATCAGCCAGGCGCGCTATAACGCCACCGTCTCGCGCCTGATGCAGCCGTCCACCAAACCCTTCGTCAAGAACTGGACGGTTTACCGCAGCCGCTTCATTGACCCGATCCGCATTGCAGCGGGCCTGCGCTTTTGGCGCATGAACCAGACGACGCTGGCGCGCGCCGAACGGGACTACGGCGTGCCCGCCGAAATCATCGTCGGCATCGTCGGCGTAGAAACCATTTACGGCCGCGACACCGGCAATTTCCGGGTGCTGGACGCGTTGATGACGCTGGCCTTCGACTTTCCGGCCAGCCACCCGCGCGCCGCAGAGCGCAGCGCCTATTTCACCAGCGAAGTCGAGCAGTTTTTAGTCCTGCAAAGCCGCAGCCAGGCCGACCCACTGGAAGCCAAAGGCAGCTACGCCGGCGCGATGGGCCTGCCGCAGTTCATGCCGTCGAGCTGGCTGAAATACGCCGTCGATTTTGACGGGGACGGCCGGATTGACCTGCTGAACAGCCCGGCCGATGTGATCGGCTCGGTGGCCAATTACTTCAAGGCGCACGGCTGGAAAAGCGGCATGACTACCCACTACCCGGTGCATTTCGACCCGCGCCGCCTGGACCTGACGACGCTGCTGGCGCCCGACATCCTGCCAACCTTCAGCCCGGCCAGCTTTGCCGACAAAGGCGCGCTGCTGGAAGGCGCAGCGCTGCAGCACCCCGGCCCGCTGGCGCTGATCGAGCTGCTGAACGGCCCGGACGGCCCGAGTTACGTGGCCGGGACGGAAAACTTCTACGTCATCACCCGCTACAACTGGAGCAGCTACTACGCGATGGCAGTGATCGAGCTGGGGCGCGAAGTGGCGGCGCGAGTCCAGCCCTGAACTTGCCCGGCGCCCGGCGCATAAAAAAAGCCCCGCTACATTTCTGCAGCGGGGCTTTTTCAAGGGGTTCAAACAGTATCCAGCCGCTTGATTTCGTCCCGGCAAGAAGCAGTTTTCTACAGCGCGCCAGCCGGGAAAACATGGGCCTGGCCAGCCACGGTAATGCGCACCGTGGCGCCGACGGGCGGCACCTGTAGTGCCGGGCTGCGCACCAGCAGGGGCTCGGCCTGCAGGTCTGGCGCATGACTCGACAGCGCTGCGGCACTGTTGCCACGCAGCAGACGCACCGACAGCACACAGACCGAGCCCCCAAAGTCGGTATCAGTGACCGCGCCAAAACAGGCGGCAGGGTCGGCGCTGCTGGCAGCAGTGTCCACCGGCACTTCGGTCACCAAAAGCTGCTCGGGCCGCAGCATGATCTGCGCCGCGCCGCTGCGCTGGCCATCATTGACGGGCAGCCGCCCCAGCGCGCAGTCGGCCCAGCCGCCATTGACTTGCGCCGCCAGCACGATGGATTCGCCCAGAAAGCTGGCGGTCTGAATGTCACGCGGCCGTAGATACAGCTCGGCCGGGTGACCCGCCTGCACCAGCTGCCCGGCGCGCATGACCGCCACCTGGTCGGCAAATGACAGCGCCTCGGCCTGGTCGTGCGTCACCAGGATGGTGGTGATGCCGGCGGCGCTGAGCAGTTGCGCCACCGCCTTGCGCGTACTGGCGCGCAGGCCGGTGTCCAGCGCGGAAAAGGGCTCGTCCAGCAGCATCAGCCGGGGACTTTGGGCCAGCGCCCGGGCCAGCGCCACGCGCTGCTGCTGGCCGCCCGAAATTTCATGCGGCCGGCGCTTGAGCATGGCGGTGTCGAGCGCCACCATGTCCATCAGTTCGGCAATGCGTTCAGCGCGCCCGGGTGTGCTGCGCGGCAGGCCAAAACCGACGTTGTCCGCCACCGTCAGGTGGGGAAACAGCGCGCCGTCCTGCGGCACGAAACCAATGCCGCGTTTGTGCGCGGGAATGGCATTCAGGCCATCGGCCAGCAGCTGGCCGCCCAGGCTGACACGGCCCGAGTCGGGCACTTCAAAGCCCGCAATGATGCGCAGCAGTGTCGTTTTGCCCGAGCCGGAAGGCCCGACGATGGCCGTGCGGCTGCCTGCCGCCACCTTGAGGTCAATGCCCGCAAGCACTTCCAGCGAACCATAATATTTGCGTACTGCATGCAGTTCAAGGGAAGTCATCGTCCGGCAGTCCTTTTGGATTGAGCATAGAGCAGCCAGGTCATGGGCAGCGACAGCAGCACCATGATCAAGGCATAGGGCGCGGCAGCGGCATAGTCGATTTCGCTGCTGTAGGCCCAGAAGGAAGTGGCCAGCGTGCGCGTGCCGTTGGGCGCAAGCATCAAGGTGGCGGTGAGTTCATTGGTGATGCCCAGCGCGACCAGCGCCGCGCCGGCGGCAGCCGATGGCGCGGCCAGGCGCATGGTGACAGACCAGAGCGCCTGCGCCGGCGTGCGGCCGAGGCTGCGCGCGGCGCGCTCCAGCTCGACCGGCGCCTGGGCAATGCCGGCGCGCAAGCTGATGAGGGCGCGCGGCAAGAACATCAGCAGATACGCCAGCAGCACGGTCACCACGGTCTGGTAAATCGGCAGCGCCACGCGCACGGTCACGGTCACCAGCGCCAGCGCCACCACCACGCCAGGCAGCGAGCCAACCATGTAGCTGCACGCCTCCAGCACCCGCTGCAGCCGCCCGGGCGAGCGAATCGATAACCAGGCCATCGGTACGGCGGCCAGCGTGGTGAGCAAGGCACCGGCAATGCCAAGACCGAGCGTCTGGACCAGGGCCGGGCCCATTTCGCCAAGCCGCCACACCCCCGCCCCGCCGACCACCAGCCAGCGCACCAGCGTGACCAGCGGCACGCCCAGTGCCAGCACGGTCGTGAGCAGCGGCAGCAACAGGCACAGGGCCTTGAACCGGCCCAGGCGCCGCTTGAACGGCAGCCGCGCGGCGCCGGCACCCACGCGGGCATAACGTTCGTTGCCGCGCGCAAAAGACTCCAGCCCCAGCAACGCGAAGCAGCACACCACCAGCACGCCCGACAGCATGTTGGCGGCCGGGCCGTTGTAGGTGGACTGGAACTGGTCCACGATGGCAGTGGTGAAGGTGTCGAAGCGGATCATCACGTACAGGCCATATTCGGCCAGCAGGTGCAAACCGATCAGCAGCGAGCCACCGCAAACGGCCAGGCGAAGTTGCGGCAGCACGACGCGAAAAAACACCGCCCACGGGCCTAGGCCCAGCGATGCGGCGGTATCTTCCATGCCCGGATCAAGCCGGCGCATGGCAGCGGAAACCGGCAGGTACAGAAAAGGAAAATAGGCAATCACCGAGACCAGCACGGCACCCGGCAGGCCATGCAGGCCGGGCGCGACGGTCATCCAGGCGTAGCTGTGGACAAAGGCCGGCACGGCCAGCGGGGCCACAGCCAGCCAGGCCCAGATGCGGGCAGCGGGCAAATCGCTTCGCTCGGTCAACCAGGCCAGCGCCACTGCCAGCACCATGCACAGGGGTATGGTCAGGACGACCAGCAGACCGGTGTTGATGAGCAATTCGCCGACCCGGGGACGAAAAATCAGGCTGGATGCAGTTTCCCAGCCGGTATCGACGCCGACCCACAGGACAAAGCCGAGCGGCAGCAAGGCCAAAACAGACACCAGCACAGCCGCCGCGCCGACCCAGGACAGGCGCCAGCCCGCAGCACCGGGGCGGTGCGGCACCAGCGCGGCTTTATTCGCCCGAAACACCCTCAGCGCAGAGGCAGTTTCAGTAGTGGCAGGAAAGGACACAGCGCTCACATTAAACCCACAGAAGGAACAGAGTTAAAAATCAGCCGCGCCACCGATGCTGGACCAGGGAATGCTGCCGCTTGCATGATCAACGAAGACGCGTCAGTTACAGCAGGCCGACCTGCGTCATCAGGTCGGTGACTTTTTTGCTGTTGAGTTTCGAAGGCTCAACCCGGGGCGCCTGCAGTTCAGCCAGCGGAACCAGCTTGGGGTTGGACTGCGCGCCCACACCGACGGCGTATTCGTAAGAATCGCCGGTTTTCAGGATTTCCTGGCCGCCCTTGCCGGCAATCCATTTCACAAAAGCCTGTGCTTCAGGCTGGTGCTTGCTGGAAGCCAGCACGCCGCCACCGGAAATGCTGACGAACGCGCCGGGATCCTGGTTGCGGAAATAATGCAATTCGGTGCTGTTGCTGTTTTCGCCGGTTTTAGCCTGGTCGCCGAAACGGTAGTAGTGGTAGATGATCCCGCCCTCGACCTGACCGGCATTGACGGCCTTCAGCACGGTGCTGTTGCCTTTGTAACGGATGGCGTTTTCCTTCATGGCTTTGAGCCAGGCAAGCGTGGCGGCCTCGCCCTTGAGTTCAAGCAAGGCACTCACGATGGCCTGGAAGTCGGCACCCGATGGCGACGCGGCCCAGCGGCCTTTCCAGCTTGGCCCGGCCAGGTCCAGCATGGATTTTGGCAGTTGTGCCGGTGTGAGTTTGGCCTTGTTATAGACAAATATGGTGCTGCGGGCGGCAATGCCGACCCAGCGGCCATGCGCCGGACGGAAGCTGTCAGGCACTTCGCTGAGCGTGGCGGGATTGAGCGGCGCGAACAGGCCAGCGGTATCGACCAGCGCTATGGCCGGTGAGTTTTCCGTCAGGAACACATCGGCAGGAGACGAAGCGCCTTCCTGAACGATCTGGTTGCCCAGTTCGGTGTCGCTGCCATTGCGCATCGTGACCTTGATGCCGGTTTCCCTGGAAAAGGCATCGGCCCAGGCTTTCGTCAGGCTCACATGCTGCGCGTTATAGACCACGATGCCGTCGGGGCTTGGCGTCACGGCACGGGCGGTCTGGGCCATCGAGGCCAGCGGTGCAACGGCCAGGGTAGCGCCAAGTGCAATGGCGCTGACGAGCGACGTGAAAGAGAATTTCATGAAAACACCTTTGTCGGATAACGGATATTTGAAAGATCCTTGAAGTGCAAAGCACCGGAGCGGTATGACGGTCAGTCACCAGTAATACAAATAAGAATTACTTGCATCTGCATCTTAACCGCTTTATCTGTCCGCCAGCGACGCCGTCTTTCACCTGCGCCTGCCGGCAGAACGCTCGGCAGAGGCATCGCTCAATTCAAACGCCTGCTCGACTTTGAGGTCTGGCAAGCTTTCGATTTCGAGGATGTGGCCGATAGGGAAACGGGTGTGGCTGTCGCCGCCGGTGCCGACGGTGTCGGGCAGCAGCATACGCATGGATTGTCGTACCCTACACCTGGTGCTACACTTTATCATGCCATTACCAATCACCTCACGCATATTCAAAACCGCTTGGTTTCACAAAGTTGCCAAGAAAGCCAAAATCACTGATTCCGAGCTTTGCGCTGCGGTGCGTGAATTGATGACGGGACAAGGTGATGATTTAGGGGGTGGCGTGTTCAAAAAGCGGCTGCACAACAACCAATACCGCTCAATTGTTCTCGCCAAAGCGGGGAAATTTTGGATTCTTGAGTACCTCTACGCCAAAAGTAACCGCGACAACATTCAAACCGATGAGTTGCAAGCCTTCCGCTTACTCGCCAAAAGCTATGCGAGCGTGACGGCGATCCAACTTGAACGACTTCTCCTTGACCACGATTTACTGGAAATCTGCCATGCCAACCAAGCCACCCTTCAAAAGTGATGCCTTCTCCGCCATTCACAGCTCCGCTGCGGCACTGCACAAAGTGGGCGCTATCAACCAAACCACCATGCGAGAGTTTGATGCCCTGTGCATTGCAACACCTCCCACGCTTGCCCCGCAAGAAATCAAAAGCATCCGCGAAAACGCCCATGTCAGCCAGCCCGTGTTTGCGCGTTACCTCAACACGACGGTATCCACGGTTCAAAAATGGGAAACAGGCCATAAACATCCCAGCGGAATGGCGTTGAAGTTATTGGGCATTATCCAAAAACACGGCTTGCAGGTACTGGCGTGAGTTGATGAAAAAAGCCCCGCTGCATTTTGTGCAGCGGGGCTTTTTCATCGGCCAAAACCCGGCCCGTGAAGGCCGGACTTGCGCCGCTCAGGCTCAGGCAGCGGCGCCGTCTGTCACGGTGTCGGCCATGTCGGTGTAGTCCTTGACCTTGTCAAAGTTCAGGTACTGGTACACCTTGCTGCTGGCAGCCGTCAGCACGGTCATGTCGGCCATGTATTCTGCTTTGGTCGGAATCCGGCCCAGCTTGGAGCAGATCGCAGCCATTTCAGCCGAACCCAGATAGACAAACGAGTTCTTGCCCAGACGGTTCGGGAAGTTGCGCGTCGAGGTCGAGAACACGGTCGCGCCCTCTTTGACTTGCGCCTGGTTGCCCATGCACAGCGAGCAGCCGGGCATTTCCATGCGCGCACCGGCCGAGCCCAGAACGCCGTAATGACCTTCTTCGCTCAACTGCTTGGCGTCCATCTTGGTCGGCGGGGCCATCCACAGCTTGACGGGGATGTCGCGCTTGCCTTCGAGCAGCTTGGAAGCGGCGCGGAAGTGACCGATGTTGGTCATGCACGAACCGATGAACACTTCGTCGATGGCGGCGCCCGCGACATCGCTCAGGGTTTTCACATCATCCGGGTCGTTCGGGCAGGCGACGATTGGCTCGTGAATGTCGGCCAGGTCGATTTCGATGACGGCGGCGTATTCAGCGTCCGCGTCGCCCTTGAGCAGCTGCGGATCGGCCAGCCAGGCTTCCATCGCGGCAATGCGGCGCTTGATGGTGCGCACGTCCGAGTAGCCAGTGGCGATCATCCACTTCAGCATCGTGATGTTGCTGTTGATGTACTCGATGATCGGCTCTTTGTTCAGATGCACGGTGCAGCCGCCAGCAGAGCGCTCGGCAGAGGCGTCGCTCAATTCAAATGCCTGCTCGACCTTGAGGTCTGGCAAGCCTTCGATTTCCAGGATTCGGCCGGAGAAAATGTTGACCTTGCCCTGCTTGGCCACGGTCAGCAGACCGGCCTTGATGGCGTACAGCGGAATGGCGTTGACCAGATCGCGCAGCGTGATGCCGGGCTGCATTTCGCCCTTGAAGCGCACCAGCACCGATTCAGGCATGTCCAGCGGCATCACGCCGGTGGCAGCGCCGAACGCCACCAGACCGGAGCCAGCCGGGAAGCTGATGCCGATAGGGAAACGCGTGTGGCTGTCGCCGCCGGTGCCGACGGTGTCAGGCAGCAGCATGCGGTTGAGCCAGCTGTGGATGATGCCGTCGCCCGGACGCAGCGGGATGCCGCCACGGTCGCTCATGAAGTCGGGCAGTTCGTGGTGCATCTTCACATCGACGGGCTTGGGGTAAGCGGCGGTGTGGCAGAACGATTGCATGACCAGATCGGCGGAGAAGCCCAGGCAGGCCAGGTCTTTCAGCTCGTCGCGGGTCATCGGGCCGGTGGTGTCTTGCGAGCCGACCGAGGTCATTTTGGGTTCGCAGTAGGTGCCGGGACGCACGCCCTGGCCTTCTGGCAGACCGACCGCGCGGCCGACCATTTTTTGTGCCAGCGTGAAGCCACGGCCGCTGTCTTCGGGGTTCTGCGGCAGGCGGAACAGCGTCGAGACGGGCAGGCCCAGCGCAGCGCGGGCTTTGGCGGTCAGGCCACGACCGACGATCAGCGGAATGCGGCCACCGGCGCGCACTTCGTCAAACAGCACATCGCTTTTGAGCTTGAACTCGGCGATGACCTGGCCGTCTTTCAGCGCCTTGCCGTCGTAAGGACGCAGCTCGATCACGTCGCCCATACCCATCTGGCTCACGTCGAGTTCGATCGGCAGCGCGCCGGAGTCTTCCATCGTGTTGTAGAAAATCGGGGCGATTTTCGAGCCCAGGCAAACGCCGCCAAAGCGCTTGTTCGGCACGAAGGGAATGTCTTCGCCGGTGAACCACAGCACCGAGTTGGTGGCGGACTTGCGCGAAGAACCGGTGCCGACCACGTCGCCGACGTAGGCGACCAGGTTGCCCTTGGCCTTGAGTTCGTCAAAGAATTTAACGGGGCCGCGCTTGCCGTCTTCTTCCGGCGTGATGCCGGGGCGGGAATTCTTGTGCATCGCCAGCGCGTGCAGCGGGATGTCGGGGCGGCTCCAGGCGTCGGGCGCGGGCGACAGGTCATCGGTGTTGATTTCGCCAGCGACCTTGAACACGGTCAGCTGGATCGACTGTGGCACTTCGGGGCGGCTGGTAAACCACTCGGCATCGGCCCAGCTTTGCAGCACGGCTTTGGCGTAAGTGTTGCCCTTTTCGGCTTTTTCCTGCACGTCATGGAACTGGTCGAACATCAGCAGAGTCTTCTTCAGGCCGTTGGCCGCTTCGGTGGCGACGCTGTCTTGTGCGTCGTCGAGCAGCGCAATCATCGGGCTGATGTTGTAGACGCCGAGCATGGTGCCCAGCAGTTGCGTGGCTTTTTCACGCGAGATCAGCGAGCACGACTCGGTGCCGTGGGCGACAGCGGCCAGGTAGCTGGCCTTGACCTTGGCGGCGTCATCGACACCGGCCGGAACGCGGTGGGTGATCAGGTCGAGCAAAAAGGCTTCTTCGCCTGCGGGCGGGCTTTTCAGCAACTCGATGACCTCGCCGGTCTGCTTGGCGGTCAGCGGCAGTGGTGGAATGCCCAGTGCTGCGCGTTCGGCGACATGGCTGCGGTAGGTTTGCAAAAACTCGGATGACATCGTTTTCTCCTGCATAAAAAAATATTGAGATTTGATTCGTGAAACTGGGCGTGAAAAATCAACCGATGGGATCAAAGGTTCCGCTCAATCGACAAGGCCGCATGCCGCCACACCCAGCCCTGGCGCGGCAGGGCTGGGCTAAAGCCGCAGCGAAATTATTCGCCAGCTGGCGCGGTCTTCATGCCCAGGGCTACGCCCGACTGCTCGGGGCTCATGCACTCATCGGCGATGCGGGTGCCCTGCTTTTGGTTCATCAGCATCGATTTATTGGCCAGTTGCAGCCACACGGCGCCGGATTTTGGCTCTTCCAGGCGAACCGCGCCGGTCACACTGGCGACCGGAACCATGTGGTAGCTGACGTTTTTAGCCTGCATGTTGAAATAGCCAGGCGTTTTTGAATCGGCGCTCAGCGTCACCGAGGTACCGTGTTCGCACGGGAAATGGCCCACACGCACCCGATCAGCCACGGCCAGCGCTTCAGGCGTCAGTGCCACGGCTGCTGCGGCGACAGCGGCCGTGCTGGCGACGGTCTTGACTTTGGATTTCGACTTGGCTTTTGCCTTGACTTTGGACTTGGCGGCGGCGGCTGGCTTTGCCTTCGTGGTCGCAGTGGCCAACGTTGGCGTCATGGCCAGAACAGCAATGGAAAGTGCGGTGACAAGGGTGGCGATTTGTTTGTTTTTCATAAGGGTCTCGTCGAATTGACTGTCAGCAAAGCGCTGGTTTGAAATAAATATGAGCTTCAGCGGGAATTGCCCGACCGGTCTGGTGGGCACGCTCAAGCACCTGCCAGAAATAGCGATAACTGGCTCGGTCATGCAATTTACCGCTAAAACTGATGGGCGCCCAGCCGGCCTGCTCGGCGGCCGTAATTATTTTCACCGCGTCCTCGATCTCGCCCTCGCTCGGTGCGAAGGCCTCCAGAATGGGGCGGATCTGGTTCGGGTGAATGCTCCACATGCGGGCGTAGCCCAGCTCGCGGGCGGCGCGGCGGGCGGCGGCGGTCATGGCTGCCGGGTCGTTGAACTCCGTCACGACGCAGTGCGACGGCACTTTGCCGTAAGCGTGGCAGGCCGAGGCCATTTCCAGCTTGGCGCGCAGCACCAGCGGGTGCGTGAACTGGCCCTGGCTGCCCATCGCGTCAAAGGGAATCGCGCCGCCGTGGCTGGAGACAAAATCCATCAACCCAAAACTGAGCGACTGCACGCTGGGATGGGCGGCAATTTCAAAAGCGTTGTGAATTGCCAACGGTGACTCGATCAGCACATGCAGCGGCACGTCGCCTGCGGACGCAGCCAGCAGCGCCTGCTCGGCTTTAAGCACATCGGCCAGCGACTCGACCTTGGGAATCATGATGTGCGAGAGCCGACCAGAAAGATTGCCGGCAATCACTGCCATGTCGGACTCAAAAGCCGGATGGTCTACCGCATGAACGCGCACCGCGACACGGGCCTTGTCAGACGCCAGCGTGGCCAGCGCCACGACCATCGCCGCATGCTCGGCTTCGGCGCCGACCGGGGCGCCGTCTTCGCAGTCCAGCGTCACGTCAAACACGCAGGCGCCGAACTCTTCAATCATTTCGGCCTGCAGCTGCAGGCTTTTGCGCATCCGCGCTTCGACGCCGCTGTAATGGTCGCACACCGGCAGGTAAGCCGTGGCGGCCTGGGCGCCCAAAAGAACTTCGCGCGGATGTTTCATTCAATAAAACCGGTTTTCAGTTTGTCAAGAAAGGCTCGGAGCCTGGCGCGGGTACGAACCACCGGCCATGCACTTGCTCGTGCATGGCGGTGGCTGTTTCCCGCCGCCAGGTGTCCCGGGTTGCCTGAAACGGCAGAATTACAGCAGGTGAGCGACGCCGGCTTTTTCGCCTTCCAGCTCAGCCAGGGTCACGTTGATGCGCTCTTGCGAGAACGCGTCGATTTCCAGGCCTTCGACGATTTTGTATTCGCCGTTTTCGCAGGTTACTGGGAAGCCGAACATCGTTTCAGCAGGAATGCCGTACTCGCCGCCCGATGGGATGCCCATCGTGACCCACTTGCCGTTCGTGCCCAGCGCCCAGTCGCGCATGTGGTCGATGGCGGCATTGGCTGCCGAGGCTGCCGAAGACAGGCCGCGCGCTTCGATGATGGCGGCTCCGCGCTTGCCAACGGTAGGCAGGAACACGTTGGCGTTCCATTCCTGGTCGTTGATCATGGCGGCCACACTCTCGCCGCCGATGGTGGCGAAGCGGTAGTCAGCGTACATCGTGGGCGAGTGGTTGCCCCAGACGGTGAGCTTTTCAATCGCGGCGACTGGCTTGCCGGTCTTGGCAGCGATTTGCGAGGCAGCGCGGTTGTGGTCCAGGCGCAGCATGGCGGTGAAGTTCTTTGCTGGCAGGTCAGGCGCGCTCTTCATCGCGATGTAGGCGTTGGTGTTGGCAGGGTTGCCGACGACCAGCACGCGCACGTCACGGCTGGCGACGGCGTTCAGTGCCTTGCCTTGTGCCGTGAAAATCGCGCCGTTGACGGCCAGCAGTTCAGCACGCTCCATGCCGGGGCCGCGTGGACGCGAACCGACCAGCAGTGCGTAGTCGGCATCTTTGAAAGCGGTCATTGGGTCGCTGTGCGCGGTCATTTCGACCAGCAGCGGGAACGCGCAGTCGTCGAGTTCCATCATCACGCCCTTGAGCGCTTTTTGTGGGCCTTCAACGGGCACTTCCAGCAGTTGCAGAATGACGGGCTGGTCTTTGCCGAGCATTTCGCCAGAGGCAATGCGGAACAGCAGTGCGTAACCAATTTGACCGGCTGCACCAGTGACTGCAACGCGGACGGGTTTTTTGCTCATGACGAAACTCCAGAAAAAGTTAAAAATCGATTGAAACAGGGTGTGAGGCGAGGAATTGAGCGTCAGACCGGGACAGGCGAAATCAAGTCTCTGATTCGCCTGCAACAGACTGCGCATTGCGCTCAGCCAAAGATTTTACGCTTGAAAAGCGCGTCAAGTCAATTTGTCTTATGTCTTATATAAGATATGATTCAGGCTTGCTTTGCCCGCTGCGCTGCGTGCGCGGCAACCTCTATTTAAATCTGCTGTATGGCAACGCCCACACCTTCATTGACCGACTTGTCCCCGACGCCCGGCGAGCCAGAGGCGGGCGCTGCTGCGGGTCAGGCCACGCCGGCTTTCAGCCCGCTGTACCAGCAAATCAAGATCCTGATCCTGCAAAGCCTGCAGAACGGCGAGTGGAAGCCGGGCGAACCGATTCCCAGCGAGATGGAGCTGGCGGCGCGCTTTCGCGTCAGCCAGGGCACGGTGCGCAAGGCCATCGACGAGCTGGCCGCCGA
>JAPLPS010000438.1 GCA_026400075.1 Polaromonas sp.
CGGGCAGATTCAAACGGAAGAAACGCTGCAAGCCGCATTCAAACGCGTGCCCAGCGGCTTTGTGCTTCGCGACAAATCAGCTGAACTCGATCAGCCCGGCGAAAGCCGTGCGGCTGTCTTGGTCAAAAAACTTGCCGCCAACCCGCAGCTTGACGCAAATCCGCCCTGGCTTGCCGCCACCACGCTTGGCTACGCCACGGTCACCGAGTTCAAACACAAAGGCGGCGCTCGCGAAGGGGCTGAACACGCTTTCGCCGAACCCCTGACCGGGCTTGTTCAGTACGTGTCCATCCGCAAAGCTGCTTCCGAGTTGAAAAGTTTGATGTGGGCCTACGCCTGGCCGCGTCCCGATGTTTTTTTGTTAACCCAAAGGAGTTGATTCATGACCACTGCTATCCAGAAATCCGCCACCCCTTTCAAAAAACTGCCCGGCGTGCTGTCGCTCCAGCGCGGCATGATCCTGTCCGATGCCATGTTTTACAGCCTGATGCCCGGCGGCGAACGCGTCCCGTTGTACGTGATGCGCCACGGGATTCGCGGCACCCAGAATGTGAACGAAAGCAAATCCGATGACGCCGCCGCCTCGGTAGCGGGCGCGAAGGGCCGCAACGTGAGCAATGTTCAGCAAACCGACAGCGCAAAACTCGCCCCCGAAGCCACCGCTCTGGAAGTTCGCTTTGATGTGCGCTTTGCCGACCTGTCAGGCGCGCTGTTCGCCTGCGCGCCCAGCAAAAGCGACACGATGGAGGACATCAACGCGTTCAAGGCGGCGCTGTCTGAGTTTATTGGCCGGGCCAAAGAAGGCGACGCGCTGGACCTGCTCAGCCTGCGCTACGCCCGCAACATCGCCAATGGCCGGTGGCTCTGGCGCAACCGGACGATTGCCGAATCCATCAACGTCACGGCCACCATCGGCAGCAGCCCGCTTCAGTTTGAGGCGCTGGCGACTCCGCTCAACCACTTTGACAACCCGACCGAGACAGAACGCGATCTGGCCAAAATCATCAAAGAAGGTCTTTGCGGCCAGCGTGATGCCTTGATTAAAGTTTGCGCCCGGCTGAAATTCGGCGTGCAAGGGCCGCTGGAAGTGTTCCCGTCGCAAAACTATCTGGAAGACAAGGAAAAGGGTTTTGCCCGCTCGCTCTACCAGCTCGGAAATGCGCCGCAAGATCAGGACAAGCACGGCATCCAGTTTCTGGGCCAGGCTGCTTTACGCGACCAGAAAATCGGCAATGCGCTGCGCACCATTGACACCTGGTATCCGGCGTTTGCCGAGCGCGGCGTGGCCATTGCGGTTGAGCCGAACGGTGCCAGCCTGGATGCGCAGATGTTTTTCCGTAGCAAGAAAACTTCCGGTTTTGACATCCTGCGCCATGTCGGCGCGCTTGACCCCGCGAGCGCTGACGGCCAGTTCCTGCTGGCCTGCATCATCCGGGGCGGGGTTTATTCCGGTGGAGATTCCTGATGCTGCACTACACACAAATTGATCTGCTGTCGATGGCAGAGGAAACCTCGCCCAAGCCGATTTTGCTGGCCCGCTTGGTCAAAATCCTGCACGGCGTTTTTCGGGGCAAGCCCGAAACCTTTGCAATTGCGCTGCCAGCGCGGGGTTTTACAAGCGTCAGGGTTTTTGCGCGTGAGCGGGCGGAGCTGGATTTTCTGGCCGGGGCGATTCAGTCCCACTGGTTTGTGCGCGACTACGCCCGGCTTGGTTATCCCGTTTCAGTGCCTGCGGATTACACCGGCCCTTGGGTGTCGTACCGGCGATACCGGATTCCTTCGGCCACGTCTGACCGCAACGCCCAACCCGGCCAGCCGACGCTGGGGCAGCGCCGCTCGGCGCAGGCGCAAAAAGACGGGCTGCTTTACCTGATCAGCGACAGTCAGAGCAACCAGCAGAAATTCTCGCTGTTTGTGCAAATCGTGGCGGCGGATGGACTCGGCGAGTTCCGGCCCAATTCCTACGGGCTGTCATCGTCGGAGCGCGCATTTGCCTTGCCGGATATGCCGTGACTTGACCTTATTTTTTTGAATCCGACCCTTTTTAAATCGCTGTCTGAAAAACGCTTGTAAATCAACAAGTTGCAGATTCTTGAAAAATGGAAGGGTTTTTGGCTTAAATATTGATAAGCTATTGATCTGATTGAGTATTTTGTATTTTTGCGCTAGTGATCCACCGTGTAGGTGGCTGAGAAGGGCTAATGAATTAACTTTTCCAACATCAGAAAGTGATCCACCGTGTAGGTGGCTGAGAAGTTTGGCGACGATCTGGTCATGGGCGACGGCGCGTGATCCACCGTGTAGGTGGCTGAGAAGTTGACCATCATTGACAG
>JAPLPS010000447.1 GCA_026400075.1 Polaromonas sp.
AGTAATTACCCGCTCTCCGCTATTACCCATAGCTTCTTCGACTTCCCGAATCATCCGAACCATATTTTTAAATTCATCAGGGAGCAATGATACTTTGTGGTCGCTTCCTTCCATTCCCTTGTCAATGGTGAAATGCTTTTCAATCACTTTTGCGCCAAGTGCCACAGCAGCCAGCGGAACTGATATGCCTCTTTCGTGTCCTGAATAGCCAATCAAGCTTCCAGTAATTTCCTGCAATCTTTTGATATATGCAAGATTAACGTCTTTGAAAGGAGTTGGATAGGTAGAGTTGCAATGCAAAATAATGAAGTTGGCATTTTTTTCCTTGAGGAAGGAAACAGTTTGCCTAATCTCCATTTCAGTGCTCATGCCAGTACTGCAAAATAATGGTTTGCCTGTATTGGCCATTACCCCTAAAAGCTGATGGTTTGTAAAGTCAGCAGATGCAACTTTATATCCTTCCATTCCATAGTTTTCAAGGATATCCAAGCTTTTCAAATCCCAGGGAGTGCAAAGTGGTGTCAGGCCCAGGCTTTTGCAGTAGTCAAATACCTCAATCATTTCTGAATTACTGAGCTGGAACTTGTTCAGCAGATCCATTGTGTATTGGGCACCCAAATCAGCCGCCGCATCAATGGTTGCACCCGTTTTGTAGAGTGATGCCATGTCCCGCATCTGAAACTTGACGCAATCAGCACCAGCATCCAATGCCAAGTCAACCAAGTGCTTGGCAAGTTTTATATCTCCATTGTGGTTATTACCTATCTCTGCAATGACGTAAGCAGGAGACTTGTCTGAAATAACATGCTTTCCAAGCGCGATGCCTCGCTCACCTTGAAATGCGATTGCCACAAGTCTTCCAGTGTCATCCACCAATGGAATCAGGTCAATTGCACGACTGAAGGATTCATCGATTTCAGCGCGGGATGCACTTGCCTTTTTCGATTTAACCTTAATGTTGGCGATACTGGAAATTTCCAGATGAAGATCAAAGTTTTGTGTAGATGTAAGCCACCGACGGAAATCTCCATCAGAAAAAGAACCTGTTAATTTTCCACTCTCATCAACGATGAAAACTATGCGTCTCTCATTATTATTTATTTTTTCAAGAGCACGGAATATTGTTTCAGTCTGAAAAACTAAATAGTCAGATATTTTTTTGGTGATCAACATATCAATAATCCATAGTTTTGAGAATAGCTTCTACGACAGTCCAGTCAAGCAATGAATCAATTTCATAGCTTTCCTCATCACTCATCAGGAATGTGGATATTTTTCCACTCAAGCGATTTTTTTCTTTCAAAAGAATTTTCCTACTGGTTACATATATTGAACCATTCTCTTTTAGTTTTATATTTTCAGGCAAAATATCCTGTCGCCTTGGTCGATTTTTATAATCATAAAATGCAACAGGTTCTTTTTCATTTTTCCATAAAAAATGCCAAAACTCATTTACTGACAGCAGGCTATCGGCCTTATCTGTTTTAAACTTGTTTATGGCATTATCAATAGCGTTTAATTGCCGTACTGGTGAAGTAGCTTGCAGCAAGACGATATTGTCTGGTTCATAATTTTCTTCTTCTTTAAGCCACTCTACACAATGAATCAAAGTAGGCTCAGTAGCAGCTGTATCTACAGCAAGCCAGTCTGGACGAATAAATGGTACTTCGGCACCATATTTAACAGCGATGTCTGCAATTTTTTGATCATCAGTCGAAACGATTACCCGATCAATTGATTTCGAAAACAATGCCTGTTCAATAGTCCATGCGATCAGTGGCTTTCCAGCTATTTCACGAATATTTTTACCTGGAATACCTTTGGAGCCACCGCGAGCTGGAATAATAGCCAAATTTTTTATATTCATAAATTTTAGAAAATTAGACAGTATGAATTACAAGAATAAATAATTTATATTTAATTTATAAACCTGATTTTTTATAGAATCACTCTAGGCTCACGCTAATTTGGTAGCCGTGCTGTTTCAGCAATGAATATTGCTTGGCCTGAGCCAGGTCGTTGGCGACCATTTCCTTGCACATTTCCTGCACAGTGATCTCGGGCGTCCAGCCGAGCTTTTGCTTAGCTTTGCTTGGATCACCCAGCAGGGTTTCAACTTCGGCAGGGCGGAAGTAGTGCGGATCAATTTTGATGATGGGCTTGTCGTTCCAATAGCCCACCTCATTGATCCCCTGCCCTTCCCAGCGGAGTTGAATACCGAGTTCGGTAGCGCTCCACTCAATGAACTGGCGCACACTGTACTGCACACCGGTGGCGATGACAAAATCTTCAGGCTGGTCCTGCTGCAGCATCATCCACTGCATACGGACATAATCCTTGGCATGACCCCAGTCGCGCAAGGCATCGATATTACCCATGTACAGGCAGTCTTCCAGGCCCATGCTGATATTGGCCAGACCACGGGTGATTTTTCGGGTCACAAACGTTTCACCCCGGCGCGGGCTTTCGTGGTTAAACAAGATGCCGTTGCAGGCATACATACCGTAAGCTTCGCGGTAATTCACCGTGATCCAGTAGGCATACATCTTGGCCACGGCGTAGGGGCT
Organism: Polaromonas sp.; assembly: GCA_026400075.1. Taxonomy (GTDB): domain Bacteria; phylum Pseudomonadota; class Gammaproteobacteria; order Burkholderiales; family Burkholderiaceae_C; genus Polaromonas. The sequence continues at coordinate 2,568 of JAPLPS010000447.1, forward strand.
GCGCGGGTAAAACGGCGTGGTTTCTTTTTGTGGTGTTTCCTGCACCAGGCCATACAGCTCGCTGGTACTGGCCTGATAAAAGCTGGTTTTCTTTTCCAGACCCAGGATGCGGATGGCTTCGAGCATCCGCAATGTGCCCATGCCATCGACATCGGCGGTGTACTCGGGGCTTTCAAAGCTGACCGCCACATGGCTTTGGGCACCAAGGTTGTAGATCTCATCAGGCTGGGTTTCCTGGATGATTCGCACCAGATTACTGGTATCGCTCAAGTCACCATAATGCAGCTTGAAGCGGCTATTTTCAATGTGTGGATCCTGGTAGATGTGGTCCACACGGGCCGTATTGAAGCTCGATGCACGGCGCTTGATACCGTGAACGATATAGCCTTTTTCGAGCAAAAATTCAGCCAGATAAGAGCCGTCTTGTCCGGTAACGCCGGTGATGAGTGCGATTTTTGGTGCAGTAGTCATGTTTTACTTTTGTTTTTGAAAAAAGTCTTGATAAGCCAACGTCAAGCCGTCTTGCAGATTCACCTGCGCCTGCCAGCCCAGCGCCAGCAGGCGGCTGCTGTCCATCAGCTTGCGGGGCGCGCCATCAGGTTTGGTGCTGTCAAAGTCGATATCGCCCTGATAACCGACGACCTGGCCCACGGTGTGCGCCAGCTGGGCAATCGTGACATCACTGCCATAGCCGACATTGATGTGGCTTTGCATCGGACTGGTGTGCTGGTCATAGACAGCCTTGGGCAGATTCATGACGTGGATGCTGGCCGCTGCCATGTCGTCCACATACAGAAACTCACGGCATGGTGTGCCGGTGCCCCAGATGGTGACCTTGGGCGCCTGGCTCACCTTTGCTTCATGAAAGCGGCGGATCAGCGCGGGAATGACGTGGCTGTTTTCGGGGTGGTAGTTATCACCCAGGCCATACAGGTTGGTCGGCATGACGCTGCGATAGTCCACGCTGTGGCTGGCGCCGTACTGGCGGTTGTAGCTTTCGCACAGCTTGATGCCGGCAATCTTGGCAATCGCATAGGGTTCGTTGGTCGGCTCCAGCGGGCCGGTCAGCAGGGCATTTTCAGCCATAGGCTGGGGCGCCTGCCGGGGGTAGATGCAGCTGGAGCCAAGAAACAGCAGCTTTTTAACGCCGTTTTGAAACGCCGCATCAATCACGTTGGCCTGCATCATCAGGTTTTGGTAGATGAATTCAGCCGGGTAGGTGTTATTGGCATGAATGCCGCCGACCTTGGCGGCGGCCAGATACACCTGATCGGGCTTTTCCGCCTGAAAAAATTCGCGCACGGCGGCCTGGCTGGTCAGGTCTAGCTCGGCATGGGTGCGGGTGATGAGATTTTCCGGGGCGTGGCCAGCGGCCAGCAACTGGCGCACGATGGCCGAACCCACCATGCCACGGTGGCCTGCGATATAAATTTTGGGAAGGGTGTTGGTCATATCCGTACTTCAAACTACCACGGCCACTCGGCCATAGGTATCTTCAAACCGCACAATGTCGTCTTCGCCCAGATAACTGCCCGACTGCACCTCAATCAGTTCAAGCTCGGTCTTGCCGGGATTTTCAAGCCGGTGTTTGACGCCCAGCGGAATATAGGTGCTCTGGTTTTCGGTGAGCAAGATTTCCTTGTCGCCGACCGTGACGAGCGCCGTGCCTTTGACCACGATCCAGTGCTCGGCGCGGTGATGGTGCATTTGCAGGCTGAGCTTGGCGCCAGGATGCACGGCGATGCGCTTGACCTGGTAGCGGTCGCCTGAATCAACGCTGTCATACCAGCCCCAGGGCCGGGCGACTTTACGGTGCTGCACGGCCTGCGGGATTTTTCGGGCTTCCAGCTGGGCTACAACCTGCTTGACCTGCTCGACATGGCTGCTCGTGGCCACCAGCAATGCATCGGGGGTATCGATGATCAGCAGGTCGCTGGTTCCGAGCGCCACTACCGGACGGTGCGGGGCGTGAATATAGGTGTTGCTGGCTTGCAAAACCGTGCCTTGTCCGTGAATACGGTTGCCTTCTGTGTCGGGGGCGGTCAGGTCTGCCACGGCGTTCCAGCTACCCACGTCGCTCCAGGCGCCAGCAAACGGTACAACCGCCACATCGGCATGCCGCTCCAGCACGGCATAGTCGATGCTCTCGGCCCGGCAGCCTGTAAAGGCAGCGGCCTCGGGGCGAATGAAAGCCTCGTCGCGGGTCGCACCGGTCATCGCTTGCTGGCAGCTTGCCAGGATGTCAGGGGCATGAGTGCGCAAGGCCTCAATCAATACCTGGGCCTGAACCAGGAAAATGCCAGCATTCCACAGCACATCACCTTGCAGCAGCAACTGCTGGGCTGTGGCGGCATCGGGTTTTTCAATAAACCGGCCGACCTGGCTGCTTTGGCCATCGGCATTGAGGACGCCGCGCTGAATATAGCCATAAGCCGTGCTGGGGAAACTGGGCACCACGCCAAAGGTGACGATGGCGCCCGCATTGGCGGCAGCACAGCCCTGCTGCACCATGACAGCAAATGCAGCCGCATCGGGAATGTGATGGTCGGCTGGGCAAAACAGCAGCAGATCCTGGGCTTGGGCCTGCAGCGCTGCCAGCGTCATGGCGGCGGTGGTGTTTCTGGCGCAGGGCTCCAGAATGATGGCAGGGCCGACAGCTGCAGCGAGCATGGCCTCCGCCACCAGGAAACGATGGTCTTCAGCCGCCACGCAGACGGTGCGGGCACCCGCCTGCGGGCTGATCTGCCCGACGCGCTCCAGCGTCAGCTGGAGCAGGCTTTTGCCGCCAATCAGCGGAACAAACTGCTTGGGAAAGCTCTTGCGCGACAGCGGCCAGAGGCGGGTACCCGAGCCGCCGCACAAAACAACAGGGGTAATTTCGTGAACTATCATGATATTTCCGTTTACTTCGCGTCCGTTTTTCCGTACTGGTAGTTGGTGTAACGATAGCGGCTGTATTTATAGCCATAACCACCGTAGCGCTGGCGGCTGGTGTCCAGATCGTTAAACACCACGCCCTTTATCTGCACGCCGGACTGGCCAAGGCGCTTGGTAGTTTCCTGCAATTCGCCCAGCGAAGTCACTGCAGCACGGGCCACCACAAACACGGTACTTGCATGCGGTGCCAGCACCTGCGTGTCAGACACGGCCAGCACGGGCGGCGTGTCAATCAGAACCAAATCGTATTGACCGGAAAGGGTTTGCAGCAACTGCACGGTGGCAGGCGACATCAGCAACTCGCCGGGGTTGGGCGGCATCGCGCCGGTGGTAATCAGGTCTAGATTGGGCGCCACGGCACGGTGCAGCGCTTCATTCAGGCTGCAACTGCCCATGATCAATTCACTCAAGCCCTGTCCACGTTTTTTGAGGCCGAAAAACTGGTGGATGTGACCCTTGCGCATGTCAGCATCAATCAGCAGCACGCGCTTGCCACCCGAAGCCAGCACAGCCGCAAAGTTGGCACTGGCGAAGGATTTGCCAATGCCCGGCGTGGGCCCGGTAAATAGCACCAGGTTGTTGCGCGCATCAAGCATGGCGAACTGTAGGGCTGTGCGCAGGCTACGCAGGCTTTCCACGCACGGGTCGTCGGGAAAAAGAGTTGCCAGCAGGTGTTTGCCGGTCACCTGACCTTTGATCAGCTTGGACAGTTTGTCCTGTTCGACCGAATGCGGCACAGTGGCGAACACATGCAAGCCCGTCGCAGACTCGATATCGGACGGATCTTTGATGCCAGGACGCAGGCTGTTGCGCAAAAAGGCCAGACCCACGCCCAGCAGCAGACCCAGCACAGCGCTGATGGCCAAAATTTGAGCACGTTTTGGCTTGATGGGCTCTTCAGGCACCACAGGCGCATCGACCACCCGCACATTGCCGACCTTGCCCTCCTTGACCAGGCGCAGTTGCTGCGAGCTGGTCAGCAGGTTCAGGTAAAGCTCGCTGTTGACCTTGACATCACGCGTGAAGCGCAGCAAATCCTGCTCGGTATTGGGCAGGGTTTTAACCTTGCTGCTCAACCCGGCTATTTCCTGGCTGACAGCGGCAATCTGCGCATCCAGCGTCTGGATGACAGGGTGGGCTGCCGTGAATTGCGCGCTTTGCTCGCGGCGTTTTTGCTGCAGTTCCAGCAGACTGCCTTGCAGCTTGACGGCGGTATCGAGGTAATTTTTGCCCTCGGCGCCCAGATCAAAAGTGCCGTTCTGGTTACGGAACTGGTTGAACTTGGCCTCGGAATCTTCCAGCTGCTTTTTAAGTTGTGGCAGAAATCCCCCCAAAAAGTCGAGCGATTTTTCAGCTTCGGCAGATTTTCTCTCGGTATTTTGGCGCACATAGTTGGTACCTACAGCATTCAAAGTGCGGGCAATCTGCAGTGGATCATTGCCTTGAAGCTGGACCGAAATGACGCCAGACTGCTTGCCCTGCTCCGAGATGGCCAGATCTTTTTGCAACTGCTCAATCACCCCCAGGCGGGAATCGCGCTGCACTTTGAAATGAGCACCAGGCTTGGCCTTGAGTTCGGCGACCAGAATGCGGCCACCATCCTGACCCGTACCAAAACTGACCAAAGTGCCGGTTTTACCCTGTACCAGCAGCTCGTCATCAGGGCCATACAGGTCAAAACCACCTTCGGTGGCCACCAGCAGTAAGAGCTTGCCTTCAAGTGCAACCGGCATTTCAAGCATGCCCAAGCGAATCGATTCATTACCTGAGACATAGCCAGCCATGCCCATAAACCCCGGATTAGACAGCTCAGTGGCACGCCGCCCCAGCCAGCTCCCCACCAGCGGAAGGTATTTTGGTGCAGCCATCACGTACAGCTGCAGATCATCGACAGACTTGCCGACCACCAGGCGTGAACGCAGGATTTCCATTTCAGCCGTGGCGGGCGACTTGATGTCAAACAGGCTGGCTGCATCACCGAGGGCGCCTGCCGCACCGGGCTTGCTGTCTTCCACCTGGATCAGGGAGTTGGCCTCATAGACGGGCCGACTCAAAAGGGCATAGCCAGCCCCCAGCAGCAGTACCAGCGCAGCGACGCCAGCAATCAGCCAGCGTGCCTCAAGAAGCACATCAAGCAGGCCCAGCAAGTCAATTTCGTCATCCTGGGCGTCGTCAGCGTACGGAGCAGGCATGGGAGAGTGGGGAGCATTCATTCGGTCAGGCCATCAGGAAACAAGTTTGATGCGGCGCACCCACTCGTCCACGCCTACGGCGATGGCGGAGTGAGAAGCCTCGAAGGCAGCGCGCGGCTGCCGGTAAGGGTCGGCAATGTCAAAGGCGCCTTGCGGGCCAAATTCACCCAGGCGGCGAATTTTCCCGCGCGCCAGAGGGTAGAGTCGTTCGAGCTGCTGTTGCTGGCCCGCTTCCATCACCAGCACCAGATCAGCGTGGCTGCACATCCAGCTCTCCATCTGCTGGGCGCGATGGGCGGACAAGTCCAGACCGTGCTGCGCGGCAATTTCGCATGCCATCGCTTCGGCCGGGTGGCCGACCACAGCGTGCAAACCGGCAGACCAGATATTGCGACCCGGAAGATGCAGTTTCAGCAACGCTTCAGCCACGGGACTGCGACAGATGTTGCCGATGCAAACGGTCAGAATATTGTTCATCCTCAGAGCCGAATCATTTGAAACTACTATTCACTGAATTAACGGCCTGCGCACTCGGCAGGACAAGGCTGATCACGCGGTTCCAGAGCACCAGCGGCACAGGATCGACAAACACCACATCGCGCGATTGCAGCTCAAAGCCCTCGGCCAAGGCATAAGCGGCAGGAGACTTGGCATTCAGGTGGTAAATCTCCGGCAGGGTCACGTCGGCAGTGGCAGTATCACCACTACGGCTGCGCACCACATAAATCTGGCGCGGATCACCCGAAACGGGGTTGACGCCACCGGACTCGCCCAGTGCTTCGTTGAGTGTCAGGTGACCGTTGTTCAGCGGCAGCGCCATAGGCCGGGTGACTTCGCCCATCACATACACCTTGGCATCATCGCGGCTGCCCACGCGCACCATGTCGCCAGCGGCCAGCATGATGCGCGACGGATTGACACCCTGTGCGGTCAGCTGCGGGAGGTTAATCACCGTGGTGGTGCCGTTGCGGCTGACGGCTACGGTGGCCCGGTCAGCGGTAGTCGTCAAGCCCCCCGCCCGGCTGATCGCCTCAGGCAGGCTCATCGGAATATCGTTGATGGCCTGCAGACCGGGGGCGCGCACTTCACCATCGATATAGACACGGCCAGCACGGTAGGCCTGCACACGCAGCGTCACCTGCGGGTTGTTGATGTACTTGGCGAGGCGACGGGTGATCTGCTCGGCGGCCTGGGTTTCCGTCAGGCCATTGATCTTGAAATTGCCAATCAAGGGAAACTGAATGAAGCCGTCAGGGCTGACGTTGTAGCCGTTGCCCACAGCAGCCAGACCGGATGAGTCCGTCGTCAGCGTCGAGCCCGCTGGCGCCAGCACCAGTTCAGGGTGATTCCAGACAACGACGTTCACCACGTCACCGGCGCCAATGCCATAGGCCTTAGGCTGGCCAAACAGGCTCTCGACACCAGCGCCAGGCCCGGTTTTTTTCAGCGCGCGCTGCTGGCGAATCAGCTCTGGCGTGATGCTGAGCAGCGCACCGGACGGCACCGGCTGGCCCGCAACCGCCTGGCCAGAGGGCATGGCAGAAGGTGACTCTGAAGTGCGTTTGGTGGTGATAGAGTAAGGATTTCCCGACGACTCGACCGTCTGCAGGCCTTTGCCCATCGACAAGCCTGGAGCGAAAGAGCAGCCGCTCAACCATACAGCCGACAAGGCCAGCACGGGCCAGCGCGGCAGCGCCAACAAAAAGGTGAAATTTGGTTTCTGAAGCATGAATTAAGGGCGTTGGGTAGAGTGACACGCCACCGGCAGGCGAAAAGTGGAAAAATGAATCCGAATAAAAACAAACAGACAGGCTACCGCAGTGTTTTTCATCTTTTCAATGAAAAACACAGCCTGCCCGAAATTTTCGTCCTGCAAAAACAAGGAAACGGCAGCAAGACGAGCCCTGTTCCCCTCAAAAAATCAAATCGCCTCCAGTTGGTTGAGCTCAACACTGACCACTTGAGGGCGGCCCATCAACTCAAACAACACCGCAACGCGACGACTTGAAACGGATTTTACCAAGCCTTCCAGGCTGCCAAAGGCCGGATCACGAAACCGCACCACATGCCCTGGCCGCAGGGAACTCAACTCCGCCAGATCAGCCGCGTTGCGCTCCCGCTCAAATTGCCAGATGACATTCAACAGACTTGAGCAGATCGTACCCATTTCATGACCAAAACTGACAAGATTCGCCACGCCACGCGTCGAGCGCACAGACGCAATTGACTGGTCAGGGCGGACGGGCCTGAAAAAAACATAGCGGGCAAACATGGGCTCAAGAACGCCCACCATCACCCCATTCGTGTTTTTTAAGCGTTTGTAAAAGGGAAGATAGGTTTGAAAACCTTGCTGCTCCAGGTTTTGTCGCGCCACACTTTCAAGCCGGGGGCGGGTATAGGCCAAAAACCACAGACCCTCGGAAAATGTCGTTATTGACCTGAAGCAATCAGCATCGGTTTCAGCACCAGCCTGCATAAAAACCTCTTTCTCCATCGTCTTGACAATGGCTCTTTTCCGACCAACAATAGACGTTATTAATTATTAATTAATACTGGCAACAGATCTTAACTAACCCGACAAAGGGTGATATTTTCTGACATGACGACAAAAAAACAACAACTTTCATCAAAAAATTTCTGATTACATGTAATAGTTAACAATAAAACTACATTTCTTTTTGAGACAAACCTTACACACGAAAACGGTATTGATGAATTCCACTCTTCGTTGAAGAATTCCCAAGATCAATTCGTAAATTGAGCTTATCCGGCACCCAAAACTGCGATAGCAGCGCCCAGCGGGGTAGCCAGCACCTTCTCAATGCGCTTGCCGTCCAGACCGATAACTTCAAACATCCAGCCAGCGCAGTCAATTTTCTCGCCAACACCCGGCAGCCGACCTGAGACCGACATCAGCAAACCGGCCACCGTGTTGTAGCGCCCACGGGCTTCTTCCGGCAACTCCTTGATGTCGAGCCGGGCTTTGAGCTCGGTCACCGGCATGACGCCGTCAATCAGCCAGCTGCCGTCTTCACGCTCGGTGGCCCAGGCGTCGATTTGTGCGTCGGGCTGCAGCTCGCCGGTGATGGCCTCCAACATGTCCATCGGCGTCATCATGCCCTGCACCACGCCGTACTCATCGACCACAAACACAATGCGGGTGGACTTGGCGCGGAACTGCTCCAGCAATTCCATGCCGGTCAGGGTTTCAGGCACAAAGACGGCCGGGACGGCATAACTGCCAATTTTGTCCTTCAGCGAAGGGGTTGATCCGCTGGTGCCGGACGGTGCCGATTCAATCTGGCCGCGCAGCGCCAGCAGCTTGGCAACATTGACCACGCCGACCACATCGTCGAGACTGCCCCGGCAGACCGGATACCAGGAGTGGCCGGTCGCGCCCGCCTTGTTGATGGCCTCGGCCACAGTGTCGGAGGCATCCAGCCATTCGATGTTAGAGCGCGGCAGCATCAGCGAAGTCAGCAGGCGGTCATCGAGCAAAAACACGTTTTGCAC
>JAPLPS010000403.1 GCA_026400075.1 Polaromonas sp.
ACCAAAGGGCTGGCCGACGGCAGCGTCGATATCGTCGTCGGCACGCACAAGCTGCTGAGTGAATCGACGAAGTTCAAAAACCTCGGCCTGCTCATCATTGACGAGGAGCACCGCTTCGGCGTGCGCCACAAGGAGGCCATGAAAGCCCTGCGCGCCGAAGTCGATGTGCTGACGCTCACGGCCACGCCGATTCCGCGCACGCTGGGCATGGCGCTGGAAGGCTTGCGCGATTTGAGCGTGATTGCCACCGCGCCGCAGCGACGCCTGGCGATCAAGACCTTTGTGCGCAGCGAAAGCCAAGGCGTGATCCGCGAGGCGGTGCTGCGCGAGTTGAAACGCGGCGGGCAGGTTTATTTTCTGCACAACGAAGTCGAAACGATTGAAAACCGCCGCCAGATGCTGGAAGCGCTGCTGCCCGAAGCGCGCATCGCCATCGCCCACGGCCAGATGCCCGAGCGCGAGCTGGAAAAGGTGATGAAGGATTTCGTCGCCCAGCGTTTTAACCTGCTGCTGTGCTCGACCATCATCGAGACCGGCATTGACGTGCCCAGCGCGAACACGATTTTGATGAGCCGTGCCGACAAGTTCGGCCTGGCGCAGTTGCACCAGTTGCGCGGGCGCGTGGGCCGCAGCCACCATCAGGCCTATGCCTATTTGATGGTGCCCGACATTGAAGGCTTGACCAAACAGGCCAGCCAGCGGCTCGACGCGATTCAGCAAATGGAAGAACTCGGCTCGGGCTTTTATCTAGCGATGCACGATCTGGAAATTCGCGGCACTGGCGAGGTGCTGGGCGAAAACCAGAGCGGCAACATGCTGGAAATCGGCTTTCAGCTCTACAACGAAATGCTGGGCGAAGCGGTGGCGTCGCTGAAAGCCGGGCGCGAGCCCGATTTGCTCTCGCCGCTAGGCGTGACGACGGAAATCAACCTGCACGCGCCCGCGCTGCTGCCCGACGACTACTGCGGCGACGTGCATTTGCGCCTGTCGTTTTACAAAAAGCTGGCGACGGCCAAGACGACGAACCAGATCGACGCGCTGCTGGAAGAAATCGTCGATCGCTTCGGCAAGCTGCCCACGCAGGCGCAAACGCTGATTGACGTACACCGGCTGCGGGTGATTGCCAAGCCTTACGGCGTGCTGAAAGTCGATGCGGCCCCTAGCGCCATCACCATCACGTTCAAGAAAGACCCGCCGATAGACGCCATGTCGATCATCGGACTGATCCAGAAAAACAGGCACATGAAGCTGACCGGCAACGACAAACTGCGCCTGGAGCGCGAGCTGCCGAACCCGAAAGACCGGGCGCAGCTGGTGCGCGACACGCTCAAGAGTCTGGTGCTGGCTTAATCTGGCCTTAATGTGGCGGGCGTAGGATGGGGCGGTTTAACTTACAGAGAGCCACCACATGCGCGACACCCCTTTCCCGACCGCCTCAAGCACCGCCTACACGCCGCTGGCCAAAGTGCTGCACTGGGCGCTGGCCGTCCTCATCATCGGCATGACCGGCCTTGGGTGGTTCATGATGTCGATTGAGGACGAGCCGGGCAGCGACTGGTATTTCAACCTGCATAAATCCATCGGCGTGCTGATCGTCGCGCTGGTGTTGCTGCGCCTGCTCTGGCGGCTGACGCACACGCCGACGCCGCTGCCTGCCAGCATGCCCTCCTGGGAAGTGACAGCGGCCAAAGTCGGCCACGGCCTGCTGTATCTCGCCATGCTGGCCATGCCGTTTTTCGGCATCGTCGGCACGCTGCTGAGCAAAGATGAAACCCTGCTGTTCGGCATCGCGCTGCCGCGCATGGCCGCGCCCAACCACGATCTGGGCGAGATCTTTTTTGAAGCGCATTCCATCACCGCCTGGATTTTTGTCGCGCTGATTGCGCTGCATGCGCTGGCCGGACTCAAGCACCTGGTGATGGACAAGGACGGCGTGTTTCAGCGGATGTGGTTTTCCTGAACGGACGGCACTTTACACGGCTGAACGCTGCACATTGAGCGCCAGCAGCCGCTGCAGGATGTCTTCATCGGCCAGCGCCGGGCTGTAATCAAGCCAGCCGTAGGCCAGCGCGACGGCGGCGTCCAGCGCCTCGTGCGCCGCCGCCAGCCAGGCCGGGCGCAGGTTGTAGAGCCGGGTCAACGTGCGCCCTGCGAGGTCTTTTTCGTGGCCGTTTTTCGGCACGATGCGGTCTGGGTACGGCGACGCGTCCATGCCCAGCGGAATCACTTCCGGCAGGCGCTGCGTCCATTCGGGCGGATTGAGCCAGTTCTCGCGCAGCGCGTTCAGCCGCTGGGCGGCGCGGGCGATGCGCTCGGCATGGGCGCGCAGCGTTGTGGCTTGGGCCTGACCAGCGGCTGGCGCCAGCCCCGCCGGAATCAGCGCCCCGCCGTCGATGGCTTCGGTGCGCTGGTGCGCGGTGTCGGCGGGCGTCAAGCCTTCGGGGAAGGGGAAGGTTTCAAAGCAGGTGGTCGGGGTGTAGCGCGGATCGTTGCCCACGCCCAGCCAGGTACACATGCGCAGTGACCAGAGTTCATGAAAGCGGCTGTGCAGGATTCCGAAAGTGGCGTCGTCGGCGCGGGTGATGGCGACACACAGATTTTCCGGAATCTGGATGGCGGGCATCCACGCAAATACCCGGTGCTTAGCCACCATCGGCGTCACCACAAAGCGTGGCAAGTTCGACAGCTTTTCCCGCAAACCCGGCCGGGCATCCCCATAAAGCCACCAATGGGTTCGGTGCCAATCGCGCCGGACGCTGGCACGGGTCGGCTTGACGCCCTTCTCCACGTAGGCAAACGGCGTCTCGAACAAGGCAGCCTCACTCAAAGGCATGTCGCAGCCAAAATCAACCACCCAGCGCTCCTGCGGACGGCGCGTGACATCCAGACCATTCGCCCACGGACGGACAACCAGGGCGTTGGATTTTCCATTCGGGTTGGGCAAGCGCAGCCACTCGGCAGCCACATCGCGGGGAATGTCAAAAGGCCCGTTTTTTTGCGTCCCGATATACGAAACATCGGCATTGGCACGCAATTTTTGCACCGCGCTGATGCCGTGCGTCGTGCTTAAACTGGCGGAAATGGTGGCGACATCGGCGCCATCAAGCTGCGCTGGCTGCGTGGCGAGGCCAAAGCAAACCAAAGAAACCCGCACCGCCGCCCCATCGTTCACCCAGCCCTCGTCGCTCCAGGCCTCATAAATTCGCGTTGTGTTGACGATGGCGTCGAGCACCGCCCGATTCATTCCGCCGCGTATCGAATTGGTCGCCACCAGCCCCGCAGCGCCCAGGCCGTTGGATTCAATCGCTTTGCGGGCTTTTTCAAACCAGTAGCAAACCAAATCCGCACCGCCCGGAACTCGCCCTTCATAAGCTGCCCGCAGAGTCAAGGTGTAGTCCTCGCCCAATTCCCGGATCATTTTTCGATCACCCAGAAACGGCGGATTGCCCATCACCACGCTGGCTTTCGGCCACGCGGTTTCGCTGGCGCTGGCCGGACGCTGGTTGGCCGATGCGCCCGGCGGCACCGGCACAAAATCGAGCAGCGCGTCGCGGCACTCGATATGGTCGAGCGGCTCCAGCACCGGGTTCAATTTGAACTCGTAGCCGTGCAGCAGGCGCCATTGCAACTCGCCAATCCACACGGTGACGCGGGCCAGTTCGGCGGCGTATTCGTTCAGCTCGATGCCCAGCATGTTGTGCGGGCCGGTCACCAAATCGGCTTCGCGATCCAGCCCGAGCGCGGCGGCGTCGAGGTGACTTTGGTGCTCGATGTCTTTCAGCGCCTTCAGGCCCAGAAACAGAAAGTTGCCGCTGCCGCAGGCCGGGTCGAGCACGCGGTAGTTTTTCAGCTCGTCAAGCCATTGCTGGAAAACCTGATCGGCTTTTTGATAGGCCACATCGCCCGCCGACGCCTTGAAATGGCGCCCGCCCGCCGAATAGGCGCCGCGCTTTTTGCGCTTGCTTTTGCTGAGTAAATCGCCAATTTCGTGGGCCGTCTTCGCCCATTCCTGCTGCAGCGGGCGCTGCAACACCGGCTCGATGATGCGCGCTATCGTGGCCGGGTCGGTGTAGTGCGCGCCGAGCTGGCTGCGCTTGTCCGGGTCCAGCCCGCGCTCGAACAGCGTGCCGAAAATCGACACGTCGATGGCGCTCCAGTTCAAGTCCGCCGCGTTGCGCAGCTCGGTCATTTCCAGCACCGACAGCGGCGGCACCTGGATGGTTTTGAACAGCCCGCCGTTGAACCACGGAATGTCGTCGTTGCCGTACAGTCCGCCGCGCTGCATCGCGGTAAACAGGTTGCGCAGCGCCTCGGTGAAGCGCTCGCTGGTGAAGCGCCGGTTGTTGACCAGCGCCTCAAACAGGCGCCCCGGCAGCAGGCCCACGTCTTCGGCAAAAAAGCAGAACAGGCATTGCGTCAGGAAATGGGCGACGGCGTCGGCGTGGTTTTGCCAGCCTTGCGGGTCGGCGTCTTTGGCCGGTCCGCGCTTGCGCAGGCTTTCGGCCAGCGTGGCAAAGCTGCGCGCCGCCGCTTCGGTGATGTCGCGGCTGGTCTTTTTCGGGCGAAAGCTCTCGGGCGCGAGCCAGATGCGGCGCAGCAGCGCCAGTTGCGCGGGCTGGTCGAGATCGTCCAGCAGGACGGTGTAGGTTTCCGTCGGGTGGCCGGAGAACTGGGTGTGGATGCGTATCGTCAGGCGGTCGCAGACCACCAGAATCGGCGGCGTGCCGAGCGCCAGGCTGTAGGTCAGCAGCTGCTTGAGCGCAGCGTCCAGATTTTTGCCGGGCGCCTTGTTTTCCCAGGCAAACGCGCCGCGCCGGGACACATCGGCGTAGCCGGTGCGCCCGCCGATAACGTGGCTTTTTTCTTCAAACCGGTAGCCTTCTTCGCTGCCGGGCTTGGGTACGTCCAGCAGTTCGCACAAGTCCAAAAAATGGCTTTGCGCGCCCTGCTCTTCATTCAGATCGTAGGCAGGGCCGCCATGACCCCACTTCGCTATAAAGTTCTGGGGCGTCATGGCGGGGACGCTTAGCGCTTGAGCAGTGCCTTGAGCACGTTTTGCACGCGGCGTGCGTTGCTGGGGTCAAACTCGCTGGCCAGCACTTTGGCGGCGTCTTCGCCCCAGGTTTCAGCAGGCGTCGGCGCGTTGCGCTTGGTCAGCAGTTGCAATTGCAGCATGCGGCGGGCGCTGATGTGCTCTGCCGGTGTCGGCAGTTCGGCGGCCATTTCGAGGCGCAACAGCGCTTCGGCGGCGTCCTTGCCAGCGGGCGCGCTGACGGCTTGCGCCCAGCTGCTGCGCACGGCGGGCGTGATTTGCTTGCCGAGCTCCTGCACGCCGGGCACCAGGGTTGCGTCGCGCTTTTCCCATGCCGTCAGCAGGTTCGTCAGCACTTCGCCGTGCGCTTGCATGGCGAGCTTTTTCAGCGCGTGGTTAGCGGCTTCAAACGCTTCGCGCTGGGCGCGGAAAGCGGCGTCGCCCAGACGCGGGCCGCGCTCTTCAAAGGCTGGACGGCCTTCAAAACGCTCGCTGCGCTCAGGACGGCCTTCGCGCTCGGGGCGGTAGGGCTCGAACTTGTTGTCGGTGCTCTGGCGCGGGCCGCTCGGCTTGCCGCCGCTGCGGGCATCCTTGCGGTCGCCAAACTTGCCGCCACGGCCTGCGGCAGCGGCGGGCTCGGCACGGCGGGCGCCGGGACGGTCATCGCCGCGCATCGCGACGACGGGCTTGGCAGCCGGTTTTGGTGCGGGCGCTGGCTCGGCAGGCTCGCTGGCGGGCTGGGCCGATTCGGCAAACTCGGCCTCGGCGGCTTCGGCGGTCGGGTTACCGTCGGCATCGACGGGCGCAGGCGTTGGCTCGGCGCCAGCTTCGGCGGCGGGCTGGCTTGGTTCCGTCACCGAGGCGGCATCGGCGCTGGCGGCAGTTGCTGCAGTCGCGGCATGGGCGGCGGCGGCCTGACCGTTGACGGCGGCTTCCAGTGCTTTGGCGGCGGCGTGAATTTTTTGCGCGTCGCCGGTGGCGGCGGCGGCTTCGACGGCCTTGGCGGCTTCCAGCACGTAACGGTCGTGTTCGCCCAGCGCGGCGGCGGCTTTTTCGCGATCAGCGGTCTTGCGCTGGAAGGCGTCGTCAATTGGCTTGCGGAACGCGTCCCAGAGCTTTTGCTCTTGCTTGCGCTCAATCGGCACGCTTTGCGCTTCATGCTGCCAGCGCTGCTGCAAGGACTTGACGGCGTCGATGCGCAGCTGTGGCTCGGCGCCCAGCACTTGCGCTTCTTCGATCATCGCTTTGCGGCGCGCCAGGCTGGCGGCGCGGGCGCCGGTCAGGGCGGCGTCGGCCTGGTCCATCGCGGCTTTCCAGACGGGCTGGATTTCGGCAAAGGCTTTTTCGCCCAGATGACCGGCTTCGCGCCATTTTTCGACAAAGCCGTTCAAGCTGCGGATGTGCTGCTTCCAGTCGCTGTTGCCCTTGTTGGCTTCGGCCCAGGCCAGCACTTCGTCGATCAGCACGCGGCGCTCGGCCTTGACGGTTTCGCTTTGTTCCTTGACTTTTTCCAGCCACTCTTCAACCACCTTGTGGGCTTCGTTGCAGGCGTCGTCAAAACGCTTCCACAGCGCGTGATTCGGCGTGCCGCCCTGGTCGGAGGTTTTCCACTGTTCGCGCATGACGCGCAGCGCGTCCTGCTGCTTGCGCCCGCCCATCGGCTTGGCGACCAGCGCTTCGGCCTTGACAACCAGTTCCTCGCGGATCTGGTCGGCGCGCCAGCGCTGCCAGCCTTCGAGTTCGCCAGCGGCGGTCAGCGCGGCGTGCGCGGCGGCTTCCAGTTTGCTGTCGATGTTGCGGATGTTTTCTTTCAGCGCGTGGCGCAGGTCAGCGGCGACCTTGGGCGTCGATTTGCCGTGGCCTTCGGTGACTTCGTGCTCCAGCCGGGCGAGCGCTTCCTGCACGATGGCGGAAGACTTTTCGCGCAGGTCTTTCAGCACGGCGGGGTCGAGCTTGGCCTTGGGGGCGCGGGCGCCCTGAGCGGCATCGGCGCCAGCGTGGGCCTCGGCTTTGGACGTTGGCAGGCCGCGTGCGGCGCGCAGCTCGTCAGCCCAGACCGGAACGGCGGGCAGCGGCGCAGCGCTATCTTCAGCGGCCTTGACGGCCAGCGCCAAGGCGCCCTGGAAAGCTTCCCACACAGCCAGCAGCTGGGCGCGCGAGGCGTCGAGCAGCGGCGGGAATTTGCCATCGACGCTGGCCCAGTTGGCGTCCAGCGTCAGCTCATCGGCCTGGGCTTGCCAGTGGGCCACGTCGGCCTGCAGCGTTTCGAGCACGGCCTGCGCGTCGCGCCAGGGTTTGATCGACAGCACTTCGATGCGCTGGGCGATCAAAACGGCGGCTTCGCGCTGCACCTGGGTGCGGTGCTGCAGGTCTTCAATCGTCTTGACCCGCTCGGCGAGTTGCACTTTGAGGCCAGCGAGCGGCTCTTTGGACAGTGGCGCGCCCGCTTTGGCGGCGTCGCGCTGCCAGGCCAGCGCGTCGGCCAGGTTCAGCTTGGTCAGGGCCAGCAGGATTTTGGCTTTTTCGGCCCATTCGGCGGCGGCGGCTTCCTGGCCTTTGCTGCGCTTGATTTCGTCGAGCTTTTCTTTCAGCGGCTTGGCGGCGCCCTTGTCGCGGTTGGCCAGGTCTTTATAGACATCGGCCATTTGCTCGGGGGTCGGCTCGGTGGTCAGCCACTGGCGGATGCGCGAGGCGCGCTCGCCCGAGGTGGGCGCGGAGAACGCGCCGCCCGTCAGGCCGTCCAGCGGATGGGCTTCAGCGCTTTTGGCCGCGCTGGTTTTCACGGCAGCGGCTGGCGTGGGTTCGGCTTTGGAGGATTTGGACAGAAAAGAGCGCAACATATATAACAATCGTTTTGAAAAAAAGCAGCCAGAGACAGCCTCTAGAACAGGCATTCAAAGCCCGTCATCGGCGTGCCTGCCAGCACCTGGGGCCATCAAGGCCGGGCACTGAACAGGGGAGCTGTCAGCGCAGGGGAATTCGGGTCATGGCTCGCAAGACCCAAACACCCTTCACTTTAAAAATTAAAGCATTTGCCTATTTTCGCTGTTTTTAGGCCCGCGCCCAATTAAGTTCCACACGCGGCGCCATTTTGCCTGGGAAGGCCTGTTTTGGCGGCCGCTTCCTGCGACCTGAACAGCTCAAAAAGCACTGCTGCAGCCGTAATTGATTTCTGAAAAAAACTTGAAAAAATCCAATTTAAATTTTCCAGCCTGTCTTTTTTAGGTGAAAAACTGTTACTTACCAGCCAATTCAGAATATCAAATCAAATCGTTATTCTTGACAGGTTATTTGAAGCACCACTAGAATCCGCCTGTACCCCAAGATCAGGGGCAACACGAGGCGCGGCCGGTTCCCGGCGGCGTCAACAAGGGTCAAAACCACCGGGCTTCGCCCTGGTTTTATGGCGACCCACCAATCCACGCTTGCCGACCTCCACGAGGTTCACGCAAGCATCGAAAGGAGCGCAATGACAGCGTTAACAACTATCAGCCTTCACCCAGGCTCTAACGCGTATCAGAAAAACAGCCGCAGCGGTTTTGCCACCGTTGTGGACGACATGACCCAGGGTCTTGTCGGAATCACGCACAATGGTTTTGCCCTGTTGGGACTGGCCGTCGTTTTTGTCATCCTCACCCTCACGGCCCGGCCAGACCTGCGCGATGCCGGTGAACTCAAGCTCATGAGCTGGCTGCAGGAGCGGCGCGATGCGGTGCTCGGCCTGACGGAGTCTGATCCAGAGCCAGAGTTCACCGAGCCCACCGCCATAGAGCGCGCCACAGCCGCCAACCCGACCGAGCTGCCCAGACAGCAGGCCGCCGTGGCCTACTGGCTGAGCAAAAAATACAAAGTCGCGCCCGAGCCGCTGAGCGTGCTGGTCGCGCAGGCCTTTGAAATTGGCAACAAGGCCAAACTTGACCCGACGCTGATTCTGGCCATCATGGCGATTGAATCGGGCTTTAATCCGTTTGCCCAAAGCCCCGTCGGTGCCCAGGGCCTGATGCAGGTGATGACCAAAATCCATCACGACAAATACGAAGACTTTGGCGGCAAGCTGGCCGCGTTCGATCCGGTGACCAATCTGCGCGTTGGCGTCAAGGTGCTGCAGGAATGCATCAGCCGGGCCGGCTCGATTGAAGGCGGGCTGAAATACTATGTCGGCGCCGCCAATCTGGAAAACGACGGCGGTTACGCCAGCAAGGTGATGGCCGAACATGCCCGCCTGCACGCCGTGGCCAACGGCAAGCGCCCACCGACCCGCCTGTTCGCCACCCCGGCGCCTGCCAAGCCGATTCCAGTGTCTTTGCCGCGCAACGTCACGGTGCAAAAATCCGGCAGCGAAGTGGCGTTGCTGGCGCCAAACCCAGGGCTTTGAGCCGCCTGCGGGCCAGTTCAACCGCCCTCAGTTACACTAGCGCGGTGCGCGACTGGCGATAGGCCCGATGGTTTTGCCACCATTGAGGCCGACGTGGGACACCACGGGGAAGCGTACCGTTTGCGGCCGTCGGGCCAAAAAGCGTTCAGCCGTTCGCCTGGGCAGCCCTTGCTTCCATAGATCGCCTAGATTCAATGGACAAGGAAGCGAAAGTCTTGAAGGACTGCCATGTACCACCGCAACATTCTGATCGAACAAACCGACCCCGAAATTTTCGCCGCCATCCAGGCCGAAAATGCCCGCCAAGAGCACCACATTGAGCTGATCGCCAGCGAAAACTACGCCTCGCCCGCCGTCATGGCCGCGCAAGGCTCGCAGCTTACTAATAAGTATGCCGAAGGCTATCCCGGCCGCCGCTACTACGGCGGCTGCGAGCATGTCGATGTGGCCGAGCAACTGGCCATCGACCGCATCAAACAAATTTTTGGCGCCGAAGCGGCCAACGTGCAACCGCATTGCGGCGCATCGGCCAACGAAGCCGTTTTCCTGGCCTTCCTGAAACCCGGCGACACCATCATGGGCATGAGCCTGGCTGAAGGCGGTCACCTGACACACGGCATGGCGCTGAACATGAGCGGCAAGTGGTTCAACGTCGTCTCCTACGGCCTGGACGCCAACGAAGCCATCGACTACGAAGCGATGGAGCGCAAGGCCCACGAAACCAAGCCAAAGCTGATCATTGCGGGCGCTTCAGCCTACAGCCTGCGCATCGACTTCGAGCGTTTTGCCAAGGTCGCCAAGGATGTCGGCGCGATTTTCATGGTTGATATGGCGCATTACGCCGGCCTGATTGCCGCTGGCGTCTATCCCAACCCGGTGCCGCACGCTGACATCGTGACCTCCACCACGCACAAGAGCCTGCGCGGCCCGCGTGGCGGCATCATCCTGATGAAGGCCCAGCACGAAAAAGCCATCAACAGCGCGATTTTCCCCGGCCTGCAGGGCGGCCCGCTAATGCACGTCATTGCCGCCAAGGCCGTGGCTTTCAAGGAAGCCCTGTCGCCCGAGTTCAAGGCTTACCAGCAGCAAGTGCTGAAAAACGCCCAGATCATCGCCGAAACGCTGACCGAGCGTGGCCTGCGCATTGTCAGCGGCCGCACCGAAAGCCACGTCATGCTGGTCGATCTGCGCGCCAAGGGCATCACCGGCAAGGAAGCTGAAGCCGTGCTGGGCGCCGCCCACATGACGATCAACAAAAATGCCATTCCGAACGACCCGGAAAAGCCAATGGTCACCAGCGGCGTGCGCATCGGCACCCCGGCCATGACCACACGCGGCTTCAAGGACGAAGAAGCGCGCGCCACGGCCCACCTGATTGCCGACGTGCTGGACAACCCGCGTGACGAGGCCAACATCGCCGCCGTGCGCGCCAAGGTTCACGCGCTGACCAGCCGCTTCCCGGTTTACGGCTGAGCATGATGCAGCGCCAGGCAGTTGCCCTCTTGATAACTGCCTGCGCTGCTGACCGGGCTGGCTGCAAACGCCCGCAAGCTGGACGGGTATGCGCATGAAATGCCCTTTCTGCGGCCACCTTGAAACCCAGGTCATAGACACCAGGGTGTGCGACGATGCCGAATCGATACGCCGCCGCCGCCAGTGCGGCGCGTGTGAAAAGCGTTTCACCACCTACGAGCGGCCCGATGTCAGCTTTCCGTCGATTGTCAAAAAAGACGGCCACCGCACCGACTACCAGCGCAGCAAGCTTCTGGGCTCGATGAGCCTGGCGCTGCGCAAGCGCCCGGTCAGCACCGTACAGCTCGACGCCGCCGTCGAGCAGATTGAAGAGCAGTTGCTGGGCATGGGCCTGCGTGAAGTCGCCTCCAGCCGCCTGGGCGAACTCGTCATGCTGGAGTTGAAAAAACTCGACAAAATCGCCTACATCCGCTTTGCCAGCGTCTATCGCAGTTTTGAAGACATTGATGAATTCAAGACGCTGGTGGATGAGGTGCGACGCTAAGCGCTTCAAAGGCAATTTTCGACCATTACCTTGATGGTGCGTGGCCGCCCTCCAGGGCTTATCACGACTTGTCGGGCCTGCACAGAAGTATCTGATTGTCGGCAAAGTGTAAAAGTTCCGGCCTGAAATGCGCCGGAAATCAGTTGGGTCGTCCCATTGGCCGTGTAAGACACATAATTGACGAGCGGGCTGTTACCGGCAAGTTTGAAATGAGTTGGCAAGGCGAGTTCAGACAGCAGTATGGACTCCCCTGCATCAATAATTGCATTATTGTTACGGTCGTGAAAAACAATCCAGCCTTGCTCCCATCCACCGCTTCTGACGCATTCGCCTGTCCCGGCAGATTTGCATATGACTACCCGGTCATTACGCTTGGTGGCCTCGTTGCGTGCAAAATGAATACTGGTCAATAGCGTATTGATACCCGTACTCATGCGAATGGAATCGAGCAAAGACGACATGGCAGGAACTGCCAGCGTCTGAAATATAGCCACCACCGCCAATACAGTCAGCAGCTCTATGAGCGTAACCCCGCCATATTTAGAATATTCATGATTTTTCACGCCTGTTTACTCCCTTGAAGGGAGTCTATCCTGCACCAAACAAAAACAGGCCTTAATTTCAGCGATTAGGCATGAGACTCTCATACCTAATCCACTACGAGACGCCAGGCTTACGGGCTATTTTTTATACCAGTAGGTTCGGCGCACGTTTTTGGGCACTGTGTTTACCAACTTCTCGCCCCCAATAGCAGAAGTTGTGCTTCCCCCGCAGCCCATGCAAAACTCTTCTTTAATGGATTCACCGGAACCATCATTTTTTTCAATTGTGACAATACCGGTTATCGCGCTAGGCGGTAAACCACCACCATCATAGGTGGTAACCCTGATCGTTCCAGTAAATGGATCCAGAGAATACCCCCTGGCAGTCCCAAGATTCGCCTGGCATGATTGACCGTTCGGCACCACTGGCTGATTAGTTCCGTAATAAGTGCGTCCTTTGGCCGTGATAGATGCATTCACAGCCTTCTCACCTGTCGCAAAGGTACGGTAAAAACCACTCAGAGACTTGTCATAAGGGGTCGCCGTTGCATCAAACAAAGCACTCTCGGTAATCACGGTGGTGGCCGCCGGAGATTTGGCATCCTTCCCGGTCTTGGGATCCTTGAGTGCATAAAATCGGTTTGTCACTCCATAAGAAGAACCGGTAGCATTGCTCAGCAGTGGATGCTCCCGGTCACCCGCCCCGAGCATGACCAGATCGTAAGAGCCGCTATCCCCACTGGGGCCGACCGACAGCACATTGGGGGGGAAAAAGAACTTGCGCGGCGTCGTTCCGGTAGCGCAAGTACCCGCACTGCAACCCACCGCTGCCAGTTTGCTTACTTGCCAGTTATCAGGAGTATTGCCTGCTGTCGGCTCAAAATCGACACGCCACACATTTCCCCCCACATCCGCCGCATAAAGACGATCTGTTATGCCATCGTTATCACGGTCAAGAAAATTAATATCCGCCGGAATCGCCCAGTTCATGCCCGATACGCTGCAGGCTGCCTTGGTGGTGCTGCCCGAACAGGCTGAAGATCCGGCCGTATAAGCGTCGGCGGCTCTGCATCTTCAGCCGGGTCATAACCGGCGCCAAACACCAGCACCGGCTTGGAATAGCCAGTAACCGAATCGGTGTAGCCCTTGACCAAAGTCACTCTGGGGCGTGACCAGGTTTGCCCCAGTTCAGAAAAGTCCGAGGTAGCCGGACTGATCTTCCAGAGAAATTTCGGATCAGTCGGCTCGGATACATCCAGCGCATAAATAAAACGTCCGCCCCTGCGCATCGTCAAATACAGGTAAGCCTTATCGATTGTGCCGTCAGCCTTGAGCTGCTGGTAAAAACCGGTTGCACCATCGACAAAATAATCCTTTGGCTCGGCATCGGCCAGCACTGTCGATGGCAGCTTGAGTTCCGGGCTGTTGATGCGCTGGCGGTTGAGCTTGTTGAAAAACTCCGGCAACACCAGGCCCCACAACTCGCCACCAGCGGGCACCGTTCCCAGCGCATCGGCCCGGCTCCCGTTAACGGCATGAAATACGCCGTCATTGGAGCCGTAATAAACCACGGCGCCCCGGCTGTCGCCATAGTTAATCACGACCGGCCGCGAATGCAGCACATCCCCATGAATTGACGGACGCACCGTGATTCCGCCGCCAGGGCTCAGTTCGTCACCCATGTTGTCGGCGCCGCGCACCCACTTGATCAACGTGGCCTTGTCCGGCGGTGTCGAGCCAGCAAACACCTGCATATTCGGGCTGGTGGTGGTGTCCTCCCGGACGACCGGCGTCAATGTCACCGGGCCAAAAGTAGCCGTAGTGCAAGTGCCGGTGCAGGTGAGCGCCCAGCGGCCAACATAGGCAGACTCGGTGCTGAAGGCAGGATCCAAAGCGGAAATGTTGACCTGCTGATTGTTGATGAACTGACTGGCTGGCAGTCCACTGACCGTGGCGGTGGTGCCACTGCGGGTGATATTGCCAGCGGGAACATTGACTGAAGCCGCCCCCTGCAAAGAGGCAGTCATCGAAGCGCCGGTAATCACCGTGCCGGGGGAAACCGTCACGGGATAGGTGAATGACGTGCAAGTGACATCAACACAGGTGATCGTCACCTGATTGAGCATGTAGGCATCTTCGTTCGGCGCCGTTCCGCTCGTCGTGATGTTCACTACTTTGGTAGCCCCGATGGCGTTGCCAAACCAGTTGGCAGGCGCGCCTGTCGCTGTTGCCAGGGCCGAGTCCGTGCTGGCTGCGCGACGGATACCCGCCAGCGTTTGCACCGTGGTCGAGGGCACTACAGTGCCAGGAAGGGTAGGGGTTTTTGGGTTGCCCGTGATCGAAAATGAAAAGGTGGTTGCAGACAATACTGTAATCACCTGATTCGTTACGTCATAGCTGCCAGTGCCGGTAATCGTGACGGTCTGGCCGGTATGAAAACCATGACTTGCAGTAGTGGTAATTGTTGCGACCTTAGAGGCAGTAACAGCTGCAGAGATGCTCTTTGAATAAGGAAACACGACAGCCTTATAGCTGTTGACTGCAGGTGTTGTCGGGTAAATTGGAATCGAGTAGGTGAAGGTCGTCGCAGTCGGTAAGCCAATGACAAAGTTGCCGTTGTAGCTGGTCGGCGTGGCACCGGATATCACCACCTGGCTGTTTGCCGTAAAGCTGTGCCCTGGGGTTGTCACCGTGACGGTTTCGGTGGTGTTGCCGACTGTGGCCGAGGAAGTGCGCGTCATCGAAATCACCCGGACTGGCGCGCCGCCGACCGAGGCCACCGTGTAAGCGCCTTGCGATGGCGTCGTCGGCGAGTCTGGAAGACCGGTGATGGTGAACGTGGTGGCCGTCAGCGGCGCGCTGATCGCCTGCGTGACGTTGTACGCGGACTCCGTGACATTGCCGATCGTCACCTGGGTGCCGACACTGAAGCCGTGATTGCCCGAGGTTGTCACCAGCGCGGTAGTCCCGGTGCGAACGATGGAAATCACAGGGACGCGCGTTGAGCCGCCAAAGGCGGATGTCGAAATTCCGGCATTCTCGACAGCGAACACATTGCTCGCATGGGTCAGGGATGCATTGCAGGATGCGCCGCTCGGGCAGTAGGTGTACAGGCGCCGGGGGTTTGACGCACTGCCCGCCGTGGTGGCGAAGTCGGCCGTCAGACTACTCGTGCGCAGCCCCTGGGCCGCACCGCCTTTTTCAACCATCTCGCCATCTGGCGAATCAAAGCCGCCACCGGAACCATGCGAATCCTTGACAAAAAAGCCGCCCGCTGAATCTGGCGAAACATTGGTGTCTTTTTTAGTCCAATAACTGATGGCTGCTGGTGAAATGAAACCAGTTCCGCCATTGCTGATGGCTGATGCGCCTGTGCTATCACTCAGCTCCAGAGTGGCCTTGCTCGGGTCTGGATGGGCTGGATCTGGGTACACCAGAACAAATTTGTATTGCTTTAGATTACCCAGCCAGCGCGGATTGGCACTGGCGTCAGGGCGGAACATGCCGAGAAAAATCTGATTCAGATAAGTGCCCTGTGCGTTCACGCTGACCGGCAGACTGGCAGAGGCAAACACGCTGTTGACCGCCTGAATTTCATTGAGAATTTTCAGAATGGCCGTGGCAATTTCGTCATAGCTTGACGTAGCAAAGTACTTGCCGCCGCCCACCTTGGCCATGCTACTGAGCAAAGCCGGATAGTCGGGCTTGCAACTCGAACCCAGCAAGCCCACGGTGTAGGTCGTGATGCCCTGACTGTCACTGAGGCTACCGTAAATATCTGTCTGGTACATGTAACGTGCCCACTCGTCGGCATACAGTGCGGCATGGTTGTTGCCCATGGTGTAATTGCCGCAACTGAAAGAGCTGGTGCCGTAGCTGCCAGACGGGATGGTAATTTCAGCCGTCTGGGCCGCCGTAACACCGGGTGCCGCTGCCAAGGCCCCATCTGGACTGGCACTGCCGCCGTCCCCAGGCGTACCTGATGTGTTGAAGGCATTGCCAATAAAAATAACAAAATTCTTCTGGCAGCCTGCTGGTGGTTGCACGCCAGAGTAGGCGCGTCCGGACAGGCCAGTCTGACCGGCATAGTAGGCCCAGGCTTCCTGCATGGTGGTGCCAGTGGCCTCGCCGTTGGCCTTGATGTAACCGGAACCCGCTCCGCCTGTCGTTTTCCAGCTCTTGACCCAGGCCAGAAAATTGGCCTTGGCCGTGCCCGTCATCAAGGCCAGCGGCTGGGCCAGACAGCCGCCGTTGGTTCCGCCGCAGTTGGCGTTGTTGATGTCGCGCATGTTGGTGGCGTTATAGGCCATCAAGCCCAGGTTGACCGCACCAGCGGGAAGGGACGAAATCACGTTATAGATGGCGCACTGCTCAATCCCGCCAGCCGTTCCATTCAGCGAAGGTGACGTACCGTCCAGATAAGTGCAGCTACCGGCGCTGGATGAAAAATTGGCAGCGTTGTCGAGTACCAGCAGCACATTGGGCACGCCTGAGCTGCTCCCGCTGTCGCTGTAGATGTCAACATCTTCCGCATGCAGGGATGACGACATGCCCGCCAAACCCAGCATCAGACAAGACAGAAAGATTCGAAAAATTTTCATAGTATTAGTCACCCTGCTACGTTAGAGACAATCGACAACGGCGGGCACCCGCATCGAAATGCCCTGAACCTGATCCACTTTGGCCCCTGTGAGGCTGTCAGAGACACCGGCCTGAATTTCCCACTGCTGCGTTTTGCAGGAGCTGGGCTTAGCCGTCTGCTTGCCATTAGACTGGATTGAGGTATCTGAATCCACGCTCTCAAAGCAGGCAGCATCATTCGCAAGGTCTGGATTCAGACTGGAATTAAGGACTGGCTCATCCGCAATGCATTTACTCATGGCTGCGACATTGACGGTATAGGTCGCCGGACCGATGGAGACCGGCACCGACTGAGCCGCGATGGTGGTGGGGTCGTCTGTCACCTTGATCTGTTCGATGACCTGCTCAATGACCTGACTGGTGGCGGCATTGGCCTCCATCTTGGTCTGCGCATTGCCAGCAATGCGCAAATTGGTGTTTCCCGAGCGGATACTGAAAACGACCAGCAGGGTCAGGGCGATCAGCACGATCATGCTCATCAGCAAGGTTGACCCTTTCTGAAGATTGGGGGAATTCATTGGTCCCTCCGGGAACTGGGGTTGATGAGGCGAATCTGCTGGCTGAACACTTTTCGCTTGAATTGATTTCCAGTCAGCGCGATAGCGGCCGAGGCTGCGGAAGTGGACGAAGGTGCGGCGGCCATGCCCACCAGACCCAGGTTGTAGGATTTCTTGTCCAGATAGCCGCTGGAAGTCTCGTTGTTGCGCGCCAGCAAATAGACCTGGACAGCCATGACATTCGCCCAATCCGCTGTAGTTCTGGCGTAACTGTCAGGAGCGCCGTCACTCGTGGTGTCTAGGCCGTAATCAATCTGCATGCGCTCAATTCCCTCGACCAGCGGGGTAGTCGTCATCGTCGTGTTGGTGCCCGACGCTGCCAACTCAACCATCTTGAGCGTGGGAATCGGGGTTCCGCCATCGGACGTGCTGGTGCAGGTGCTTCCAGACATCACGCTGCAAGGGCTGACAAAGTAAATATGCACCAGGAATTTTCGCAGCGGCGCTGACTGGGCGGCAATCGCTGCTGTCGTAGGCGTGGCGGGCTTGGCCATCGTTTTAAGATTAAAAACGGCAGTAGTCGCGGTCGTACCCGGCCCCATTTGCTTGGACAACTGGCCAGCCACTGACAGACCGGACTGCAGGTAAACCTGCCCCTTCGGGTCGGCGGCGGCGGCCTGTGCAAGGGTCAATGCGGTGGCGTCCGCGCGGCGAATCACCAGAACATCGGTGCCCGGCACATGATTGGCGCTGTTAATGCAGGACGGAAGTTCTGCAGTTGTTACAGGTGCCGCATAACCCTGCACGGAAAAAGCCATCGCAGCATCAAGATCAGTGCTCGCCGTCGAACAGGGATCAGGCAGGGTTCCAGGCACGGCCAGGCTGCCGGAGAACTCACCGTAATAGCCTGCCATCTGGAGATCGTCGTTCAGGAGTTGCATCGCGTAGCGCCCGTTCTCGATCTGTCGGCTCGACTTTTCAAGTTCGGATTGGGCTTTGCTTTGTTCGGAAAACATCACCACCAGACCGACGAGCAGAATCAGGCCAATCGCGATGGAAACCATCCACTCCACCAGCGTCGTGCCGAGCTGATGGCGAGATTTTTTCAAGGCGCGCTGACGCCCGGCCAATAACTTCACGGATTTGAGGTGAGACATGAATCAGATGGTGATGTTGGTCATGATTCGAAGGGGCGCTGTCACAGCCCGGCGCTGTGCATCGTCCCCATAAAGATCGGTGCCGCAAGCCACCCCTGTTGGCGCTACCGTTTTTCCGTTGCCTTGCCAGACAACGCTGACCACGACGTTATAGAGCTTGTTCGGTGGCACCAGCGGCGCCAGCGGCACGGCATCCGTGACGGTGATACAGCCGCGCGCGCCCAGCATGGCGCCGGTATCGCCGGTGCTTGACTTTTCGGCGCTCCCCTGAAGAAGGCTGCTCCAGCTTGCCAGATCAGCGGCGGCCTGGGTTTTTTGTCCGGCCGTTGGGGCTGTCTCGGCGCAAGCGGCTGGCGTGGCCGTGTACCCGGTTCCCAAGGGGGTCGTTGTCGCATAACACTTGGCAGCCTTGCGGTTGGTGTTAATGCGGTTGACCATGTCCTGCATCAGCACCACGGCCTGGACACGCTGGTAAGACTCCATCTGGGCACGCTGGCTCTGCAGCATCAGGCCGACCAGCCCGAGCAGGCCCACCATCAGGATAATCATGGTGACCAGCACCTCAATCAGGCTGAAGCCCTGCTGGACTCGGGAGGATTTGATTGATTGGCTCATCAGCACGCTCCTTTTCTGGTTTTTGGCAAGCCACTGAGATCAAAGGAGATACAGCGCGCGCGCGAATCCGAGTCGCTGCCGCCGATATCGTCCTGGACTTTCAGGCTCAATGCTGAACCCGTCAGTCTGCCGCTGCCTTGGTACACGATCTGCGTGAGACCGCCAGTTTCAGTCATCACCACTCGCTTGTAAGGCTGCTGAGTACTCAAACTGTCGCTGCCAAGCTGAACAGTCCAGCCATCCTGCCAGCCCCCGGTCGCAGCCACTACGCTGACATTGGTATTGCGCTTGATGGCTTCAGAGCGGGCAAAAATTGCCGCAAGGGCAAAATCGGAAGCGGCCGTTTTCACCCGCTGGGCAGCCACAAAGCTCTGGAGTGCAGGCGTGGCCAGCCCCGCCATGATGGCCATGATGGCCACCACGACCAGCAGTTCAATCAGCGTAAAGCCACGCGCCTGGAATCGCATCTGGGGCCGCCTCACCAGCAATCAGAAACTGCGCTAGCCGTTCCAGACTTGGTTTTTAAAGCTTGCTGATTCAGCGTCAGAATTGCGCATTTCGCGTCACGGGTTTCCTGTATCCCGTTCGGCGTTCCGGTGATGACATAAGCAGGCGTGCCTGCCACACCAGTGCAGTTTCCGGTCGCGGTCGGCATGGTGCAGGTGACGGTGATGGTGTACTTGCCTGAAAGCTCCGCAGGCACCGTCAGGCTCAGGTCTGTCAATGCCGTCGTCCCGCCCGCATAGGTACGGGCGTCCAGCATATATTGCTCTTGCTTATTGGCAACAGAAAACATGAAACTCTGGGCGGCAGAACGGTTGGCGCGCACAACGTGCTGGGTATAGGCTGGAAGAGCGATAGCCGCCAGAATGCCAATAATCGCCACGGTAATCATCAACTCGATCAGCGTAAAACCGTCCTGCTTGCTGCTTGTCATGCTTGCCTCTGCTTTCACCATTGAATGAAACCAGATGTTAGTTTAGCCAGCACGAGTTACCAGTGGGCGCCCGACAATCGGTTAACTGGCCGGAATGAGTGGCGCAGCCCGGCCAGCGCCAGCGCCGAAGCAGCCCGTGCGATACTGGTTTTTCCGTCTGTATTTACCGTCTCGCTTGCCATGCTGAATCACCCTTTACCCGCCATGCGCCAGGCGCTGGCGCAGGCGCGCAGCGCCCTGCTGCTAGCCCCGCCGAATCCCCGCGTCGGCTGCGTGCTCACTTCGGCCGATGGCCGCGTCATCGGCGCCGGTCACACCCAGCGCACCGGCAGCGCCCATGCCGAGGTCATGGCCTTGCGCGACGCCGCCGCCCAAGGGCATTCGACGCAGGGCGCCACCGCCTGGGTCACGCTGGAGCCCTGCTCCCACCACGGCCGCACCGGCCCCTGCTGCGACGCGCTGATCGCGGCGGGCATCAAAAAAGTCGTCGCCTCCATCGCCGACCCGAATCCGCTGGTGGCAGGCCAGGGCTTTGCGCGGCTGCGCGCTGCGGGTGTCGAAGTCGAAACCGGCCCCGGCGCGGAAGAAGCCCGTGAGCTGAACATCGGCTTTTTCAGCCGCATGATTCGCAAAACACCCTGGGTGCGACTAAAAATCGCCGCCTCGCTGGACGGCGCCACCGCGCTGCCCAACGGCGTCAGCCAGTGGATCACCAGCCCCGAAGCGCGCGCCGACGGCCACGCCTGGCGGGCACGCGCCTGCGCCTTGCTGACCGGCATAGGCACCGTGCTGGCCGATGATCCCCGGCTCGACGTGCGCTTGATCGACACGCCGCGCCAGCCCCACCGCATCATCGTGGACAGCCAGTTGCAGACGCCGCCGGGTGCCGCCCTGTTCAAATCCGGCGCGCCGGTCTGGATTTACAGCGCCGTGCATGATCCGGACAAAGAAGCCGCGTTGACGGCCCTGGGTGCCACCATCACCTGCCTGCCGGGCAGCCAAGGCCAGGTCGATCTGGCCGCACTGCTCCAGGATCTGGGGCGGCGCGAAATCAACGAGCTGCATGTCGAAGCGGGCAGCCGGCTCAATGGCGCGCTGATAGGCGCCGGGCTGGTCGATGAGTTCCTGGTCTATCTGGCGCCCAAGCTGCTAGGCCCCGGCCGGGGCATGGCCGCGTTCGGGCCGCTGCAGGCGCTGTCCGAGGCGGTGGCGCTGCAATTTCAGTCCACCGAACCGGTCGGGCCAGACCTGCGCATCCTCGCCCGCGCCGCCGGGCGGGATCAGTTTTAAGCACGCTGCCGGGCGGCCGTTGGCGGCTGGCGCGGGCGCTGTTTTCCGGCCATCGTCGCCCACTGCGTGGCCCCGGCGGTTTTCCCTGCGAAAATAGCCCCATGTTTACTGGAATCATCACCGGCATGGGACGCATCGTTGCCATCCATAGCCTGGGCAGCTCTTCAAATCATGGCAAACGACTCACCATTCAAGCGCCGCCGGGTTACCTCGACGATGTGGGCCTGGGCGACAGCATCGCGCACAACGGCGCCTGCATGACCGTCACCTCGCTGGAGCCGTCCAGCCACCAGTTCACCATCGACGTTTCCGCAGAATCGCTGGACAAGACCTGCGGCCTCGATCAGCCCGGCATCATCAACCTCGAAAAAGCCCTGCGCGCCAACGACCGGCTCGGCGGCCACCTGGTTTCCGGCCATGTCGATGGCATTGGCCGCGTCACGCACTTTGCCCAGATCGGCGAGAGCTGGGCGCTGCGCATTCTGGCACCGCGCGAGATGGGAAAATACCTCGCTTACAAGGGTTCGATCACCGTCAACGGCGTCAGCCTGACCGTCAACCGCGTCGCCGACCTGGGCGGCGATGCCGAGAATGCACCCGGCTGCGAAGTCAGCATCAACCTGATTCCGCACACGGTTCACAATACCGCCCTTGGCCAGCTCGCCGCAGGCAGCCCGGTCAACCTCGAAATCGACCTGATTGCCCGCTACGTCGAGCGCATGCTGCAAGACAACTCCACCCAACCCGCCACGCTCTGATGACCACCTTGATTTCCCCCGTTGAAGATATCGTTGCCGACATGCGCGCTGGCCGCATGGTCATCCTCGTCGATGAAGAAGACCGCGAAAACGAAGGCGACCTCGGCCTCGCCGCCGATCACGTCACGCCCGAAGCCATCAATTTCATGGCCAAGTTTGGCCGGGGTTTGATCTGCCTGACGCTGACGCGCGAACGCTGCGAATTGCTGAACCTGCCGCCGATGGTCGAGCGCAACGGCGCCCAGTATTCCACCGCCTTCACCGCCTCGATTGAAGCGGCCGAGGGCGTGACCACCGGCATTTCCGCCGCCGACCGCTCGCGCACCGTGCAAGCCGCCGTCGCCGCCAACGCCCAGGCCAGCGACCTGGTGCAGCCCGGCCACATCTTTCCGCTGCAAGCGGTCGATGGCGGCGTCTTGATGCGCGCCGGTCATACCGAAGCGGGCTGCGACCTGGCCGCAATGGCGGGCTGCTCGCCGACCGCCGTGATCTGCGAGATCATGAACGACGACGGCACGATGGCGCGTCTGCCGGATCTGCAACTGTTCGCCGCCGAGCACGGCCTGAAAATCGGCACGATTGCCGATTTGATTGCGCACCGCAGCCGCAACGAGTCGCTGATTGAAAAAGTCGGCAGCCGCACGATTCAAACCGCTTTTGGCGAATTCACCGCCCACGCGTTCAAGGACAACACCAGCCAGAGCCTGCATCTGGCGCTGGTCAAAGGCCAGTGGGCGCCCGACGAAGTCGTGGCCGCCCGCGTTCACGAGCCGCTGTCGGTGCTCGATCTGCTGGAAACCGGCCGCGCCATGCATTCCTGGAGCCTGGATCAAAGCCTGCAATATATGGCGGAGCAGGGCCGGGGCGTCGTCGTGCTGCTCAACTGCGGCGAAAGCGCCGCCCCGCTGATGGCCCAGGTTGAAGGATCATGTTGCATGCAGAAAAAGGTCTGGCTGAAAAGCTCGACGGCAGTGAGCTTTCCATCGGCATCGTGCAGGCGCGCTTCAACGAAAGCGTGACCAACGCGCTAGCCCAAGCCTGCCTGAGCGAGCTGGCCGCGCTCGGCGTGAGCGCCGACAGCATCACCCATGTCGTGGTGCCCGGCGCGCTCGAAGTCGCCTGCGCGCTGCAGGCGATGGCCGAAAGCGAAGAGTTCGATGCGCTGATCGCCCTGGGCTGCATCATTCGCGGCGAAACCTACCACTTTGAACTGGTGGCCAACGAAAGCGGCGCCGCCGTGACGCGCCTCGGGCTGGACTACCAGCTGCCGATTGCCAACGCCATCCTGACCGTCGAAAACATGGACCAAGCCATCGCCCGCCAGGAAGACAAAGGCCGCGACGCGGCCCGCGTGGCTGTCGAAATGGCCAACCTGCTCGACGAACTGATGTAATTCCCAAGCCCTGCTTCCCCCCGAAATCCCGATTGACTTAAACAGGCGCTCTATGGCTGAACCCACTCTCAAACCCAAACGTCCCCCGCAAACCCGCACCGGCCTGACCGACACCGGCGTGAAAAAGGCGGCGGATAAATCAGCCCGCACCCGCGCCCGTGAATTTGCCCTGCAGGCGCTGTATCAGCACCTGGTCGCGCACAACGAGACCGATGCCATCGACTCGTTCACGCGCGGTCTGGTCGGTTTTCACAAGGCCGACGCGGCCCATTACAACGCCCTGCTGCACGGCTGCATTGAAGCGGCCGAAACGCTGGACGCCCACATCCTGCCACTGCTGGATCGCAAGATGAGCGAGATTTCGCCGGTCGAGCACGCCGTGCTGTGGATTGGCGCTTACGAATTCACGCACTGCCCGGACGTGCCTTACCGCGTCGTCATCAACGAGTGCATCGAGCTGGCCAAGGCCTTCGGCGGCACCGACGGCCACAAGTACGTCAACGGCGTGCTGCACCAGATGGCGCCCTCGCTGCGCGCTTCCGAAGTTGCGGCCGACCAAGCCCGCTAAACCGGCACGGCCTGCGGGCCGGGCAGCGGTTTTTTCGCAGAAAGTTTTGTTTTGAAAATCACCCAGCGGGCTCAGCGCATCGAGCCCTTTTATGTCATGGAAGTCGCCAAAGCGGCCAGCGCGCTGGCCCAGCAGGTGGCGCACACCGACACGCCGATGATCTTTTTGAACATCGGCGAGCCGGACTTCACTGCGCCGCCGCTGGTGCAGCAAGCGGCCAGCCGGGCGATTGCCGATGGCAACACCCAGTACACCGCCGCCACCGGCCTGCCCGCGCTGCGCGAGCGCATCAGCGACTGGTACGCCAGCCGCTTCAATGCGCAGGTGGCGCCGGGACGCATCGTCATCACCGCTGGCGCATCCGCCGCGCTGCAGCTGGCCTGCCTGGCGCTGGTCGAAGCGGGCGACGAGATGCTGATGCCCGACCCGAGCTACCCCTGCAACCGCCATTTCGTCAGCGCCGCCGAAGGCAATGCGGTGCTGATTCCGGCCAGCGCCGCAGAGCGCTTTCAACTGACGCTTGAAAAAGTGCAGGCCGCCTGGACGGACAAAACACGCGGCGTGCTGCTGGCCTCGCCGTCAAACCCGACCGGCACCTCGATAGCGCCCGACGAGCTGCGGCGCATCCACGAATTTGTCCACAGCCGGGGCGGCATCACGCTGATCGACGAGATTTACCTCGGCCTGAGCTACGACGAAGACTTCGGCCATTCCGCGCTGGCCATGCCGGGCGAGCTCGGCCAGAGCGTCATCAGCATCAACAGCTTCAGCAAATACTTCAGCATGACCGGCTGGCGTCTGGGCTGGTTAGTGGTGCCCGAGGCGCTGGCGCCCGTCATCGAGCGCATCGCGCAAAACCTGTTCATCTGCCCCAGCACCATCGCGCAGCACGCCGCGCTGGCCTGCTTCGAGCCAGAGAGCTTGCAGGAATACGAACGCCGCCGCGCCGAGTTCAAAGCCAGGCGCGATTACTTCATTCCCGAACTCAACCGGCTCGGTTTAACCGTGCCGGTGATGCCGGACGGCGCTTTTTACGCCTACGCCGACTGCACAGCAGCCGCCGCCAAACTGGGTGTGAGCGGCAGCTGGGACTTTGCCTTTGAATTGATGCAGCGCGCCCATCTGGCGGTCACGCCGGGGCGCGATTTCGGCCACGCGGCGCCGGAACAGTTTGTGCGCTTTTCAACCGCCAATTCGATGGCCCAGCTACAAGAAGCGGTGGCGCGGCTGGAAGCCGTTCTGGGATGAGCGCGCCACCCGATTCAGCGCCCGCTGGCGTTTTTCAGTGGCCAGTGCGCGTTTATTGGGAAGACACGGATGCGGGCGGCATTGTTTTTTATGCCAACTACCTCAAATACTTTGAACGCTCGCGCACCGAGTGGCTGCGTTCGCTAGGCATAACGCAGCAGCGCCTGAAGGACGAAACCGGCGGCATGTTTGTTGTCACCGATGCGCAGATTCGTTACCATCGCCATGCCCGTCTGGATGACGAGTTGAGCGTCACGGCCAGCGTTCTCAAGAGCGGCCGGGCCTCGCTGGTGCTGCAGCAGCAGGCCTGGCTCAAACCCGCCACGGCGGGCGGGCCGCCAGCGGTCTTGCTCTGCGAAGGCAGCATCCGCATTGGCTGGGTTCAGGGCGAGAGCCTGCAGCCCGCGCGCATTCCGGCCCCGATTCTTGACCGCTTGACAACCTGTTTAAAAAAAGATCCTCCATGAACCAAGACCTTTCCATCGTCACACTCCTGCTTCATGCCAGCTGGGTGGTTCAGCTGGTCGTGGCGCTGCTGGTGGGCGTGTCCATTGCCAGCTGGGCGGCGATTTTCCGCAAAATCGTCGCGCTCAAGCAGGCGCAGCAGCTCAACGATGAATTTGACCGGGTCTTCTGGTCTGGCACCAGCCTGAAGGATCTGTTTGCCGGGGCCGCGCAAAACGCCAAGACCTCGGGCGCGATGGAGCGCATTTTTGCCAGCGGCATGCGCGAATCGCAAAAACTGCGCGAGCGCCACATCACCGACGCCGGCACGCTGATGGACGGCGCCCGCCGCGCCATGCGCGCCAGCTACCAGCGCGAGATGGACACGATTGAATCGAATCTGTCGTTTCTGGCCACGGTCGGCTCGGTGTCGCCTTATGTTGGTTTGTTTGGCACGGTCTGGGGCATCATGCACGCCTTTACCGGGCTGGCGGCGCTGGAGCAGGTGACGCTGGCCACCGTCGCGCCCGGCATTGCCGAGGCGCTGGTGGCCACCGCCATCGGCCTGTTTGCGGCAATTCCGGCCGTCGTCGCCTACAACCGCTTTGCCCACGACATCGACCGCATCGCCACCCGGCTGGAGACTTTCATTGAAGAGTTCTCCAACATCCTGCAGCGCAACCTGGGCTCACAGTCGCCCTCCGGGCATTAAGTCGGCCCGCAGCCAAGGAGCGATATGCCAGCAGTTACCTCACGCGGCCGGGGCCGCCGCACCATCAGCGAAATCAACATGGTGCCCTTCATCGACGTCATGCTGGTGCTGCTCATCATTTTCATGGTGACGGCGCCCTTGATTACGCCCAGCATGATTGCCGTGCCCAGCGTCGGCAAGGCCAAGCTGCCCAAACAACCCGCCAACCCGCTCTTGATTCAAATCCGCAAGGATGAAACCGTCGAGATCAAGCGCAGCGCCAAGGCCGCCGCCACGCCCAGCAGCACCCGCAGCATTGCCGCCGACATCGTGAAGCTGGAGCCGCTGGTTCAGGCCAAGGGCGACGAGGCGGTGCCGGTCGTCATCAGCGCCGACAAGTCGATTCAGTACGAAACCGTCGTCAAGGTCATGGGCGCGCTGCAAGAAGCGGGCGTTTCCCGCGTCGGCCTGTCGGTGCAGACGGGCAAATAAGCCACCGCTGACACGCAGGCTTTTTTCTTATTTCCACCATGCACCGCGCCGCCACAGAACGCCTTGAATTCGCCCCGCCGCCGGACAAAGGCTCGCTGCGCGCGCTGGCGCTGGCGCTGCTTGTTCACCTGCTGCTGATTGCCGCCCTGACCTGGGGCGTGAACTGGAAGCATAGCGAAGAAGCCGCCTCGTTTGAAGCCGAG
>JAPLPS010000344.1 GCA_026400075.1 Polaromonas sp.
AGCGCCGCTGGGCCGCCATTTCTGCCGTCACAATACCGGTCGGCACCGCCAGAATGCCCCAGCCCAGCAGCATCATGAACGATGAAATCAGCCGCCCCAAGTCAGTCTTGGGCGTGATGTCGCCAAAACCGACCGTCGTCACCGTGCTGATGGCCCAATAGACCGAGGTGGGAATGCTGGTGTAGCCGTTGCCCGGCCCCTCGACCACATACATTACCGTGCCCATCACCAGCACCAGCATCAGCACCACCGACAAAAACACCAGGATTTTGCGCCCGCTGGCCGCCAGCGCACGGCCCAGCGACTGGTACTCGGTGACATAGGCTGTCAGTTTAAAAACCCGGAACATCCGCAGCAACCGCAGCACCCGCACATCGACCAGCGCGTGCAGCCCCGGCACGAACAGCGCCAAGTAAGTCGGCAGCACGGCGAGCAGGTCGATCAGGCCGTAAAAGCCCAGGGCGTAGCGCAGCGGCCGACGCACGCACAGCAGACGGGCCAGGTACTCGGCGCTGAACAGCAGCGTGAACAGCCACTCCAGCACGGTGAGTGCATCGCCATAGACCTGATGCACTGCCTGCACGCTGTCGGCCATCACCACCGCAATGCTCAGCAGGATGACGCCGATCAGCGCCTGGTCAAACAGCCGCCCGGCGCGCGTGTCAGCCTCAAAAATCACCGTGTACCAGCGCAGGCGCCAGCCGGTCAGGGGTTTGTCGAGTTCAGGCGGCGGGGTGGTGGGAAAGGAGGAAGGCTTCATGCTTTTTCAGGACGATCAAGCCCGCAGGATAACCCAGTCCCACGCGCTGCCACCCTGAAAAATGGCGCCCGGCGAGCGACGCGCCCCGGTGTAATTAGCCCGCTTTGGCGTGAGGCTGCCGAGGCGCCACACCGGCAGGCTTGCCAGAGGCCAGCTTCGGCGTCGCCTTGGCGCGTGCCGCCACCCAGCGCCCGCCCAGCGTGATGGCCAGCAGCACCGTCACATAAAACACCAGCTGCATGCCCGCTGGCTGCTCGTCGTAACCGATCATGCCGTGCAGCAGCGTGCCGAATGCCGATTTCTGCGACAGCACGCCAGAGGTGTCCCACAGCGGCGCGGCCAGGCTGGGCAGCACATCGGCCTGAATCAAAAAGCGCGCAGCCTGCGACGCCATGCTGGCGGCCAGCAGCAGCACCAGCACGCCGGTAATCGAGAAGAACCAGCGCAGCGGAATCCGCAGCAAACCGGCGTAGAGCAAGCCGCCGACCAGCAGGCCCGCCCCCAGACCGCTGGCGCCGCCGCCCAGCGTGTCGCGCAGGCCGCTTTCGCTGCTGGTGGCCAGGCTGTAAAGAAACAGCACCGTCTCCGCGCCCTCGCGCAGCACGGCAAACGCCACCACCATAAAAATCACCGAGCATTCACGCGAGCCGTCATTGATGGCGCGCGCCGTGTTCGTCGCATGCGCGGCCATTTCCCGGCCATGCACCGCCATCCAGATGTTGTGCCAGGCCAGCATGCCGACAGCCAGCAGCAGCACGCTGGCATTGAACAGCTCCTGGCCCATGCCGCTGGCCATGCTGGAAATCAGCTCCATGCTCGACGCCACCAGCGCCGCGCCCAGCAGACCGGCCAGCACGCCAGCCACAATCCAGCGCCCGCGCCCGGCAATCCCGCGCGTGGCCGCCGCCATGATGCTGATGATCAGCGCGGCTTCAAGGGATTCACGAAAAACGATGAGGGCAGCGGCAAACATGGGAACTCCAGGCTAAACAGTCTTATTCGACAACGATGGTGCCTTGGGCGGCAGCATCGTTTTCATGGTATTCCTCGACGAAGGGATAGCGGCCCGGCTTGAGCGGGCCAATCTTGATCGCGGCAGTCGATTTGCCGGGAATGATTTTTTCGCGGTTCAGCGGCTTGCTTTCAAACTCGGCGGGCGTGGCGTCTTTGTTGACGACCAGTAGCGTGATTTTTTTGTTCGCGGGCAGCTTGAGTTCCTTCACGTCAAAGGCGTGATTCTGGATCGTCAGCGTGAACTCATCGACGCCCGCCACGCCTGCAACAGCGGAGGCAGCGGCAAAAGACAACAGGGCAAGCGACAGCAGGCGTTTCATTTCCGATTCCTTTAAAAAACTTCTAAACCGAGCAATGATAATCATTCTCATTAAACTAGGCAAGTTTATCAAAACAGTCGGGCTTTCGCGCGGCATGGTCACCGAGGCTCGCGCTGTCAGCCGTCGTGGCGGTGCTGGTGGTGCGCGTCGGGGTAATGCGCGTGGCTGTGCGCCTGGGGTTCATGGCGGTGGCTGTGCGAATGCGCCCCGGCAACCGCTGGCGCATGCGGGTGTTGATGGTGCGCGTCGTCGTGCTCGTGCAGATGCGCGTGTTCCAGCGCCTCATGTTGATGCGGATGCGCGTGGTGCTCGGTCAGGTGCAGCCAGATGCCCCAACCCATCAACAGCGCCGCCGCCAGCAGCGGCCAGGTGACAGGCTCGCCCAGCCACAGCACCGCAAACAGCGCGCCAACAAAAGGCGCGGTCGAAAAATAAGCCCCGGCCCGTGACGCGCCCAAATGCCGCAAAGCCAGCAC
>JAPLPS010000275.1 GCA_026400075.1 Polaromonas sp.
AAGGCGTGAAGTACCAGACCGGCGCAATGTGCGATGGCGTCTTCAGTGGATCTGCTGGTAAAAAGTTGTTGTACTCGAGGAAGTAACCACCGAACTCGGGTGCAAAGAAAATCACCGCACTGAAAATCGTGAGAAAAACCGATACGCCGAAAATATCTTTGGTGGTGTAGTAAGGATGCGAAGGAATGGTATCGACACCATGACCATCCGGACCGAGATTTTCTTTGACTTCGATACCGTCCGGATTATTGGAACCTACCTCATGCAATGCAATCAGGTGAGCTACCACGAGCCCGAGCAACACGAGGGGAATAGCAATCACGTGGAAGGCAAAGAAGCGGTTCAGCGTCGCGTCGCCGACCACGTAGTCGCCGCGAATCAGCAGCGCCAGATCAGGGCCGATGAAGGGAATGGCGGCAAACAGATTCACGATAACCTGGGCGCCCCAGTAGCTCATCTGGCCCCAAGGCAGCAGGTAGCCCATGAAGGCTTCAGCCATCAGTGCCAGGAAAATCGCGCAGCCGAACACCCAGATCAGCTCGCGCGGTTTGCGGTAGCTGCCGTACATCAGGCCACGGAACATGTGCAGATAGACGACGACGAAGAACGCCGAGGCGCCGGTGGAGTGCATGTAGCGAATCAGCCAGCCCCAGGGCACGTCGCGCATGATGTACTCGACGGAGCCGAAAGCCAGCGAGGCTTCGGGCTTGTAGTTCATCGTCAGGAAAATCCCGGTAACGATCTGAATCACCAGCACCAGCATGGCCAGCGAGCCAAAGATGTACCAGAAATTGATCAACGCCTGGGCGGCGATGGGGGCATCGGAAGGAAGCTCTTTGAATTCAGCCATAACTGATCCTGGTTGGGTGTTTTTTTTGACCAGCACTGCAGACCACGCCCAAACGGCAGGGTGTCAAGCGCTGGCGACAAGGTCTTGTGCAGGAATGGGCGCGCCCTCAGGCCTTTTTGTCTTCCCCGATCAGCAGCTTGGTGTCCGACAGGTAGATATGGGGGGGAACTGGCAGGTTGTCTGGCGCAGGCTTGTTCTTGTAAACACGGCCAGCCATGTCAAAGGTGGAGCCGTGGCAGGGGCACAGGAAACCGCCCGTCCAGTCATCCGGCAGCGAAGGCTGTGCGCCGGTCTTGAATTTTTCCGAAGGCGAGCAACCCAGATGGGTACAAATGCCAACGACCACCAGCACTTCGGGCTTGATCGAGCGACCTTCATTGCGGGCGTAAGCGGGGGTGAACTCGTCGGGCTTGCGCTCGGATTTCGGATCGGCCAGCAAAGGATCGTTTTTTTCCAGTGTGGCGATCTGTTCGGGCGTGCGGCGCACGATCCAGACCGGCTTGCCGCGCCACTCAACCGTCATTTTTTCACCCGGTTTGATGGCCGAAATATCGACCTCAATGGCCGCGCCAGCCGCCTTGGCTTTTTCGGAGGGCTGAAAAGTGCTGACAAAAGGAACGGCGACTGCAGCCACGCCAGCACCACCGATGATACAGGTGGTAGCAATCCAATTTCTTTTATCTTTATCGATGGACGCGCCGGGAGGCACACCAATTACGCTTGCTTGGGTCATGAAAGTCCTTCAAGAACTGGCTTGAAAAAGGCATAGTGAGGGTCAACCCCTAATTGTAGCGGAGCGTAAAGGGTCTTTACAAGGCGCACGATGTGATCCAGCCCGCCTGAAACCTGCCAGCGCCTGCATTTTCAAACCCGAAAACCCCGATTTCAGCCGCCCAGCAACAGCGCTTGGGCCATTGAATTTGGGCATCAAGCCCCCAGTTGGCGCGCCATGCGGATGGCGGCCAGCAGGCTGGAGGCGTCGGCCCGCCCGGTGCCGGCAATATCAAACGCCGTGCCGTGATCCGGGCTGGTGCGTACCAGCGGCAAGCCCAGCGTGACATTGACGCCCTGCTCCACGCCCAGGTATTTGACCGGAATCAGCCCCTGATCGTGGTACATCGCCAACACCACGTCGAACTCGCCCGGCTTGCCCGGCGCATTGCGCGCCCGCATGAACACCGTGTCCGGCGCAAACGGGCCCTGCACGTTCAGCCCCTCGGCCAGGGCGGCGGCAACCGCCGGGGCGATGATGTCGCGCTCTTCGCTGCCGAACAAAGCGCCCTCGCCCGCATGCGGATTCAGGCCCGCCACCGCGATGCGCGGCGCCCGGCCCAGACTGGCGCTGACGGCCTGGTACGTGATGCGCAGCGTTTGCAGCACATTGTCAAACGTCACCGCCTCGATGGCGCGGCGCAGCGACAGGTGGATGCTGACCAGCACGGTTTTCAGCTCGTCGTTGGCCAGCATCATGCGCACCGGCACCTCGCTGACTGGCTTGCCCAGATAGACGGCGGCCTCGGCCTGCAGCATTTCCGTGTGACCGGGAAAAGCCGCCGCCCAGCCGCCCGCCGCTGCCAGTGCTTCCTTGTGAATCGGCGCCGTGACCATCGCCCGCGCCTGCCCGGCCAGCACGGCGCGTGCGGCCCGGACAATGCAGTCAGCCGCCGCCTGCCCGGCCTGCGCACTGATCTGGCCATAAGGCGGCAGCGTGGGCAGGTCGCAAGACTGCAGCACGCCGATGCAGCGCGGCGGCACGGCAGCGGCGTCGGCCAGCGAATCAAGCTGCGCCACCGGCCAGGCCGGAGTTTGCGTGTGTACGGCGATCAGCGCGCTGGCGCGGCGCAGCGCGGCCACGTCGCCCAGCACCACGCAGCCCACCAGTTCGGCCGGGCAAGCCTGAAACGCCTTGACGATGATTTCGGGGCCGATGCCAGCGGCGTCGCCCATCGTGATCAGAATCGGCTTGTTCATATCAGAAGTTGTCATGCGGGATTGTCAATGTCAAGGAATTCGTGCGCCAGCCCGAAGCGGGCCGCCACCTGCTCGGCCACAGCGGGCGCGCCGTAACGCTCGGACGCATGGTGGCCGCAGGCGATAAAAACCACGCCCAGCTCTCTG
>JAPLPS010000063.1 GCA_026400075.1 Polaromonas sp.
AGCAAGCTGAGCAGCACAGAACTCAGCCATATCGTGCGCCAGCTTTACAGCAGCGTCGGCGATACCGTCTATCTGTTTGGTGCGCACCATATGCAGTTTGTCGGCGACGGCATGCTGTGCGTGTTCGTGGATGCAGCCGACACGGTGTCGGTGAATCATGGCTTGCGGGCTATCCGTGCGGCTTTGGGACTGACCAGCGCTTCCCAGCGTATTGATGACTATGTGCGCCAGCATTTCCCCGGCCGGGAGCTGCCGGTTTTTTCGCTGAATGTCGCACTGCACAGCGGCCCGGTGGCTTTTGCCAGCCTGGACGGGTTAATCAACAACACGGGCCAGACCACGCCCGTGGGCGATACCGTCGCAGTGGCTTTAAAGCTGTTTCATGGTCAGCCCGCCCTGAGCGGGACGATTGTTGCCAGTGCCCAGGCGGCGCGCCTGGTGACTGGCGCCGTGCGTACTGGCCAGCGCACCCTGGTGCAGATTCCGCGCCGCAGCCAGCCTATCGATACCCTGGAAATTCTGGGTCTGGCATGAAGCGCGTCCGTCCGGCAGTCCGTTTAGGCTGGCGCGCGCCTGGGCGAACCTGGACATTGCGAACGGTGCTGATGATCAGCCTGCTGCTGTTTTCCCTGCTGCCTGCTGCGACGGTGGGCTGGTTTTTGTACAGAAGCAATCTGCAAAGCGTGCAGACGCTGTCTGAGGCCACTATTGAAAACGTGGCCCAGCGAGTCAAAACCGATACCGAAAACCATCTGATGCAAGTCCATGAGGTGCTCAATGGATTGATTCAGCAGCGCCCCACTGAGGCCGCCGCTGCACGCGCCCGCCTGCTGATCCAGAAGCCGGAGCTGTTCGAGCAAAGCGCCTTTGTCATGACCAGCATCATGCCCGATGTGCCGAAGATGTATTTAGGCACCTACGAAGGTGAATATTTAGCAGTTGAAGCGCTTGCACAAGAGGGCGCCAGCCTGTTGTGGGTGAGTGAGCGCAAGCCTGAGCTTCAGGAGGGGCGACTTTTTTCTGCCAGCTATCCGGGCGATCGCCGGGTTCCGCTGCCTTTGGAGTCCGGCGATTATGAGCCCCGAACCGAGGTCTGGTACCGCACGGCCATGACGAACAAGGGACGGGCTTTCACGCCAGTGCATGTTTTCGGCAATCAATTGCAGCTCACGCTGGCACAGCCGGTTTATGCAGCCGATGGCGCCGCCTTGGGCGTTTTTGCCGTTGACCTTCCGCTGAAGCATCTGGGTCAGATGCTCCAGGGCATGCGGATCAGCTCGCACGGCGCCGTTTTTCTGCTCGATGAAAAAGGCCTTCTGCTGGCAAGCTCGACCGGGGACGCGCTTTTTTCCGAGGCCGGTCACCGGCTGCAACGCCATACGCCGGAGAAAAGCCGCAGTCCCCTCATCCGCAGCGCCTATGCCGATGTGGCCCCCAGTCTGGGTAAAACCAGAGAGTCCAGTGTGCAGCGCGAATCCTTTTTGCACCGCATCCCTGCCGCGCACGACGACACCCTGATGGTGGCGCTCAAGCCTTTCGGCGAAACCTGGGGCGTGCATTGGAGCCTGGTGGTGGTGGCGCCGGAAAGCGATTTCACACAAGACCTGCAAGCGGCCCTGCAAAAAACCCTGGTGGCGACAGGCTTGACGCTGGCGCTGGGCGCTTTGCTGGCCATCGGCGTGGCCTATCGGCTGAGTCGCCGCTTCCAGCTGCTCGGTGCTGCGGCGGCGCAACTGGCCAGGGGCAAGATTCCACCGGTGCAGCACAGGGCTCACATCACTGAAGTGCAGCAGCTTTCCCAGGCCTTGCACGACAGCGCCGAGGAGTTAAAGCGCAACCAGGCGGCCATCAAGGCCCATGCGCTGACCCTGCGTCAAACCAATGAAAGTCTGGAAATGCGCGTCGCTGAACGCACGGCCGAGCTGCATGCTTCGCGCGAGGAGGCGCTGGGTTCCGTGCGCGCCAAAGCCGCCTTTCTGGCCGCCATGAGCCACGAAATACGCACGCCACTCAACGGCGTGGTGGGCATGACGACCTTGCTGGCGGAAACGGCCCTGGACAGGGAGCAGCGCGACTATGTCAACACCGTGCGCATCTCCAGCGACCAGCTGCTCGGCGTCATCAACGACATCCTTGATTTTTCAAAAATTGAATCGGGCAGCCTCAAACTTGAACACGAAGCGCTGAATCTGCAGGCCGCGATTCAGCAGATCTGCGACATGAACGCGCCCCGCGCCCACGAAAAAGGCCTGGAACTGCTGCTCGACATTGATGAGGAGTTGCCCGGCTGGGTGTGCGGTGATGTCACCCGCCTGCGTCAGGTGCTGCTGAACCTGGTGAACAACGCCGTCAAGTTCACCGAGCAGGGCCGGGTGATAGTCTCGGCGCATCTGCGTGAAGGCTTCACACCGCAGCAGGGCGCACTGGTGGAGTTTCGGGTCAGCGACAGCGGCATCGGCATTCCTTTAGACCAGCAGGCGACCCTGTTTGAATCCTTTGTCCAGGTCGATGCCGGGACTACCCGTAAATATGGCGGCAGCGGGCTGGGTCTGGCCATC
Source organism: Polaromonas sp. (assembly GCA_026400075.1). Classification (GTDB taxonomy): domain Bacteria; phylum Pseudomonadota; class Gammaproteobacteria; order Burkholderiales; family Burkholderiaceae_C; genus Polaromonas. The sequence goes on from JAPLPS010000063.1 coordinate 2,559, forward strand.
TGCAAGCGGCTGGCCGGGCTGATGGGCGGCAGCGTGGGGCTGGAATCGGTGCCCGATCAAGGTTCGACTTTCTGGTTCACCGCCAGGCTGGGCTATGCTGCTGCGCCCGAGGCCTCGGTGTCCGCTGCGCCGCACCAGACCAGCCCGGCCGGGACGCTGGCAGCCGCAGCGGTGGCCGAAAAATCCGAGTCCAGCGCGCTCAGAAACCAGCTGGTTCTGGTTGTCGATGACAACTCCATCAATCTCAAAGTCGCGCTGGCCATGCTGTCCAGGCTCGGCTACGAGACCGCCACCGCTGTCAACGGCCGCGAAGCCGTCGAGCGCGTGGCCGCCTCGCTGCGCATCGGCGCAGGCCTGACGCCGCGCCCCTATGCCGCCGTCCTGATGGATCTCGATATGCCGGTGATGGACGGCTGCACTGCTTCCTGCCAGATACTGGCCACTCATGGCGCAGCAGCCCCGCCTGTCATCGCGCTGACCGCTTCGGTGCTCGAAGAAGACCGCAGGCGCTGCTTTGTCGCCGGGATGGTGGAATTCTTGTCCAAGCCGCTGCAGATGGCGGCGCTGTCCGGGGCGCTGGCCCGTCATGCGCGCCATCCAGAACCCCAGCATGCCGTGGCGCTGACGGAGTCGGACTTTGCCGCATTGTCCCTGCCGTCAGGTTCTGCGCGCCGCCAGCTTGTTCAGGTGCTGGTGGACTGGAGCCGACTGGAGCAGTTTCGCGAGTTTGATGACGACGAGCTGAGCATGACGCGCGAGGTGATCGCGCTGTTTGCCAGCGAGTCGCCGCTGCGCATCAACGATATTCGCATGGCTTTGAGTGCCTGCGACAGCGCCGCACTCTCGCGGGCCGCCCATGCGCTCAAGGGGGCTGCGTCCAATGTCGGCGCGCAGGCCCTGAGCGAGTCTTGCGGCCTGCTGGAGCAATCTTGCCTGGAAGGCAAGTGGCCGGTCGATGCCGACGCTCAGGTGGGCCGCATTGTCGGATTTTCCGACAAAACCCGTCAGGCTTTGAGTGACTGGGGGAAACCTTCGCCGGTGCCAGGCGTCTCTGCTGCGGCCGTGTGACGCCACCGCACAACGGTTGCTGTACCGCAACATTTAAAGGGCGTTCAAGGTGTAGAGAGGGATATCTAGGAAAAACCCTTACATTCGATTGATGCTTAATCCCGGAACACTTTTAAAAGCATCTTTTGATGCAAGCACGGAATTTTTCCACCCGCATTCCAAAGTGCCAGCGCCCCATGCGCCGAAAGCGCATCGTGCCTCTTCGGTCATGGTTCCGATTCGCTCGCTAGGCCCTGCGCACAGCCAGCGCATTGCCGCGCATTTGCTGGCCCTGGGGCCGCAAGACCGGTATCTGCGCTTTGGCTATGCGGCCAGCGATGCGCAGATCCGGCGTTATGTGGACGGACTCAATTTTGAGCGGGACGAAATTTTCGGCATTTATAACCGCCGCCTGGAACTCATCGGCATGGCCCATCTGGCGTTTTCCACCGACCCTGAGCTCAAGAGCTGCGCCGAATTCGGCGTCTCGGTGCAGGCCCATGTGCGGGGGCGTGGCTACGGCGCGCGCCTGTTCGAGCGCGCCGCGATCCATGCGCGCAACGAGGGCGTCGAAATGATGTTCATCCATGCGCTGAGCGAAAACACCGCCATGCTCAGCCTGGCCCGCAAGGCCGGTGCCCTCGTCGAGCGCGACGGCTCCGAGAGCGAAGCCTACCTGAAGCTGGCACCCGCCGACCTGGACTCGCGCATGAGCGAGCTGTTCCAGGAGAAGATGGCCCAGACCAATTACCGCCTCAAGCTGCAGGCCCGAAAGTTCCGCCATTTTCTGGCCCGGCTGCAAGACATGCGGCGCGGCGCGCAGGGCGGCGACGACAACGCGCCGCAATAGAGGCAATAGATTCAGCGGCCCTCCCGGATGACTGCAGACGCTGTTTGCATAGCCTTTTGCGACCCTGGTCTCGGCCTGCCGTGCGCGGGCGGCAAAATTTCCGCTATCCTAGACAGCTTCTCCACTACCGGCTCTGATGTGTCCGACGTTCCTTCCCGTCGATCTTCCAAACCGGAAGACAAGCGCGGCTTTTTACAAAAGCTCGCCGAAATGCTCCATC
>JAPLPS010000076.1 GCA_026400075.1 Polaromonas sp.
TATTTTTGCTTTCCTCCGCCAGTGAACCCGTTGCGCTTGAGCTGATCGCTGCCACAATCAGGGCACAGATGCTTGATTTCTTCGACGATCATGGGTGGAACTCCTTTCAGTCTGCCGCAAAAGTCAGATTAAATCACTACCGAGATTATTTGTGGTGTTGGTTCGTCTTTGCTTTTGTGAGAAATAAAGTAAGAAATTATAAGTAGGCTACCTAATAAAATAATAATTTTATCGGTTAATAATAATCTTAATTTGCTAGATTTTTGTGATGGATGTGATGCTGTCCGAAGAATATCCTCAGGACTGGAATAAGTTTTCCAAGATGATCCCGATGGTGCGGCTTCTGGAGTAGGCGAACCATATGCATGAGTTGTAAATTTTTCCAAAGCCAACTTTTCTGCTTCATCTTGCGCCTGCCTTATTTGTTTTTCTCGCTCAAATTTTTCGGAAAATTCGGTAGCTCTTCGAGATTTTTCTTCTGCCAGCTTTTTAAATCGCTCAAGTTCCATTCGATTGAATTCTTCTTGAGCGCACCGCGCCTTTTCTTTTGCCAACCTCTCTACTTCCTCCAATGCTTGCCTTCTCCGAAAGTTTTCAGTTGTATGGTTTGGCTCCTGCTGCGTGCGTTGCTCTCGCAGATTTCTTTCTTGGCGTTGCACTTCAAGATTTTTTGCGCTTTCTTGTGCTTCTCCTATCTTTTTTGCCTGCTGAAACTTTTGAGAAAATGCTTTAGCTCGTGGGGTTTCCGATTGCTTTTTTATACCTCTGTCTTGGTGTTGTGCTTTAAGTTTTTCTGCCTCTTCCTGCGCTTGTCTTTTGAGTAGATTTTCAGCTCGTTCGCTATCTGCACGATTTTGTTCCTGCTGGGCGCGTTGCGCTTGCAGAATTTTCTCTTGACGTTGTATCTCAAGCCTATTGGCGGCCTGCTCTTCGGCTTCAGCCTTTCTACGTAGACTTTCCTTTTCCGCCTGCTGTTGCGCAGCAATGTTGAAACGGGCGCACTCTTGAACGATAACTTCTTTTGCCAGCGTTATATCAACTTCAAAATATTCTTGCTGCCCTTTGCGATAGGATGCAAGGCGCTTGTGAATGGCTTTTTCAGCTTTACCGCAGTCAGTGGTCTGGTGCTCAAATACACAAAAATGATGTTTAGGAAGACCTGTGCCAGCCTCTCTGTTAATTTCTTCAGCTCGTTTTTGTCCTGAGCGCGTGGACTGGCCAATTTTTAGCCAGTTTTCTTTGAAGGCATCATTTCTGAGGATGTACACAACGCCAGCTTTGCCATCGTTCTGGTCATAGTTCGGACGAGATTGGCGTTTTTTGTAAGAGTTATTTGTCTGGCTCATCTAGGAATTGGGAAAGTGATGAAGCATGTTGCCGTGCGGGAATCGGGAGTGATTCGGTATCCAAACCCTTAAACCGGCGGCGGATGCGTTCGGCAAAACTGCTGCCTTCAACTGGTTCGGGCGCGGCGGCAGGCTGAAGAGTTTCCTGCAGTTCCTGTTCCATTTGACCCGCCCCTCAAACCCTCAAACCAGACTCTTGCGCAGCCAGTCGGCAAAGGCCGCACATTCCCAGCGGTCCATCGTGCCGGTGCGCCAGCACAGGTAATGGGCGTGCGGACTCGGCACGTTGCGGGTGAACACCTCGCTGGTGCCCAGGCGTACCAGTGAGCCGTTTTCCAGCCAGGGCGCGGCCAGTTTCAGGCGCACCAGCGCCACGCCCATGCCGGCGGCGGCGGCGTCGCACATCAGGCCGACATCGTTGAACTGCGAGCCTTCCGTCGGCTCTGGCCAGTCCAGGCCGCTGGCGGCAAACCAGGTGCGCCACGGCTCCAGCGGCGAGCGCAGCAGGTTCTCGCTTTCCAGGTCTTCGGGCGTCTCGAACGGCCCTTGCTCGCGCACAAAGCTGGGCGAGGCCAGCGCCGTGACGGCGTCATTCAGGATGCAGACATGCTCCAGATCAGCGTAGCGCCCGGTGCCAAAGCGCACGATCAAATCGGAGTCCTCGGCCACCACGTCGAGCAGCGGAATCGACACCTGCAGCGTCAGGTCGATCTCGGGGTAGGCGTCGGTGAACTGGCGCAGGCGCGGAATCAGCATCGAGCGCGCAAAGGTCGGCGTGACCGCCAGGCGCAGCTTGCGCTTGCCCGGCGTGGCGCTTTGCCCGGCCGTACCGGGAAACTTCTGCAGCGTCGCCAGCCCTTCGCGCACATGGGCCAGGTACTCGCTGCCCTCGGTGGTCAGCGAAAAATCGGCCCGGCCAAACAGCTTGGTGCCGATGATCTGCTCCAGCTGCTTGACCCGGTGGCTGACAGCGCTGGGCGTGACGCATAACTCTTCGGCCGACTGGGTGACGCTGCGCAGCCGCGCCAGCGCCTCAAAGGTCAGCAGGCACTGAATCGGCGGAATGCGCTTGGCCGCCGCGCCGGGCAGGGCGCTGCTTTTTTCGGCCGAGGCGTTGTTGCGGGTCAGGCGGGCGGTGGCGTTGGCACCAGCAGGGGGCTCGGCAGCGCTCTGGCCAGCACCTGGCTTTCGGTGTCGCGGCCCATCGCGGTCAGGTCTTCGACGGTTTTGCTGTGGTCAGCTCTGGCGACATCTTGCTCGATGATCGGGCCTTCGTCGAGGTCGGCGGTGACGTAATGGGCGGTCGCGCCTATCAGTTTGACGCCCCGGTCATGCGCCTGGTAGTAAGGCTTGGCGCCTTTGAAGCTGGGCAGGAAGGAATGGTGAATGTTGATGGCCCGGCCCGCCAGCTTGCCGCACAGGTCGTTGGACAAAATCTGCATGTAGCGTGCCAGCACGACCAGTTCCGCGCCTTCGGCTTCGATGATCTCAAACTGGCGCGCTTCCACCTGCGCCTTGGTCGCAGCAGTCACCGGCAGGTGGTGAAACGGGATGTTATAGCTGGCCGCGAGCTGGTAAAAATCGCGGTGGTTGGAGATGATGGCGCGCACGTCAATGGGCAGCAGGCCCGATTTGCAGCGAAACAGCAGGTCGTTCAGGCAGTGGCCTTCCTTGCTGACCAAGATGACGGTGGGCATGGGCTGGGCGGTGTCGTGCAGTTTCCAGCGCATTTCAAAGGGCTGGGCAAAGGCGCTCAGGCGGCTGGAGAGTTCGGCATGCGTGAACTCGCTGCAGGCGAATTGCACGCGCATGAAGAACAGGCCGGTGCCGGGATCGTTGTACTGGGCGGCCTCTTCGATGTTGCCGCCCTGCTCGAACAGGAAGCCGGAAACGGCATGCACAATGCCCCGGCGGTCGGGGCACGAGAGGGTCAAAACGTAGGCGTGATTCATAGGGCGTGAATTGTCGCAGGTAGCGCCAGTTGCTGCCCTCATGCAGCGCCGTTTTTAGTGCAGCGAGATCGGCGTGGTCGCCAGACCGCTGTAGCCTTCCAGCGTATCTTCGACTTCTTCCTGCGTCGGGGTGTTTTTGGCCCAGGCGCTCAGGCGCTGCTGGAACAGCTCGGCCCACGAGCCGTCCAGATAGACCTCCTTGCCGGAGCGCTTGTCCACGATTTCAAAGCCGTGGCGGGCCAGCTCGGGCAGGGCGGAAACGGGGGCGGAGGCTTCAGGCGCATTGGCGTGAATCTGCACCACCACAAAAGAGTCTGAGTCGTAAAGTAGTTGCATAAATTTCCCCTTTCCCGGTACATAGCAACGTTGATGCCAACTTCAAGAGAGTGGACTGAATTACCTAAAAAAGTCGGCGGGCTGGCGCGGTGCGTCAGGGTCTGCTCAAGCTGCTGAGCTGCTGATCGACAAAGTCGCCACTGGCTTCGCTGAGTTTGTTGCGAACCGGCAGGTAGCCCAGCGAGGGCGCATACCAGACTTCGAGTTTTTTATCGTGCTCGTTGCGTAGCTGGCGCGACAGTTTGATCGTCGCCAGTGGCCCAAACGGCAGGGCGAGAACTTCTCCGTCCTCGACCAAAAAAGTCCAGGTTTCCGCATCGCGTGGCCCGACGGTGTACACCGAGATGCTGCTGCCAGCCGGAAAAGCCGTCGGGTTGCCCGCCAGCATGGCGCCCAGCTGAATCAGCACGCTGGCCCGGTCTTGCGCGCCTTTGACCCAGGGCACCGACGGCGTGTTGGCGCTAAAGCTGATCTGGCCTTTGCCGGACTCGAAATGGGCGGCCACTTCATTTCTGCCCTTGTCCTCGAAGCGGGTCGGCGCCAGGCCTTCGGCGTCCAGCTGGCCCTGGCTGCTCATGCCGCGTGAGCCAAAAAGCAGGGCTTTGACGCTCATCTGGGTTTGATAGCTGCTGGCGTTGTGGCGCCAGAGCAATTCGCCCTTGGCGTGGTAGGTCAGCCCCTTGACGTTGCCGGTGACCTGGTAGCCCATATCCACGCTGGCGGGCAGCGTGATGGGGCCGACCGGGCTGACCGGGTGCTGGCCGGGTTTGCCGGGCGGCGCTGCCGGTGGGGGCGTGGCGGCAGCGGTGCTGCTGGCGGGCTGCGCCTTGGTTGAGGACTGGGGCGGCGCCTGGGGCAGCGGCGCCTCTTCCGGGCCGCTGCCCTGCTCCAGTCCCGAGAACGGGTCGGCGGAGGACTGCGGCGGCCCGTCGTTTGCCGCCAAAGTTTCCAGAATTTCTGGGGGGGCTGAGGTTTGCGGCGCTTGCGGGGCTGGCGTTGGCGCTTTCTGCGCGGCCAGTGGTTTTGTCGGGGGCGGATTGGCGGCGGCCTGGGCGGGCGACCGGGCGGCCGCTGGCGTAGGCGTGGCTGGCTTTGCCTGGGTGGGGGCGGCCAGGGGCGGCAGGCTCAGGCTGCGGGTGAGCATCACCGGCACCGTTTGGGCGGCGGGCGGCGTCGGCCCAAAATTGGCGGGCGACGCGCCCAGCGCCAGCGCATGGGCCAGCAGCACCAGTGCGGCCAGCAGCGCCAAGATGCGCCAGGAGGGCGCCGCCCGTGGACAAGCCGCCGCTGGCGCAGCCAACGAAGGGGAAAAGTTCAAAACAGACGCCTTGGTCTTCATGCTTAGAGCTTAGCAGGCTGGGAGTGCGCCCGCAGGTTGAAAGGGCGGGTGAAAATCGTTTGACGCCCCGCCAAGGCGTTGCACAATGCAAGGCGTGCAGGCAGGTTTGGGCAGACCCGGCCCCGGCGCTTAACGCCCCTGCCCCGCAGACCGCGACAGTCCATCAACCAGGAGACATCCATGAATCAAGCAATTCCTTCTTTTCCCGATTTCGGCAAATTGGTGCCCGGTTTTGATTTTCTGCAAAACCTGGCCAAGCAGGCCGCTGGCGCCCAGTCTCAAGCCAGCCCGCAGTTGCCCAATCTCGGAAACTGGATTGCCCCCACGCTCAGCCTCGAAGAGCTGGACAAGCGCGTGCAGGAACTCAAAGCGGTTCAGTTCTGGCTAGACCAGAACGCCACCGCGCTGAAGGCCACCATCCAGGCGCTGGAAGTGCAAAAAATGACGCTGGCCACGCTCAAGGGCATGAATTTCAACATGACCGATATGGCCAACGCCTTCACGATCAAGACCGGCGAGAGCCTGGCCAGCATGAAAGAGGGCGTGGCCAGTCTGGGCAAGAGCTTTGCGGGGCTGGAAATTCCGCCCTCGGCGTTTCAGGCAGCCAAGGCTGAGGCCAAAACCGAGGCCGAGTCCAGCGCCAAAGCCGCCGCTGCCAGCGCGCAGTCCGAGGAGTCTTCGCCGGCCGCTAACGGCATGGTCGATCCGATGCAGTGGTGGGGCGCGCTGACCCAGCAGTTCCAGACCATTGCCACCGAGGCGATGAAGGAAGTGGCCAGCAAGACGGCGCTCGACGCCACCACGGCGATGGCTCAGGAAGCGGTTAAAACGGCCACCGACATGGCTAAGGAAATAGCGGAAACCGCCAGCAAAAGCATGAGCAGCGGGCAAGCGGCGATGGACACGGTGCTCAAGAGCAGCATGCCCGCGCCAGCGGCGGCCAAACCCGCTGCACGCGCCGCGTCAAAAGCCGCTGCGCCCAAGGCGGCTGTGAAAGCGCCAGCGTCTAAAACCGCCGCCAAAACCCCGGCGCGCCAGAGCGCCGCCACCAGCGCCAAAAAGACCACGCGCTAAGCTTGCGTCCGTGAAGGCGCGCCTGTCCTGCGCGCCGCTGCGGCGCTTTTTTTCATGAAGCTTTTTCCCTACGCTCACGCCGCCCATCCTCAATGGCGCGTCGCTGCCGACCTGGCGCTGGCGCAGCTGCGCAGCCGCCTGGCCCAGCCCGATTACGCCAGCGCGCCGACGCTGGCGCTGCTCTACATCACCGACCCTTACGCCGCCCACGCCCAGGACATCCTTGATCACCTGAGCGCCGAGCTGCCCGAGATCACCGACTGGAGTGGCACGGTCGGCGTCGGCGTGCTGTCGAACAACACCGAGTATTTCGACGAACCGGCGCTTGCCGTGATGCTGTGCGAACTGCCGCATGGCCAGTACCGGGTGTTTTCCGGGGTCGCGCCGCTGCCATCGGCGCGCAGCGGGCTGTTTCAGGCGCACACCGCGCTGGTTCACGCCGATGCCGCGACGCCCGATCTGGCCGAACTGGTCGATGAAATGGCCAGCCGCACCGACAGCGGCTATCTGTTCGGCGGCCTGGCGTCCAGCCGCACGCGCGGCCTGCAGTTCGCGCTCAGCGGCCACGGCAACGTCAAGGGGCAGGGCGCGGCGGGCGGCGTGTTCAGCGGCGGCCTGAGCGGCGTCGCTTTTGCCCGCGATCCGGGCGGCGCGCTCGGGCTGATGTCGCGCGTCACCCAGGGCTGTCGGCCGCTGGCGGCTGCGCATCAGATCAGCGCCTGCGACGGCCACCTGATTACCGCGCTGGACGGCAAGCCTGCGCTGGACGTGATGCTGGCCGATCTGGGCATCGGCGCCCAAGCGCTGGCGCGCCCGTCCGCGCCCAAGCTGGACGCGGTGCTGGTCGGCCTGAGCCCGCCTTTGCCGCCCGATGAGGCCCGGCCCGGCGCCCGGCAAACCGGCCAGTTCGGCGCCGAGGTGGTGGTGCGCCACCTGATCGGGCTAGACCCGGCGAGCCGGGGCATCGCGATTGCCGACCTGCCTCGCGTCGGCATGCAGCTGGCTTTTTGCGAGCGCAACGCCCAGGCCGCCAAAGTCGATCTGGTGCGCATCTGCACTGAAATCCGCGCCGCGCTGGAGCCTGAAGCGCTGGAGCCAGACGCGCTGACGCTGGACGCCGCCAGCGCGCTGAATCCGCCAGCGGCGCAGGCGGCGCCGCACCCGGCCCGGCGCATTGCGGGCGCGGTGTATGTCAGCTGCTCCGGACGTGGCGGGCCGCATTTTGGTGCGCCCAGCGCCGAGCTGCAAATGGTGCGCCGCGCCTTGGGCGATGTGCCGCTGGTCGGATTTTTTGCCGATGGTGAAATCGCCCGCAACCGCCTGTACGGCTATACGGGCGTGCTGACGGTGTTTACGGTGGCCGGTTGAGCCAGTTGAGCCGCCGGACTGCCGCAGGCCGTCAGCGCCGCAGCGCCACAAAAGCCTCGAATTCCCAGCGCCGCATGGCCAGCAGCAGCGTGTAGCCTTCCTTGTCTTTGCCCGCCAGCTTCTGGTCGGCCTGGTGCTGCTGGGCAAAATCCTGGGCCACGCGCTGCATGCGCTCCATGAACGAGGGTGCCAGGCTGCGGCTGATCGCGCCATGCACCAGCAGCAGGCCTTCGCCAGCGCCATCAAAGCCGCCGGAGAAATAGTCCAGCAGCGCGTTGTCGCGAAAGTAATCCATCACCGGCCCGTGCGGGCGCCAGCGGAAGGTTTTCGCCAGCTTGAGCCGGTAGCGGTTCAGCGGCTTCAATTCGATGATGCCGATGCGGTCGAGCTGCGCGAAGTAGCCGATGCATTCGGCGGGCGAGACGCGGTAGCTGGCGCTGATCTGCTCCAGCGTCCACTGCGAGAGCACACAGATGGCGGCCAGCAGCAGTTTTTTGTCGGCCACCACGGCTTTTTCCTGCGCCTCGGTCAGCTGGGCCAGCAGCGGCTGGCTGTCGGCCACCTGCCGGGCCAGGTCGGCAAAATCGAGCTTGAGCACACGGCAGATTGCGTCTATGCGCGACAGCGGCATATCGCCTTTGGCCAGCATGCGCTTGACGCTGGACTCGGCCAGGCCCAGCGCCTGCGCCAGGTCGGCGTAAGTCATGCGGGCGGTTTTGAGCTCTTTTTTTAAAATGACAACGAGGTCGGCGCTGGTACTCATAGGTATCGTTTTGGGCTACTTCTGGATTGAAATGCTGCCACTGTATAGAAACGCGCTGCCGCCGGGGGCCGCTGGCGGGCACAGTGCGGCTGTGCCTTTACTTTTTTCAGGAGCCGTCATGATTTGTCTTTACCCCCGTGCTTTGCCGACGCCGCTGCGCGTGTTGCGCCGTGAAGGCGCGCTGGTGCTGGCGGCCTTGCTGCTGGGCGTGCTGGCGCTGGCTGCTCCGGCGCTGCCGCAACCCGCCCATTACCACGACTTTGCCGACCAGCGCGCTTGGGGGCCGCTGCCGCATGCGCTCGATGTGTTGAGCAATCTGCCGTTTGCGCTGTGGGGCGTGGCCGGGTTGTGGACGCTGGCGCGGGCGCTGCGACTGCGCGCTGTGGATGGCGCGCAAGCCGCGCTGGCGGCTTTGTTTTTTGCCGGATTGATCGTGACGGCCGGGGTTTCTTCCTATTACCACTGGCAGCCCGACGACGCCGGGCTGGCCTGGGATCGGGGCGGCATGGTGCTGGCTTTTGCCGGGCTGCTGGGGCTGGCGGCGCTGCAGGTGGTGAGCCGACGCGCCGGTATCGCGCTGGCGGCGGTGGTGCTGGTGCTGGGGCTGGCCGCCGTTCAGCACTGGGCCGTCTCGGGCAATTTTCTGCCCTGGGCGCTGCTGCAGGGCGGCGGCATGGTGTTTATTGGGCTCGCGGCCTGGCTGCGGCCGGTGCTGCCCGAGTCCGGCCTGCCGATTCGCTGGGCGCTGGTGATTGCGCTGTACGCGCTGGCCAAAGGGCTGGAGCTGGCCGACCAGCCGGTGTTTGAACTGACCGGCCATCTGGTTTCCGGCCACAGTTTGAAACATATCGTGGCGAGTTTTTCCGCCTGGCCGGTGCTGCTGGCGCTCAAGGCGGCGCTGGTTGCGGCTGAGCAGCGTCTTGAATCCAGCGCAAAATCAGCGTTGCCCTTTTTGCCCGCAGAGTCGGCCAGCCCCCAGCCGGGGCCGGGCGCTGGCCCGGCAATCCTTTGAACCCAGGAGTCACGCATGAGTGTTGAACTGTCCAGCCCGGATACCGCCGCCGTGGAGACCGCCGCAGCGGTGGCCGCGCCCGCCGCGCCCGCGCCGTCCCACGCGCACCCGAACCAGTTCGCGCTGCTGCGCCAGCGCCGCTTTGCGCCGTTTTTCTGGACGCAGTTTTCCGGCGCGGCCAATGACAACCTGTTCAAGTTTTCCTTTACCGTGATGGTGACTTACCAGCTCAGCGTGAGCTGGCTGCCGCCCGCGCTGGCCGGGCTGGCGATTGGCGCGCTGTTCATCCTGCCGTTTTTGCTGTTCTCGGCCACCAGCGGCCAGCTGACCGACAAGTTTGAAAAAACCCGCATGATCCGCTTCGTCAAGAACCTGGAAATCGTCATCATGCTGATCGCCGCCGTCGGCTTTGTTAGCGGCAATGTGAATGTCCAGGTGCCGCTGCTGCTGACCTGTACCTTTTTGATGGGCCTGCATTCGACGTTGTTCGGCCCGGTCAAGTTCGCCTACCTGCCGCAGGCGCTGACGGAGCGCGAACTGACCGGCGGCAACGGCATGGTGGAAATGGGCACTTTTGTGGCGATTTTGCTCGGCAACATCGTCGGCGGGCTGATGGTGGCGGTGCCCGGCGTCGGGCCGCAATATGTCGCCGTGGCCTGCGTGGCGCTGGCGCTGGCGGGCCGGGCCGTGGCGCAGTTCATTCCGGCCGCGCCCGCCACCGATCCGGGGCTGAAAATCAACTGGAACCCGGCGACGGAAACCTGGCGCAACCTGCAACTGGCCAAAACCAATCTGGTGGTGTTTCGCTCCATGCTGGGCATCAGCTGGATGTGGTTTTTTGGCGCGGTGTTTTTGAGCCAGTTCCCCAGCTTTGCCAAGGAGGTGCTGCATGGCGACGAGCATGTGGCGTCCTTGCTGCTGGTGGTGTTTTCGATTGGCATTGCCACCGGCTCGCTGCTGTGCGAGGTGCTGAGCCGCCGCCATGTCGAGATCGGCCTGGTGCCGCTGGGCGCCATCGGCATGAGCGTGTTTGCCATCGACCTGTACTTTGCCGCGCGCGGCCTGCCCGTTTCCAATTTGATGGGCGTGGGCCGCTTCATGGCCGAGTCGGCGCACTGGCGCGTGATGCTTGACTTGGCGCTGCTCAGCTTGTTTGCCGGGCTCTACAGCGTGCCGATGTACGCGCTGATCCAGCTGCGCAGCCAGCCTACGCACCGTGCCCGCATCATCGCGGCCAACAACATCCTGAACGCGCTGTTCATGATCGTCAGCGCCGTGCTGGCGGGCGCGCTTTTAAAAGCCAACTTCAGCATTCCGCAAATCTTTTTATTCACCGGACTGGCCAACGCGGTGGTGGCGTTCTACATCTTCATGCTGGTGCCGGAGTACCTGCTGCGCTTTGTGGCGCTGCTGGTGTCGCGCTGCATTTACCGCTTCAAGGTGCAGGGCGACGAGAACATCCCGGCGCAGGGCGCGGCGGTGCTGACCTGCAACCATGTCAGCTTCATCGACCCGGTGCTGCTGATGGCGGCCAGCTCGCGGCCGATTTACTTCTTGATGGATCACCGGATTTTTAAAATGCCGGTGCTGGGCTGGCTGTTCCGGCTGGCCAAAGCGATTCCGGTGGCGCCGCGCGCCGAAGATCCGGCTGCGTATGAAGCCGCGTTTGAGGCCGCCGCCAAAGTGCTGCAGGGCGGCGACCTGCTGGCGATTTTTCCCGAGGGCGGCATCACGTTTGATGGCGAGCTGCAGCCGTTCAAGGGCGGCGTGATGAAAATCCTCGACAACGCCCGCCGCGACGGCCTGGACGTGCCGGTGGTGCCTATGGCGCTGACGAATCTGTGGGGCTCATTTTTCAGCCGCATCGAGCGCGTCAACGGGCAGAACGTGGCGATGGTGCGGCCGTTTCGGCGCGGTATTTTCAGCCGCGTTGGCTTGAACGCCGGAGCCGCGCTGGCGCCCGCCGAGGTTCAGCCGGAAGTCTTGCAGGCGCGGGTTTTGGCCTTGTTAAAAGCTTAAAGTAGTGCTTGAAGTAGTGCTGAGAACAGCGCGTCAGCCCCGTTCATTTAACCCAAGGAGAATTTCAAAATGGCGACCAAATATGTCATGCAGCGCGACACCGCCGGTTGGCGCACCCAGGTGTGGACTTCGTTCGGGCTGGCGGTGCTGGCCAGCGGCACCGGGGTGATGTACCTGCCCAGCCAGGAGCTGGACCGGGCTTTTCTGGCCATCGGGTTTTTCTTTTGCCTGTTCGCCTCGTTTGCGGCGGCCAAGACGGTGCGCGACAACCGCGACGGGCAGATCGACACCAGCGGCTGGATTTTGATGGTGTGGATTTCGTTTGCGGCGGCCGTGTCTCTGACCGCCTGGGGCTTGTGGCGCATGGCTATCAGCGACTGGCAAAAGGGCTATATGGTGGTCAGCTGGCTGTTTCTGGTCAGCAGCACCTTCACGCTGGCCAAAACCATCCGCGACCGCTACGAGGCCGATTTGATGGCGCGCGGCAACGAGCCGGTCGCCGACACGCGCCCCGCCTGAGCGGCGCTGCCGGGGCGGCGCCCGATTCAGTCGCCCGCCGCTTTGGCCTGCAAAAAGCGCTGCTGGCGCAGCAGCGGCTCGACCGAACCGGCGTGCAGCAGCTGCTCGCGCTGCTCCAGCTCCGACTGCAGCAGCGCCAGCTGGGCTAGCAAAAGCTGGTCGGCGCTCGGGCCAGCCTGCGCGCCGGGCAAGGCTCTTTGTGCGGGCGGTACTTGTAAATAAGCGCTGAGCGTGTCGGGAATGTAGCGCCGTATCGCTTCGATCACGTACAGGCGATGCTCAACGGTGAAGTCGCCATCGACCTCGGCGCGATTGACGGCCAGCGCCATCCGGGCGGCGCTGGTTTTGAGGGCGATCAGGCGCTCCAGGACGGGCTCGCTGACTGCGGCAGCGGCGGCTTCAAACATCTGGTCAATCCGGCGCAGCGCCTGCCCGTCGAACGGCGAGGCGCTGGCGGAGGGTGGCCCCTGCAGGCTCAAGGTCTGGCGCGCCGCCCGCGTGATGCGCCGCTGCCACAGCCAGCAGGCGCCGCTGAGCGCCAGCAAGGCGCCCGCCAGCGCCAGCCCGGCGCCCGAGCGAATCAGCACCAGGGCGCTGACGGCCGCGACGGCGCAGATGGCCGCGCCAATGACGGCCGGGTGCAGCGCGCTGTGCTGGCGCGCTACGCCGTCAGCGGCGCTGCGTGCCAGCAGCTCGCTCAGCGGCGCGCCCAGCTCCTGGCGCTGCCTGGCCTGCTGCGTGCGCGCCCTGACGGCAGGCGGCGGTGCCTGCGGCCTGGGCGCTGCCTTCGGAGCGGTGCGGCGGTTGACGGGGGCGTTTGAATAAGCCCGGCGGGGATCATTTTGTTCAGGATCAGGCATGGAATTTCGTTTAGTACAGGCTCCGGCGACGCCACCGGACGCCCAGTGAGAAGCGCTGCCAGCGCTGGCTTATTGATTCGTCAAGCTCGGCTACATTAAACGCTACAGGGTTGAAAAAATTACACAGAGTAATTGCTATTACAAGGGGTTTCCACCATGAATGCATACCTACGCAACCACATGGCGGCAGTCTTTCTGTCGCTGCCTGTCGCTACGGCGATGGTTGCTTTACCCAGCGCCGTGATGGCTCAGACTGATGCACCTGAGCTGCGCTCTTTGAAGGTCAGCTCCAACAGCGGGCTGGCTGCTGGAGCCGAGCTGGGTTTTACGGTCGAAGGAACGGCCAAGGCCAAGAGCCACGTTCGTATTGATGGCGTCAACCGCGACATTATCCTGAAGGAAACAGCGCGTGGCGTCTATACCGGCACTTACACGGTTCTGAGCCAGGATCGTATTGTGCAGACCAGCCCGATACGCGCCGTCGTGCAGGCGGGCAATCGCAATGTGGTTGGCAATTACACCTTCCCGGTCGGCATGGCGACGACGCCAGTGCCGGTGCCCGTGCCGGTATCGGTGCCGCTGGCTGACCCGGTCAAGGCAAAGATCAAGGAAAAAGAAAAAGAAAAAGAAAAAGCTAAGGCAAAGACTGAAAAACTCAGGATTGACCGCTTTACCGTCGATCCGGTTACCAAGCTGGAGCCAGGGGCTGAACTGCATTTTTCACTCAATGGCATGCCCGGCGGCACGGCCGATGTCGAGATTCCCGGCATTGTGAAAAAAGTTGTGATGAATGAAGTCAGCCCCGGCGTCTATGAGGCGACTTACACGTTGCGCAAGCAGGACAAACCCAAGTCCACGAGCGCGATGGTGGCGACCCTGTCGCAGGGCGACAAGTCTGTCCGGGCCAAACCGGGCAAGGCCAAGGCGGGCGATAGCAAGGCAGCTAATGCCAAGGTGCCGCTGGTGCTGAATATGCAGCCGCTGCAGGGTTCCAGCACCCCGAGACGCCCCATCATTCCGATTTCGGCTTCTTTTGAGGCCAAGGGCGGCGTCAATCCGAAGAGCGTTCACATCCTGGTGTCGGGCCGTGATGTCACGACGGGCAGCAAGATCACTTCAGATGCCTTTACGTATCGCGCCAATCTCAAGCCCGGCCGCCACATGGTCGATGTGACGGCGGTGGATGTCGGCGGCAACAAGGTGCGCAAGACCTGGACTTTCAATGTGACTGAGCCGGGCACGCCCGGCAGCACCAAGGCCGAGCGCTGCGAGTAGCCGTTTAAGCCCTGCGCCGGGCCGCTAGAAGTATCAGAAAAAGATACTTTGCGTATGAAAGAACCAGCCTTGGCTGGTTTTTTTACGACTTTTTGACGGCCAGGACTAAGCTTGCCTGCACAAGGATTTTCTTGGGTAACGGGAGGTGATGTATGAAGTCCGCGCTGTCAACTGTTTTGGGTTTGTGCCTGGTGCGCCCCGTGCGCCGTCTGGCCTTGATGGGCGCTGTGCTCGGCGCTGGCGCGCTGGCCGGTTGCTATGTTGTGCCGATTCAGCCGCCCCGTGAGCAGGTGCAACCATCCACTGTCTATGTCGCGCCGCCAGCGGCCAGCGTTACCTTTACGGCGCGGCTGTATCCGGCCAACCAGGCTGCTGCGGCCTATGGCATGGTCGGGGCTGTCGTCACCAATGACCTGCACGGGCGCGGCACCTTCAGCACCGTCATCAATGGCGAGAGCTTTGCCGGGGAAGCGACGCGCGCGTCAGGCGGCTCATCGCGCGAGGGCATCGCCAACGGCGCGGGCAACCGGGGCAGCTACATCAACTGCCACTACCAGATGAACTCGGCGACGATGGGCACCGGCCAGTGCCGCCTGTCCAGCGGCGCGCAGTTCACGATGCATGTGGGCGGCTGAGCCTGCTGCGCTGGCGCTCAAGCCGCCGCTGCCGCAGGCGGTTTCATGGCTTCAGACGCCGCGCTGGCGGTCTGCCTTGAACTGCAGCACAAACGCGCCAAAGCGGCCCGCGTCCAGCGCGTCGCGCACTTCCTGCATCAGGTTCAGGTAGTAATGCAGGTTGTGGATGCTCGACAGCATGGGGCCCAGCATCTCGCCGCAGCGGTCCAGGTGGTGCATGTAGGCGCGGCTGAAATTGCGGCAGGTGTAGCAACTGCAGCTTGCATCGACCGGGGCCTCTTCGCTCTTGTAGCGGGCGTTGCGGATTTTCAGGTCGCCAAAGCGGGTGAACATGTGGCCGTTGCGCGCATTGCGCGTCGGCATCACGCAGTCAAACATATCGACGCCCGAGGCCACGCCTTCGACCAGGTCTTCCGGCGTGCCCACGCCCATCAGGTAACGCGGCTTGTGCTCGGGCAGGCGGTGCGGCGTGTGCGCCATGATGCGCAGCATTTCTTCCTTGGGCTCGCCGACGCTGACGCCGCCGACCGCGTAACCGGGGAAATCCATCTCGACCAGCGCGTCCAGCGACTCCTGGCGCAGGTTCTCGAACATGCCACCCTGCACGATGCCGAACAGCGCGTTCGGGTTCTCGAGCCGGGCGAACTCGCTGACGCAGCGGCTGGCCCAGCGCCGGCTCAGCTCCATCGACTTGCGCGCGTCGGCCTCGCTGGTGAGCACGCCCTTCGCTTCATAGGGGGTGCACTCGTCGAACTGCATCACGATGTCGCTGTTCAGCACGGTCTGGATCTGCATGCTGATCTCGGGCGTCAAAAACAGCTTGTCGCCGTTGACGGGCGACGCGAACCGGACGCCTTCCTCGCTGATCTTGCGCATCTCGCCCAGGCTCCACACCTGGAAGCCGCCGCTGTCGGTGAGCATGGGCCGTGACCAGCCTTCGAAGCGGTGCAGGCCG